>JACTVT010000070.1 GCA_014465955.1 Eubacterium sp. | reverse complement strand
AAGGAAAAAAATGTTGTATTATATAGCAAGTTAAAAAATATGAAAGAGGAATGATTATGCAGAAGTTAAAATTAATTAATAAATATGCAGAAAAATTTGTTTCAGAAGCAGACATTAATGAAATGGCTCCCAAAGCAGTTGATGCTTTAAGAACGCTTCATTCTAAAAATGGCGCAGGAAATGATTTTCTTGGCTGGGTTACTCTGCCTACAGATTATGATAAGGAAGAGTTTGCAAGAATTAAAAAAGCAGCCGAATACATTAAAACAAATGCGGATGTTTTAATTGTAATCGGTATCGGCGGTTCCTATCTCGGTGCAAGAGCAGTTATTGAGGCATTAAAATCGCCGAATTATAATGCACTTGCAAAAGACACACCTCAGATTTATTTTATCGGCAACACAATCAGTCCGTCCATGCTTACAGAACTTCTTGAAATCTGCAAGGATAAGGATATCTGTGTTAATGTAATTTCCAAGAGCGGTACAACAACCGAGCCTGCAATTGCTTTCAGAGTATTCAGGGATCTTGTTTACAGCAAGTATTCAAAGGAAGAGGCTGCAAAAAGAATTTTTGCCACTACAGATAAAGCAAAAGGAACGCTCAAAAACCTTGCAGATGAAGAAGGATATGAAACTTTCGTAGTTCCTGATGATGTCGGCGGCAGATATTCTGTTCTTACGGCTGTAGGTCTTTTGCCGATTGCAGTTTCAGGCATTGATATTGATGCTTTAATGAGCGGCGCAAAATTTGCACAGGATAGCCTTAACAGTGAGGATATTAATGAAAATGACTGCCTTAAATATGCTGCAATCCGCAACTGTTTATATGATAACGGCAAAAGACTTGAATGCTTCATTTCCTATGAGCCTTGTATGACAATGTTCAATGAATGGTTAAAGCAGTTGTTTGCCGAGAGTGAGGGTAAAGACGGCAAAGGATTATACCCTGTATCCTGTGTATTTTCTACTGATTTACATTCTGTAGGTCAGTATATTCAGGAGAGCGGTTCAAATCTTATGTTTGAAACCTGTATTAAGTTCAATACTCCGCTTGATGACTTTACTGTTACAGAGCAGGAGGGCAATATTGACGGTCTTAATTTCCTCGCAGGCAGAAAACTCAGTTATGTAAATGAAAAGGCTCGTCAGGGTACATTGCTTGCTCATACTGAAGGCGGCGTACCTAACCTTATTCTTGAATCTGACGCAATCAGCGCTGAAAATCTCGGATATATGATTTATTTCTTTGAGAAAGTTTGTGCTGTTTCAGGTTATATTTTAGGCGTAAATCCGTTCAATCAGCCGGGTGTTGAGAGTTATAAAAAGAATATGTTTGCACTGCTTGGAAAACCGGGTTATGAAAATGAAAAAGAAAAACTTGAAAAAGAACTCGGTATATGATAATATATAATTGAAATAAACCTTGGAGGAATCATAAATGATTAAACTTATTATAGGTAATAAAGGCGCAGGCAAAACAAAAAAACTTATTGATCTGGTTAACGCTTGTGTTGAAAATTCGGACGGAAATGTTGTATGTGTAGAAAAAGAACCGAAACTCACATATGATATTTCATCTAAAGCAAGACTTCTTGAAACAGATACTTACCGTGTAAGCGGCTGCAAGGCATTCTATGGTTTTCTTGCAGGTATTTGTGCCGGTAACTATGATGTTACGGACGTGCTTGTTGATGCTACATTTAAAATTGTAGGCAGGGACTACAGCAAACTTCCTCAGTTCTTTGAAATGCTTTCGGAACTTTCGACTGCAACCGATGTTGACTTTGTTTTTACAATCAGTTGTGATAAGGAAGATTTACCTGTTGAAATCTTTGATTTCTGCGAAGAATTATAATTCAATTAAAATCTGATGGACCGATGTCAACATCGGTCCGTTTTCGGTTTTAAACCTTTTTTGAACTACTTTTTATAAAATAAAGTATTGACAAAAGTGTTACTTATATATATAATATTTAAAGCGCGAGATGAGGTGGAATAATGAAAATTGACCTTACAAATCTATTTAACGGAAATGATGAGGTTGTTTCCATTGATTACACTTTAAATCTTGAGAATCTTGTTTACAGCACATATAAGCCAATAAAAAACGGCGTTTTGGTAAAAGGCTCTGTTTTTTATAAAGCAGAGGTTGTTTATTTGAAACTCAATGTTTCGTTTGTTTTTTATGGTTTTTGTGACCGCTGTGCAGAAGATTTGGAGAAAAATATAAGTTTTGATTTAAATAAGATACTGGTTCAAAGTCTGGCAAATGATGTTGATTATGATGATTATGTTGTGGTTGAGAACGGTGTGCTTGATTTAGATGAACTTATTGAAGAAGAAGTGCAGTTGTTTTTACCAAGTAAGATGCTTTGCAGTGATGATTGTAAAGGCTTATGCACAAAATGCGGTAAAAATCTTAATCTTGGCAAATGTGATTGCAAATCAGATGTTGACCCAAGAATGGAATTGTTACTTCAATTACTTGATGAAGAGTAAATAATTCATTTTTTTGAATAAAGGAGGCTATAAAAATGGCAGTACCAGCAAGAAGAACATCAACAGCAAGAAAGAATAAGAGACGCTCAAGCGTTTGGAAAATGGATGCTCCTACACTTGTAAAATGTCCGAATTGTTCAGGTTACACTGTACCTCACAAGGTTTGTGCTAACTGCGGATATTACAATGGCAAGGAAGTTATTGCTAAGGAAGAAGCATAAAATCTTACAAGAATTTTCGGGCGGGCATAATATTGTCCGTCTTTCTTGTTATAAGGAGGTCGTAAAATGAGTAAACCGGTTGTTGCCATAGTCGGCAGACCGAATGTTGGCAAATCAACTCTTTTTAACAAGTTAATAGGAACAAGACTTTCTATTGTGGACAATACACCGGGTGTTACAAGGGACAGAATTTACGGTGACTGTGAATGGCTTAATCATAATTTTCTGCTTGTTGATACCGGAGGAATTGAGCCTTATTCCGGCGATGTTATTTTAAGTCAGATGAGAAGGCAGGCAGAGATTGCAATTGAAACCGCAGATGTTATTATTCTTGTAACCGATTTAACTTGCGGTGTGGTTGCAACCGATCACGAAGTGGCATCAATGCTTCTCAAAAGCGGTAAGCCTGTTGTGCTTTGCGTTAATAAATGCGACAGTGTAGGCGAGGTAGACCCTGATTTTTATGAATTTTATAATCTCGGTATCGGCGACCCGATTGCAGTTTCTTCCGTTCACGGTCATGGAACAGGTGATTTGCTTGATGAAGTAATAAAATACTTTCCGGAGGGTGAAGACGAGGAAGAAGATGACGAGATTATCAATGTTGCAGTAATAGGTAAACCGAATGTAGGCAAATCCTCGCTTGTAAATAAAATCTGCGGAGAAGACAGGGCAATCGTTTCAAATATAGCAGGAACTACACGTGACACTACAGATACTTTTGTGGAAAATCAGTACGGTAAATTTAATTTTATTGATACGGCAGGAATAAGGCGTAAAAGTAAAATTAATGACGCTATTGAAAAATTCAGCATAATTCGTGCAAGAATGGCTGTTGAGAGAGCAAATGTTTGTGTTATAATGATAGACGCAACAGAGGGATTTACTGAACAGGATTCAAAAGTTGCAGGTATTGCACTTGAACAGGGCAAGGCGTGTATTATTGCTGTTAATAAATGGGATGCTGTTGAAAAAGACGGCAATACTATGAATGAATTCCGCAAAAAACTTGCAGTTGATTTTTCATTTATGAGTTATGCACCTGTTATGTTTATTTCTGCTAAAACAGGGCAGAGAATTGACAGACTTTTTGAAATGATATCATTTGTTCATACGCAGAATTCTATGCGCATTTCAACAGGCAAGTTAAATGAAGTGCTCGCAATTGCCACTGCAAGAGTTCAGCCGCCTACCGATAAGGGGAAAAGACTTAAAATCTATTATATGACTCAGGCGTCTACAAGACCGCCGACATTTGTATTTTTTGTGAATAATGCTGAACTTTTTCATTTTTCATATCAGCGCTATCTTGAAAATCAGATAAGAGAGGTTTTCGGACTTGACGGCACGCCTGTTCGGTTTATAATTCGTGAAAGGGGAGACAGTAAAAAATAATGGTTTATGTTTCATTTGCAGCGATTGCTGTCATTTCATATTTGCTTGGAAGTCTTAATTTCGGAGTGATTTTATCAAAAAAATTAAAAAAAGACGATGTCAGAAAACATGGCAGCGGTAATGCAGGTTCTACCAATATGCTGCGCAGTTTCGGTGCAAAATTCGGTATCTTAACTATTGTCGGTGACATGCTTAAGGTTTTTGTTGCAATTTTTATTGCAATTAAAATTTTTGAACATACACCGATGTTGCTTGTATCCAATCCTTTAACAAATATAATTGTATTTGTCAAGGCATATGCAGGTTTTTTCTGCGTTATGGGTCATATTTTTCCTTGTTTCTTTAAATTTAAAGGCGGCAAAGGCGTTGCAACATCGGGCGGTATGGTTTTTGCTATTGACTGGCGCATCGCACTTATTTTGCTGGCAGTATTTATTGTTGTAGTGCTTGTAACAAGATATGTTTCTCTTGGAAGCATTGTAATGGCAGTTTTATATCCTGTAATGATGTATTTATTTTATCGTTCGGCTGATTTAACAATAATTGCTGTTATATTTACAGTTATTGTGCTGATAACTCATATACCGAATATTGCAAAACTTATTACTCATACTGAAAATAAAGTTGATTTCAGCAAGTTCAAAAAATCTGAAAAATAATTAAAGCGGCAGGATACTTCCTGCCGCTTTCCTTTTAATGTATAAAAATAAGCGTACGCAGAATTGCGTACGCTGTTTTTATGCGAAATATTATGCTCTTTCAACCTTGCCGGAACGAAGACATCTTGTGCATACATTAACTCTTTTAGGAGAGCCGTTTACAATAGCCTTTACCTTTTTGATGTTTGGTTTCCAAGTTCTGTTTGATCTTCTGTGAGAGTGAGAAACTTTAATGCCGAAAGTCATTTCTTTTCCGCAGTATTCACATTTTGCCATTAGCGAACACCTCCTTATAAATTTACAACGCATAGATATTAACACAAAAAGAAACAAAA
>JACTVT010000069.1 GCA_014465955.1 Eubacterium sp. | reverse complement strand
TTAATTTAGCGGCATTATGAATAAAACCGCTGTTTATATTTTTGAATTCGGGAATTATAACATTCCTTATATAATTTCTGCTGTAATCATTGTCAGTATTTGTGCTGTCAACACAGTATTCAATATTATTTTCATTGAGATAATTTCTGATTTCTTCGCCTGAAACAGAAAGAAGAGGACGAATAATCTTATCACGTTTAACCGGAATGGAACAAAGACCGTGAATTGATGTACCGCGTGCAATCCTGAAAAGCATAGTTTCAACATTATCAGTCAGATTGTGAGCAGTGGCAATTTTATCACATTTTATTGTGTTAAAAAATTCATACCGCCTTTTACGGCTGTATTCTTCAACACCCATTTTGGCTTTTTTTGCTTCATTTACTGCGTCAATATGACATTCAAAAAACTCAATATTGTGTTTTGAAGCATATGATTTTGAAAATTCACAGTCTTTAAGACTTTCTTTGCCTCTTATGCCGTGCTCAATATGAGCAATTTTAAGTGTTAAATTTAATTTTTCTTTAACACTTAACAGATATTCAGCCAGAAAAACCGAATCAGCGCCGCCTGAAAAGGCAATTAATATAGTTTCATTTTCTGAGATAAGATTATTCTGTTTTACAAAATCAGTAATTTTATTCTTCATATTTTTTGTCAATACTTCTGAATCTTGTAAATTCTTTATCAAACGTCATTTCGATAGTGCCGACTGCGCCGTGTCTGTTTTTTGCAACAATAAGTTCCGTAAGGTTTTCATCTATTTCGTCCTGTTTATCATCATCAACCTCATTACGGTAATAATCAGGTCTGTAAAGGAACATAACGATATCAGCGTCCTGCTCGATAGAACCTGATTCACGAAGGTCTGATAATTGCGGCTTATGGCTTTTTCCTCTGCCTTCTGTTCCACGGGACAACTGAGCGCAACATACTACGGGAATATTGAGTTCTTTGGCAAGCATCTTAAGATTTCTTGTAATTTCCGAAACCTCCTGCACACGGTTTTCTTTTCGAGTTGCAGATTGAATAAGTCCTAAATAGTCAATTAAAATAATATCAACATTTTTAAGTCTGCGTACTCTTGATTTAATTTCAGGAACGGTAATAGACGCAGTATCATCAAGATAAAGTTCAACATTATCGTAATCACCTGCTGCATTGCCCAGACGAACCCACTCATCATCAGTTAACTCACCGGTTCTAAGTTTATTGCTCGGCACACCTGCACGGGCAGACAAAAGCCTTTCGGCAAGTTGTTCCTTAGTCATTTCAAGGCTGAAGAAAACACATTTTTTCTTAGCCAGCATAGTAACATTTTGTGCAAGGTTTAAGGCAAATGAAGTTTTACCCATAGCAGGACGTGCACCTATAAGAATAAAATCAGATTTATTAAGTCCTGTTATGTACTTATCAAGCATACCGAAGCCTGACGGTATTGCCTGATATTGTTCTTTATCCTCGCCTGTTAGTTTATACAGCCGGTCATAAACACCGTTAATAATAACATCGGAAACTTTTTTCGGACCGCCCGAATCACGACCTTGTCTTATATCATAAATTTTTTGTTCCGCTGAATTCAGCAGCAGATTAGCATCAGTTTCACCGCTTGTTGCAGATTCAATAATTTCCTGTGATGTTGTAATAAGAGTGCGAAGTAAATATTTTTCTTCAACTATTTTTGCATATGTTTCAACATTTGCAGTTGACGGCACACTGTCACGTAAAGTAATAAGGTATTCTCTGCCGCCTGCAACATCATAAAGACCCTCTTTTACAAGAACGTCTGCAATAACAACAGGGTCAATTTTAGCCTTAGAACCTGAATACATCGTCATCATAGATGAAAATATAACACGGTGTGAAGAAAGGAAAAAATATTCCTGTTTAACAATATTGACCACTTCTTCCATACAGTCCGGCTCAATCAGAATTGAACCCAATACAGCCTGCTCAGCCTCAAGACTGTATGGCAAAGTTACTGAACTTGAATTGTTTACATCAGGCATTTTTACTCACCTAATTCCTTGAAATTTATACTGATTCGTTATTTTACGCTTCTGTTACCTGAACATAAATTTTAGCGCTGATGCCCTGATAAACCTTAATTTCTGCCTCGTATGTGCCAAACTGTTTAATATCATCAACGGCGATTTTTCTTTTGTCAATATCAAGTGATAAATCCTGCTTGATTTTTGCAGAAATATCTTTTGAAGTTACGGAACCAAAAAGTTTCCCGTTTGCGCCTGCTTTTGCAGTTAATCTGAAGGTTTTTCCCTCAAGTTTTTCTGCATCTGTCTTTGCAGCCTTGATTTCTTCAGCTTTATGATATTTTTTTGCAGATTCTTTATTATTGAAATCATTCATTGCTGTTGCATTTGCTTCCATTGCGAGTCCCTTCGGAATAAGAAAATTTCTTGCATATCCGTCAGATGCATTAACCAGTTCGCCTTTTTTGCCGAGACTTTTAACGTCCTGCTTTAAAATAACTTTCATAGTTTATTCTCCTTAATCAATAAATACTATATTTCCATAAAAATAGGCAAAACCATGGGTGATCTTTTCGTTCTGTCATACATAAGTTTTGAAATTCCGTCTTTCAGTGCAGATTTTGCCTGATTCCAATCGTGATATTTTGTATTATAATTTTTATAAATAATATCTACCGCAATTTGTTTTGCGTCGTTCATTAATTCTTCGTTATCTTTAACATATACAAAACCGCGGCTTACGATATCGGGACCGCTTACAATATATCCTGACTGCGTATCAATAGTTGCAACAACGATGACAAGACCGTCTTCAGACAATCTCTTTCTATCATTAAGAACTATGTTTCCTACATCTCCTACACCGATACCGTCAACGTAAATCTCGCCGCTGGGAACATCGGAAACAGGTTTTATACCTTTTTCACTTATCTCAATGCTTTTGCCTATTCCCCCGATATAAATATTGTTTTTGGGAATCCCCATCGACTGAGCAAGCATAGCATGTTTTTGAAGATGTTTCTGTTCACCATGAACGGGAATGAAAAACTTAGGCTTTATAAGGCTCATCATAAGTTTCAGTTCTTCCTGACATGCGTGACCAGAAACGTGCACTTCGTACATTTTTTCATAAATAACTTCAATATCGCGCTTCATAAGTTCATTTACAACATTGCCGACCATTTTTTCATTACCCGGTATCGGCGTTGCTGAAATAATAACATAATCATTTGGTGTAACGGATACTTTTCTGTGTTCGCCAAATGCCATTTTTGTCAGTGCGCTCATAGGCTCACCCTGAGAGCCGGTGGTTATGATGACAAGTTTATCATCAGCGTATGAACCGATTTCATTAATATTAATCATAACATTTTTGGGAACTTTGAGATAACCGAGTTCTTCGCCTACCTGAACAAGATTTTCAAGACTTCTGCCAAGAACCGCAACTTTACGTTTCAATTGTTTAGCAACATCAATAATCTGCTGAACGCGATGAATATTTGATGCAAAAGTTGCAACAAGAATACGCCTTTTGCCTGCCTTTCTGAAAAGGTTTTCAAATGACTCACCTACGGTTTTTTCACTCATTGTATATCCGGGGCGCTCGGCATTAGTAGAGTCCTGAAACAGTGCGAGAACACCTTTTTTTCCGTATTCTGCAAAGCGTGTCAGGTCAATCATATCACCGTCAACAGGTGTAGTATCTATTTTAAAGTCTCCTGTATGAATCAGAACACCTGCCGGGCACTTTATTGCAAGTCCCACTGCATCGGGTATTGAATGATTAACGTGAATCAGTTCGACTTCAAATGCACCGAGTTTAATTGTATCTCTTGGGTTAATTTCGTGGAGTTCTGCAATGTCAAGCAGTCTGTGCTCCTGAAGTTTTCCTTTGATTAAGCCGATTGTAAGTCTTGTAGCATAAATCGGAATATTAAATTTTTTCAGAAGGTATGCAATACCCCCTATATGATCTTCATGACCGTGCGTAATAATAAGTCCTTTTATTTTTTTAATATTTTCTTCAACATATGTGAAATCAGGTATTACCAGGTCAACACCGGGCAGTTCTGCTCCCGGAAATGCAAGGCCGCAATCAACAATGAACATATCATTTTTATATTCATACACGGTCATATTTTTACCGATTTCATTCATACCGCCTAAAAATGAAACTTTAACAGTTTCATTAACCGCTTTTTCTTTACGGTAGGGCTTTTTAGTTACCTTGCGATAGGTATAACAGCGCTTTTTGGAATTCCGTTTTCCATTAGTGCTCCTGTCGCTCTGGTTATTCAATTGTGCCATTAAAATTCTCCTTAAATTAATTATTTTTTCCGAACTCAAAAATTAAATATATATTATATTAAAATAATGTAATTGTCAAGTTAGGTAAATTTACAGAATGAGTAAATTATGTAATTTCGCTTAGAAGCAGAAAAGTCTATATTGATTATTACCACAATTAATGATAAAATATTCTGACAAGAGGTTAAAGTTATGAAAAATATTGAAATTTATACAGATGGTGCCTGCAGCGGAAATCCGGGCAAAGGCGGCTGGGGTGCTGTTCTTGTTTACAAAAATACAGAAAAAGAAATAAGCGGCTATGAAAAGGAAACCACAAACAACAGAATGGAACTTACTGCCGTCATTATGGCACTGAAAGCATTGAAAGAGCCATGCAATGTTAAATTAACGACCGACTCAAAATATGTGTGTGATGCTGTTAATAAAGGCTGGGTTTATTCTTGGAAGAGCAGAGGCTGGAAAAAAGCAGATAAAAAGCCTGCGCTCAATGTTGATTTGTGGGAACAACTGCTTGAACTTCTTTCAATACACAATGTTGAATTTAACTGGGTCAAGGGTCATAACGGTCATAAATATAATGAAAGATGCGATGAACTTGCAGTCAGCGAATATAATAAAATCTGATTCAGTATTTGCCTTTCGGAATCGTACCTATTCCGATTCCGAGTTTATTGCCCGACTGCAAATAATATTTTGCAGACTTCTGAAGTGATGTAAATTCCTGTAAAGAATTTATATCGCTTTTTCTTTTATTTTTAATCAATTTGTAAATCAATGAATTATTATTAATATCTTTACCGAAAATCCTTTCAAAAGCCTGAGCCTCGGCATTAACTGAGTAATGAATATCAAAAAGGCTCATAAATTTAACTATATTTGAATTTTCTGCCATAAATTCTCTATTATTCTCAAAAATGAGCCAACTTTCGCAA
>JACTVT010000027.1 GCA_014465955.1 Eubacterium sp. | reverse complement strand
ACTTTTTCGTCGTTGTTTAATTTTCAAGGTCCTTGCCGCTCTCTCTCGAGCGCTTGATAATAATACCACACCAAAATAAAAAAGTCAACAACTTTTTTCATAAAATTTTCAATTTTTTTGGGTTTCGGCTTTTTCACTAAAATTTTTCGGTTGCAAATACAATTTTTATTTGTTATAATCATAAGCACCGATATTTTACAGATAATACTTTAAAATTGCTTATATATATTATATAATACTATATTAATACCATTATAAAAGGAGGTTGATAAAATGCCAATCAGAATTGACGACGAATTGCCTGCAAAGCAAAGTCTTGAACTTGAAAACGTGTTTGTTATGAGCAATAAACGTGCGGACACGCAGGATATAAGACCGCTTGATATTATAATTCTTAATTTAATGCCGACAAAGATTGAAACAGAAACGCAATTATTAAGGCTTTTATCAAATAGTCCGCTTCAGATTAACATTGACCTGCTCCAAGTTGCAAGCCACAAAAGCAAAAACACTTCGCAGGAGCATATGCTGAAATTCTACAAGACATTTGACGAAGTTTGTCACAACAGATACGACGGAATGATTATCACAGGCGCTCCGCTTGCAAATTTCAAATTTGAAGATGTTGATTTCTGGGACGAACTCTGCAAGATATTTGAATGGACAAAGACCAACGTTTATTCAACATTTCATCTTTGCTGGGGTGCATTTGCAGGTTTGTATTATCACTATGGAATTGAACCGGTAAATCTTGATGAAAAGAAATTCGGTGTATTCGCACACCAGAGTCTTGATATTACACATCCGCTTATGCGTGGCCTTGATGATGTATTTTATGTACCTCACTCAAGAGAATGGGATCTGAACACAAGTGATATTGCGAAAATCAAGGATTTACAGATTATTTCTTACAGTGAAGATGCAGGAATTCATATTATTTCGGATATGGAATGCAGAAATCTGTTTGTAACCGGTCACAGCGAATATGACAGAGATACGCTGGCAAAAGAGTATTTCAGGGATAAAGACAGGGGGCTTGATATTAAAAAGCCTGAAAACTATTTTCCGAATGATGATATTAACCTTGTGCCGAAAATGAATTGGAAAAGCGCAGGCAATCTGATATATACGAACTGGCTGAACTACTTTGTATACCAGAAGACGCCGTATGATTTAAGTACATTATAATAAAGATAAAACGGGCGGATATTTGAAATCCGTCCGTTTTTGTTATATGAGCGTTGTTAAGCGGTGCGTCGGGGACGCCGCACCCTACTGAGTATCAATTAAGAAAAGACCGTTCCAAGTTGAAATGTATAATTTAGTATCTATTAATATTGCATTAACTCCATTTTTACAATTATATTTATTAATTAATTTACATTGATTTATATTAAAGACAAGTATTATGTCACAAGATACAAGAATTAAATAATCACCTAAAATTTTAGCTTCTAAAATATATAGATTTTTCTGATTGTTGTCATAATCAGAAAAGCCAAATGAAGACGGTTCACCTGTATGTATATTTTGCAGTTCCATTGAACTTATAAGAATTAAATTCGGATTAACTAACTTTAATGGTGAAAAACCATCTTTAAAAGTTAAATCAAGTTCTTCCTCAATTGATAAATTGTCAACATCTATTACAAAAAATTTGCAATAAACATTTGGCTTTTTAATAATAGTCTTTTCTTTACATAATAAATATGCCCTTCTTTTTGTTTTATCATATATTCTGTTAAAACAAGTAAACATATGGTTTGTTAAATACAATTTCTCATAATTGTTTTTATAAAAATTATATTTAACGACATACATATTTTCATCTTTTAGATTAAGAACATCCAAAATAACACCATCATCAATACAAAAGAAATGTCCATCATGAGATGTATCGTTTCTGCCACGGCAAGAACCTTTATGAATAAGAGAATTAGTTTCTAAATCAAACATACCGTATACGCCTGTTGTTGATTTAGCGTAAACATATTTTTCATCCATAGAAAGCGACGTTATATTTTTTATACCTGTTAAGGTTGCACATACTTCATCAGTTTCAGGATTTATAACTCCTATTTTATTTGCACCTGAACAAATAAAATTATCATTATATGCAATCGGTCCGCACCCGAATTTTAATAATTGTTTCATAAATTGTACCCCGTAAATTAAGTATTATGTTTATTATAACAAATTAATGCAGAGGGAACAACATAAAATAAGAAAACGGGCGGATAATATCCGCCCCTACGAAAGTTTTTCGCGTAATTTCAGGAGGAGGGCTTTTTCTTTACGGGAGACCTGCACCTGCGAAATACCGAGGAGTGAGGCGGTTTCACTTTGTGTTTTGCCTTTATAAAAACGGTAATCAACTATTTTACGTTCCTGCTCATTTAGTGCACAAAGCACCTGATTTACCGACAGTCTGTCAAAAAGTTTATCGGAATCATCAACGGGAATATCAAAATCCTCCGAACCGTCCTCACCGAACTGATTAATTGAAATTACAGGATTGATTACATTCAGGATTTCCGCCGTTTCGCTTATATCACAACCAAGAAGTTCGGCAAATTCCGAAACAGTCGGCTCACGTAATTCCAGGTTAATAAACTGCTCACGCACCGCCTGTGCTTTGAGCGATTTTTCCTTAAGACTTCGGCTGACCTTGACTGCGCCGCCGTCACGAAACAGTCTTTTTATTTCGCCCATTATAACGGGAACGGCATACGTGGAAAACTTATAGCCGAGCGTTTCATCAAAATTATCGACTGCTTTTATAAGACCGACACAGCCGCACTGAAACAAATCGTCATATTCAACGCCCCTGCCCTTAAAGCGCCTGGCGATTGAATGAACAAGACCGATATTATTTTCAATAATGCTGTTTCTGTTTTCAGTTACCATTTAGACTTGCCTTCAATTTTTTTAATCAGCGTTACGGTTGTACCTTTCTGCGGTTTTGACCTGACGGTAATTTTATCGCAGAAACTTTCCATAACAGTAAAGCCGAGACCTGCACGCTCGCCCTCGCCTGTTGTAAACAACGGGGTCATTGCCTGCGAAATATCTTCAATGCCGCAGCCCTTATCTCTGATTATAATTTTTACTGTGTTATCCTGAATTTTGCCTGTTATGTAAATTTTGCCGAACTGCTCTTTATAGCCATGCACTATACAGTTAGTAACAGCCTCGGACACTGCCGTTTTTAAATCTGCAAGTTCTTCGATTGTGGGGTCAAGTGCTGCGGCAAAGGCAGAAACGACAACCCTTGCGAAACTTTCATTAACACTTTTACTGTCTACAGTCAGTCTGAATTCATTTTTCATCTTTTTACTTCCTTTAACTGATTAATCTCACTGATAGAGGCAATTCTGCCAAGCCCTGCGAGTTCCATTATTTTTTTAGTCTGCGGTGTTACATTTTTGATTTCAACACTGCCGTGATGATTCTGCATAAGGCGGTATCTGCCCATAACAAGACCGATGCCGCTTGAATCCATAAACGTAATATTTTTAAAATCAAGAACGAGGTGATTCGGCTTTTTATAACTGATTGCCTTATCAATTTTTTCTCTTATTTCGCCTGCGGTATGGTGATCAAGTTCGCCAATTAAATAAACAACCATTAAATTTCCGCTTGATTCTATTGTTAAATTCATTTTGTTCACTCCACAAAAAAACTGCTCTGTTAGAAATATAACAGAACAGTTTTAAATATTTTAGCGAAATTTAGTTTAAAGCAAATCTTTTCTTATCTGCCTTGCAAGATAAAACGAGCCACACACCAACACAAAATCACTATCCTGCTTTGCAAATGATACTGCTTCAATCGGATTTTCGCTGATTTCTACATTTTTACAGTATTTTTTTGCAATTTCGGCAAGGTCTGATGCAGATATTGAGCGTGGATTATCAACCGTAACAGTGATAATTTTTTCAAAATGCGGTGCAAGAATTTTCAGATAAGAATCAATATCCTTATCCTTCATCATACCGATAACGGCAGTGATTTTTTCATTCGGAAGAAAATCACGCAGTGCAAGTGCGCCGTCCTTATTATGCGCACCGTCTATCATCATATTATCGCCGATATGCTCCTGCCGTGCGGGAAGTTTAGGATATTCAAGATGAACGCACTGACGAAGATAGGCAAGTGCCTGCCCTGCGGTTTCAAGATTATTTGATTTAAAATCGCCCATATCACGAGCCTTGATAAGCCTGCTGTCTGTTTCTTTGCATTTATTTTCAAAAACATTTTCGCACGCACCGTTCGGATAAAGAACGACCGTTGAATTATCTTTGATTATACCTGCTTTTTCCTGTGCGATTTCATCAAGCGTTGAGCCGAGAAAATCGGTATGGTCCATTGAAACAGAAGTGATAACACAAAGTTCGGGATTTTTTACAACATTGGTAGAGTCGCCTTTACCGCCCATACCGCATTCGACAACGGCAAAATCAACTTTTTCATCTGCGAAATATTTGTACATAACCGCAGTCAGAAACTCAAATTCTGTTGCGTCTTCATTCTGATATTCCGTTACATAATCGGCAAAAGTTTTTTCGGGAATAAAATTGCCGTTAATCTGAATCTGCTCTCTGTAATCGGTTATCCACGGCGAGGTAAAAAGCCCGACCTTATAACCGCATTTCATCAAAGCGTCGGCGATAATATTTGATACTGTGCCTTTACCGTTTGTGCCTGCAATATGAACTACCTTAATTTTATCCTGCGGATTTCCCATTTTATCAAGCAGGCTTTCAATACGGGAAAGACCCGTCTTAATGACGAGTCTTTTTTTATCGCATATTAAGTTTAATGCATCAGTATAATTCATTTACTTACCCAGATTTTCAATTGAATTTTTAAGATTTGCGATTTTTTCTTCAAGTTTAGCAGCGTCCTCCCTATTCTGTGCAACAACCTTTTCAGGCGCTTTATTCACAAAGCCGGGGTTAGACAGTTTTTTGCTGATAAAATCAAGTTTATCCTGTGCAGCGGCAAGTTCTTTTTCAAGGCGTTTTCTTTCAGCCTCAAAATCGACAAGATCACCGAGAGGAATATAGATTTTAGCATCATCTGTAATTATGGTTACAGTATTACCGAGATCACCGAAACTGTTTTCAACAACTACATCACCTGCCGATGCAAGACGCTTGATAAATTCAGTACCCATACCAAAAGTATCAAGAAGTGCAGTTTCTACATAAACGGTAGCCTTTTTGCTTGGCGGAATGTTCATTTCTGCACGGCGGTTTCGGATGGCACGTATAGCAGTCATAATCTTTTCCATTTCGGTTTCTTCTGCATTAAAGTTAAGCGCTTCATCATACTTAACCCACTCTGAAATCATAATGGAATCATCACTATGCGGAATAGCCTGATAAATTTCTTCGGTAATAAACGGCATAAACGGGTGGAGCAGTTTCAGAATATCAGTTAAAACATAAACGAGAACTGACTTTGCAGTTTCTGCGCCGTTGCCGCTCTGAAGTCTGATTTTTGAAATTTCGATATACCAGTCGCAGAAAATGTCCCAAATAAAATCATAAAGTTTCTGAACTGCAATACCGAGTTCGTATTTATCAAGATTATCGGTAACCTCTTTGGCAAGCGTATTCACTTTACTGATAATCCATTTATCTTCAATTGCCAAATCAGCAGGAAGACCTGTATAAGCATAATCTTCGCCGAGATACATAAGAACAAAACGTGCCGCATTCCAGAGTTTATTTGCAAAGTTACGTGACGCCATAACTTTATCATCTGAGAAACGCATATCATTTCCGGGTGAATTGCCTGTTGCAAGAGTAAAGCGGAGTGCATCGGCACCGTATTTATCTATGATTTCAAGCGGGTCAATACCGTTGCCGAGTGATTTGCTCATCTTTCTTCCCTGCGCGTCACGTACAAGACCGTGAATCAGAACAGTATCAAACGGCGCTTTATCCGTATAGGCAAGACCTGAAAAAATCATACGGCTAACCCAGAAGCCGATAATATCATAGCCTGTTACGAGCGTGTTTGTCGGATAATAATGCTTTAAATCCTCTGTTTCTTCAGGCCAACCGAGAGTTGAGAAAGGCCAGAGCGCAGATGAAAACCACGTATCAAGCGTGTCGGGATCCTGTTTAACATTTTTACTGCCGCAGTTTGAACATTCACATACATCATCTTTTGAAACGGTAGTAGCACCGCAGTCATCACAGTACCATGCAGGAATTCTGTGACCCCACCAGAGTTGGCGGGAAATACACCAGTCACGTGTGCCGCGCATCCAACTCATATAATTTTTCTTGAAACGTTCGGGAACAAATTTAATATCACCGTTTTCAACGGCATCAATTGCAGGACCTGCAAGAGGCTCCATTTTAACGAACCACTGTTTTGAAACCATTGGCTCAATATTTGTATGGCAGCGGTAGCAAGTGCCGACATCGTGTGAAAGCGGTTCAATTTCTTTGATATATCCGCCCTCTTCAAGGTCTGCAAGAATTGCCTTGCGTGCTTCAAGTGTTGTCATACCTGCATATTTGCCGCAGTCGAGAACCTCAGGCTCATTCTGCGTTGCTTTGCCGCTTCTGATAATTTCGTCGGCAATTGCTTTATCCTCTGCGCCTGTCATATGACCGTCATAAGTGAATGTACGGACAATCGGAAGATTGTGGCGAAGGCCTACTTCAAAGTCATTCGGGTCATGAGCAGGTGTGATTTTAACAACGCCCGTACCCTTTGTCATATCGGCGTGCTCGTCGCAAACAATCGGAATTTCCTTATTAAGCAAAGGAAGAATAACGTGGCAGCCGTGAAGATGCTTATATCTCGGGTCGTCACCGTTGATAGCAACGGCAGTATCACCAAGCATCGTTTCAGGTCTTGTAGTTGCAAGTTCAAGTTTTTCACCTGTTTCTTTAACAGTGTAAAGAAGATGCCAAAAATTTGAATCCTTTGCCTCGTACTCAACCTCTGCATCCGAAATCGAAGTATTGCAGTGCGGACACCAGTTTACCATACGGTTGCCCCTGTAAATCAAATCCTTTTCATAAAGATTTGCAAAAACCTCTCTTACGGCCTTGCTGCAGCCTTCGTCAAGGGTAAAACGCTCTCTGTCCCAATCGCAGGAAGAGCCCATTTTTTTAAGTTGTTCAATAATTCTGCCGCCGTATTTTTCTTTCCACGCCCATGCACGCTCAAGAAATTTATCTCTGCCGATATCCTCTTTAGTAATACCTTCGGCACGCATAGCCTCAACAATTTTAGCCTCGGTTGCAATAGACGCATGGTCTGTGCCCGGCAGCCAGAGTGTATCAAATCCAGCCATACGGTGATAACGGATTAAAATATCCTGCAGAGTATTATCAAGTGCATGTCCCATATGGAGTTGACCCGTAATATTCGGAGGCGGAATAACAATTGTATAAGGCTTTTTCTTTTCATCTGCCACGGCGTGAAAATATTTATTGTCACACCAGAATTTATATGTGCGGTCTTCAACCTCGCTCGGATTATACTGCTTAGCAAGTTCTTTTGCCATAAAATCATCTCCTGAAAATAGTATTAATAGTATTTACAAAAACAAAAAATGCTTTCGCCTCAATGAGACGAAAGCATACTGTTTCCGTGGTACCACTCAAATTGCACAGAAATCTGTGCCGCTCAAACCTTTAACGCAGGCATACGGGCAGGACTACTGAAATTCACCCTGTCGGCTCAAAAACTACCTTCTTCTGCTCATTTTACAGGCTTTCACCCACCGCCTGCTCTCTGAAAAAAGGATACAGAATACTCCTCTTTATCATAGCCGTTCAATATGAAAATATATTAACAAATAACGAAAAGTTTGTCAAGAGCGTTGAATACAAATTGTTCAATCAGACAAAATTACCGATATTGCAGGCTTTACCGAAGCCGTACAAAATCTTTGTTGCGTGAATACGCTGTGTTGCACCAATCGGATTAATATAACCCTGTTGAGTACCTGTTATCATTCCGTTATAATTTGCCCACTGAAGCGGTTCTACTTCCCATTCTGCAACGCCCGGATAATAACCCGGCTGAGGAACGTCGTTAATTATTATACCCATAGACCAATAATCAGGATATTGCGTCAAATCGACCTTCAGATATTCAGTATCGGTTATCAGATTTTCTCCCTGAGCATATCTGAAAAGAAATGCTGCGGTCTGCTGACGGGTTACCGGGTCATAAGGCTTAAAGGTTGTCTGTGTAGTTATTCCCTTATCAAGCGCCCAGCATGCCGCATCATAATAGTAAACACTTTTATCTTTAATATCAGTAAACGGTGATACTTTATACGAATTAGCATTTTTATAAGGCTCGCCTGCCATACGGTAAAGAATTGTTACAAACATTGCTCTTGTTATGGAGTCTTTAGGCGAAAACATATTCCTTACAGGCGGATTTGAACCCGTGATAAAACTGTTGTAAAGCGAGGTATATGCAACATAACCCGAATAATCATCATAACCCGAAAGGTCAATAAACGGCAATCGAGACATTTCAACAGTTTTCGGCGTACTGTAATCTCCGAATACAAAGCCGCATCGTGTACATTCACTGTGCATATAGCCCTCTGATACCGGTGTTGCAGGAGTAACCGTTTGCTTTATATCATGGCCGAATGCGGGCAGAATACGGTCATCGGTCATATCACAGAGCAGACAATATCTTTCTCTGGAGTCTCTTTCAACACAAGTCGGCTCAAATACAGTTGTTTCCTCTCTCCATTTATGATTGCAGGTTTTTTCACGATAAAAAAATCCACTGTCCACATTTGTCAGTAATAACAAGTCCAAGCCGAGTAACCGCCGGGATGCCCTTCAACCCATTCAACATAAGTCACTTCTCCGCTTTCATATTTTTCGTCCCAAACTTCAAGGACATCTGCCCAATAATCATCACATTCGCTTATGGAATTAAACCATTTACCGGAATTTCCGGCAGACGGATTGTGCTTGCAGGAAGCAGCAAAAACCGAAAAATCAAGAATTACTGTAATGGTAAAAAGCATAGCAAATGCTAAAATCAATGATACAATGCGTTTTAAAGAAAAGTTGCTTTTTGTTTTAATTTGTCAGTCCTCCTAAATATACATTAATTATACTGATTTTTTTAAAAAATCAACAATAAAAACTCCCCACAGCGAAGCCGTGAGGAGCATTTGACATATTATTAAATTTATTCGATTTTAAAAAAGTTATGTGTAAAAACTACTTAGTACATTGGACTGACCTCTCATAATTATTTTCTTGATACAATGAATGCCCTTAACATAGGGATCACCTCGAAAATATATTTTTATGAAATATTATCAGTTAATACTGCATTGGTTTCACCTTATATAAAATATTTTGAAGATAACCTTCAAAGCCCGTGCAGGAAAGGCTGAACATATAGAAATTATATATCTTTTTAAATTCAATTTTTAACACGCCTGTGGTATTCTTTTCGGTTTCCTGCTATAACTTTTATAATTGCATTTGCCTGTATCCGTTATCTGAATTATATCAGATGCTGCCGATACGATAATCCGTTATATTACCCGAATACTTTGCAGGCGTTTGTCTGACCTGGTTCTAATTCCATCGGACAAAGCCTCCTTTCGTAACCTGAACTTAAACTATCTATCTCTTAAGTTCATCTAAATAATAGCATACATTTTGTTATTTGTCAATAGTATTTTTCAACATTTTTAAAAATATTTATGAATAATATACATGAAATGGTGAAATTTGTATATTATAGCAGTATTTAAGCAATATATTACTATTGACGAAACGGCATTTTGATATTATAATGATACTAACTTAAAAAGGGAGTGAATTATAATGGATAACGAGAAGGATTATTACGAGCCCGATATTATTTCCGTTACCGATGACAATGGTGATGAAATTTTATTTGAACTTCTTGAAAGATATGAAAACGGCGGCAATACGTACGTTGCTATCACGGAATACCGTGATGATGCTGAAGAAATCGTTGAGGCAGATTATGAAGTGCTTATTCTTAAGGTGCTTGAAGATGACGGCAACGAATATCTGAGCGAAATTGAAAACGAAGATGAATTCAACGAGGTTTCGGAAGTTCTTATGAAAATGGTTGAAGAAAAATTTGAGGTTGAATATTTCGATCCCGAAGACGTTGAACAATAAGATTTCAGTCTGCGCATCTCGACAACCGATAGCCTTAGTAACCCGAACAATTTTTAACTAGGGATTTAGGCTCGCTCTATGGGTATGCAGACCTCCCCTATCTTTTTGATACGGACGCTGGGAGCACAAAGTATGGCGGATAAAACCCACCTGCGTTTAACAGCAGGTTATTCACGGCGTCGGCGGATGTGCGGATTAAACAAAAACTAAGCAGTGCTGAAATTCAGCACTGCTTTTTTATACTCGGTGCATCGAGGACGATGCACCTAACGAAATATTAATCTATATTCACGCCTTTTTCAAGGCATTTGCTGCCGATTATATATAAGATTAGATTATAAACGGAATAGACAACTACTGCGATGATAAGGAAGAATTTCAGAACATAAGCAGTTACACTATCGGAAGATGTAATAATTTTCATAATACGGTCATCAAAAATACCTGCAAGGCAGATAATGCCGACTGTGAGGACATTGAAAGCAAGATAGACGGCAAAACCGATTATAATGCTTTTTGCCATTTTCATTTTATTTGATCTATGGCCGATAATCATACCTGTATAGCCTGTTATAAGAATAAACATTAATTCAAGAAAAATGATGAAAACAAGAACTGCAAGCACACCCGCCTCTGAAATTCCGAACGAATCAGCAAGTGAGCCAAGCATTGTTTTTACGCTTTCCTTAATCACATCATTATTATAATAACAAAGAACAATGCACGCTGCCGAAACTGCAGTTGATATAAACGTGCAGATAAACGCAGAAAGTGTTTTTGACAGAAAAACTGTATTCCGAGATACGGGAAGCGTATGCGTGAGATAAGACTCATCTTTATACATATTATTACGAAATCTTACCCACGAGCGCATAATTGAATTCACGATACAGTTTGCAACCATTGCCACGGTAAATCCGCAGGATATCTGCGCAAGAACGTTGAGCAGCGTTGAATTTTCTGCTTTTGACAATCCGAACGAAAGCAATGCAAAGAAAATCGCAAGCGCATAAAACACAAGAATTACTTTATAAATCCATTTCAAATCATATTTCAATAATTTTTTCAGCATTTGAATGTCCTCCTGAAAATCTCATCAATACTTGCATTCTGCTTTGTTCTTAAATTATCTGCAAGTTCGTGCAAAACGATTTCACCCTTATCTATAAAAATAACCTCATCAAGAATACGCTCAACATCAGCAATAAGGTGCGTTGAAATAATAATGCTTGCACCTTCGCAGAAGTTTGAAAGAATGGTGTCAAGGATATAATCTCTTGAGGCAGGGTCAACACCGCCGAGAGGTTCATCAAGAATGTAGAGTTCTGCATCCCTTGCCATAACAAGGACTAACTGCACCTTTTCCTGCATACCCTTTGACATTTTGGATAATTTCTGATTTACATCAAGACCGAGTTTTTCAAGCAGATTATACGCACGCTCAACGTTGAAATTATCATAAAACTCGCTGAAAAAGGTGATTTCCTGCCGAACAGTCATATCCTTATCAAGATAAGTTCTCTCAGGAAGATAAGATATAATTTTCTTGCTTTCAATGCCGGGTTTTCTGCCGTTTATCAGCACCTCACCGTCTGTAGGTGTAAGTAAATCATTTATAAGTTTGATAAGTGTCGTTTTGCCCTGACCGTTTTTACCGAGCAGACCGACAATTCTGCCGCTGTCAACAGACAGATTTATATTTTTCAAAACCGCTTTATCATCAAAGTTTTTAGACAGATTTTTACATTCAAGCAATTTCACATTCAAACATTCCTTTCTTGCTGTCAAGATATTCCCTGATTTCGTCTTCACTTACACCTATATTAATCATATCCTTTAAAAAAGATTCAACTTTTTCATTGATAATATCATCACGATATGCTTTTATTATAGATTTATTATCTGTTACAAATTTACCATTGGTACGTTCGGTATAAACCAATCCGCACCGTTCAAGTTCGGCAAGTGCTTTCTGAACCGTATTTGGATTTACCTTTGCCTGAACGGCAAGTTCACGGACTGACGGTATTTTTTCTCCGCTTTTCAGCCGGCCCGAGATGATTTCTTTTTTTATCAATTCTACCATCTGCAAATAAATCGGTTTATCGTTGTCAAATTGATATTCCATTTTTAATTCTCCTTAACTGTATTACTTAACTAACACAATAATACTGCATTCAATAATATATGTCAAGAGTTTTTTAAAGTTTTAATATAGAAAATTGACGGGAGGGCACAGAGACCCTCCCCTACGACAAATTTACACAAAAAAATAGCGGTAGACTTTTGTCCACCGCTAAATTAATTTACTTTAAATTACTCGCCCTTCATTTCAACGAGTTTAGCCTTACCCTCAAATGCAGCCTTTGAAAGTGCAATTGAATCGAAGATTGCCTTTTCGATATCATCAGGTGTGCAACCAAGTTCCTTACAGTCATCTGTAGGAATGAAGAGGTTCATACCCATAATATCAGCAAGACCTACAGGGTCAATACCTGAATCAACATTTCTCTTAGCATAATCCTTACGCATTACAAGACCGAAAGCCTGGAAAGTCCACTTAGGAACGTCAACAATCTTTCTATCCTGAATACCGTCCATAGCACGGTAAACGATTTTAAGGAATTCTCTCCATGTAAGGTTGTAGCATGAAATACCGTATGCACGATATTTACCTTCACCCTTTGATGCGTTTTCATAAGCCTGCTCTGCAGCGCCTACCATTGATTCACCAACCTGGCGAACTGTAAGCATTGCAGTACCGCCTGCAGGATACATTGTAAACGGCATCTTCTCAAATCTCTGAAGCTGTTCAATAAGGATAACCCAAACAGGCTTTCTGCCCGGCTGAGTGCCGAAGATATAAGGAAGTTCAAGAACGCCAACCTGGAAATCTTTATCAGAATACTTTTCGCAAACCTTTTCCTGCTCAACACGGCTTCTGATATAAGGATGCTTTGAGCAAAGATCCATATCAGGACGCTGGTTTGCAAGCCAAGCGAAGTAAGAACCGCATACAACAGCACCCTTCATACCTGCTTTTTTAGCAAGAGGCAGATATCTTTCAAGAGGAGCAATGTTATACTTGTAATATGCATCGTAAACAGGAGCAGGGAATTCAACTCTTTCGTCAACGCCTGTTGCGAATACGAACATATCGTAGCCCTTCATTAACTCGATCATTTCATCGTCTGTAAGTTTGTTTGCATCCTGAAACATAATTTCCATCTCTTTAGGAAGCGGAGCGCCCTGAGGAAGAGGAGGAAGAGCAAGAGTTTTAATCTCATGTCCACGATCAACAAAAATCTGAGCAGCAGCAGAACCAAGAAGGCCTGTACCGCCAATCATAAGAACTTTCATTCTATGTACCCCCATACATTTAATTATTAATTTTTTCTAAAGTATTATAGCACTTCTTGTCAACTTCGTCAACAGTAAATAACGATATTGCTGAAAAGATTGTTAAATTATAAATTATGTGTGATAAATTACACTTTTACGGTCGATGAGAGTATTGGGTAAAACACGGGAGGGCACAGAGACCCTCACCTACAAATTGTTTGCGGGTCGATAAGGGCATTGACCCCTACGATAAATCATTAATTGATTCAATTACAATAATTTCTATATTATATTGTTCGGCTATTTCATTTAATTTTTTCTGAGTTTTACCATTAGGGTCAACTTCTTCAAATTCAAAATAACAACCTGTATTTTTATCTGATATGGCATACGCATTGTCATATTTCTTATTATTGCCACTCTCACCTTTAATTTTATATATTTGCAAATTCTCATACTTAACATCAGCAAAATTTAAAGAACCGTTGATAAAACGGACATAATCATCGTAATAACCAACATCAACAAAACCGCACACAAATGAAAAAACGCCACAAAAAACAAAAAATATAATTAATAAAACTTTTACGAATTTATTTCTCAGCCTTCCCCAAACATCTTTTTCAAATTTAGCGTAAGCAGATTTTTCAAATTCACTCGGCATTACTTTGGATATAATTTTTCCTCCGAAAATCACACCAATAACGAGAGTAATCCATAGTGCAGACGCAATACCAAACACAGTAATTCCATAAGGCAAAGAAAAATCAATACCGAAAAATGATATTTCTGATAAATAAACATCAGCACCTCTATAAATTACTGAATGAAAAATATACTCAAGTAAAATACAAACAGCCGAAGAAATCAGAAAAATTAAAAAATAAATTAAAACTGTTTTTCGCTTATATAATTTTAAAAAATCTGCTTTATTTGTTACTTCTTTTCTTTCATTCTTTAGACCTTTCTCAAGATATTTCAGCAGACGTTTTTCATAAATAAGTTCAAGTTCTCCCTTTGAATTTCTTTTTTGCAACTTTTTGTGTAATTTAAGTGTTATCCGACCATCATAAACTGAAAAATACGGGTGATTAAATGGTAATATAAACGGGTCATATATTTCCTCGCCTTCCCAGTCATTACCACCCATAACGGCTGTCATATCAGTTTCATAATTCTTTATAAGTTTCGGCAGATATTTAGATGTTCCTGCTTTTTCAATATAATTAAAATATTTTTCTGTTGCATTAAAAATATCATTAATGATTTTTTCAACATCGTCACAGGAAAGCATATCTCTTGCGTAATAAAGATTAAAATCATCAATATCAAACAAATTGAAAATATCATAAAAGGTATAAATATAAGAAGAATTTTTATACACAAACTCGGCATCAATCATATGTTCTGTCATAAGCATTGCCGAATAATATACGACTGTTTCCTCAAAATCGCCGAAATCAATTTTGCAGGAAAATCTTAATGAATCCTTATCAGCCAATTCTTCAAATTCAACGTTTCTGATTAAATTTGAAGCAGACGAATATCTATTTATGCACTCTTTTATTTTTTCAATGATTTGAATATCTGCGTCAGTCTTTTTTCTTGTTTTGTTGGATTTTCTCATTGTATTGTATCCTTACATATTATTAATTAACGGGTCGATGAAGGCATCGACCCCTACTTAACGGGAGGGCACAGAGACCCTCCCCTACGATTAACCAAACATTATTTGTAATTTGTTCGGATTTTGTATGGGCAATTCACGAATTGCCCGTATGATTATAAAATAACATAAGTAAAACAAAAAGGCAACTGAAAAAGGAGGGCGTATGCCCTCCTAAAATACATATTAAACGGGATGAACTTTTGATTCAATATCGTCGTGTTTGCCGTCGAGGTTGTATTTTTTATCTCTTCTCTGCTGGAAGAATTTAATTGCAACCTGGTCAAACTGAGCGAAAGAAAGAACATCTTCTTCCTGCTCATAATATTCGGCAATCTGATCTTTGAAAGTATCAAGTTCAGGCTTAAGCAAATCAGCAGGACGGCAGTCAATAATCGGCTCGTCACCGCAGATTTTCTTTCTGAATTCAGGGTCAATGTCGCAAGGTGTTTTACCGTACTTGCCTGCTACCATATCCTTGAATTCCTTAGTAACCATTTTATAACGCTCGCCCATAATTACATTGAAAACAGACTGTGTGCCGACAATCTGTGAAGTAGGTGTAACAAGCGGAGGATAACCGCTATCCTCACGAACTCTCGGTACTTCGGCAAGAACTTCCTCGAGTTTATCTTCTTTGCCTGCCTGCTTTAACTGGTTAAGCAGATTTGAAAGCATACCGCCCGGAACCTGATAAAGCAGAGTATTTGCATCAACGCCGAGCATTTTCGTATTGAGCAGACCCTCTTTGATATATTTCTCACGGAGAGGCATAAAGAAATCACGGATTTCAGTTAATGCTTTAAGGTCAAGTCCCGTATCATACTCTGTGCCCTGAAGAGCGGCAACCATAGATTCTGTTGCAGGATGAGATGTGCCCATAGCAAGCGGGCTCATAGCAGTATCAATAACATCAACACCTGCCTCAATACCCTTTAACTGAACCATAGATGCAAGACCTGAGGTATAATGAGAATGAAGTTGAATCGGAATTTTGACTGTTTCTTTAAGTGCTTTAACAAGGTCATAAGTTCCGTAAGGAGTTAAAAGACCTGCCATATCCTTGATACAGATTGAATCTGCGCCTGCATTTTCAAGTTGCTTTGCATAATTGCAGTAATAATCAATATCAAAAACAGGACCTGTTGTGTAAGAGATAGCAGCCTGAACGTGACCGCCGTACTTTTTAGCGGCGTTAATGGCAGTTTCAAGGTTTCTTACATCGTTGAGCGCATCAAATATACGAAGAATATCAATACCGTTATCAATACTCTTTTTAACAAAATAATCTACGAGGTCATCGGCATAATGACGGTAGCCAAGCATATTCTGACCTCTGAAAAGCATCTGAAGCTTTGTATTCGGGCATTTTTCACGAATGAGGCGAAGCCTGTCCCACGGGTCTTCATTAAGGAAACGAAGGCAGGAGTCAAACGTTGCACCGCCCCAGCACTCAAGTGAATGATAGCCGATTTTGTCCATTTTTTCAAGAATATCCGAAAACTCATCTGTTCTCATACGTGTTGCAATCAAAGACTGATGTGCATCACGCAGAACAGTTTCGGTAATACCAATTTTAGCCATAGTTTACTCCTATCAGTTTAATGTAATAATAACCTGACCAGCCTCTACACTGTCACCCTTAGCAACTGAAACAGATGCAACTGTGCCTGCCTGCGGAGCAACGATTTCATTTTCCATCTTCATTGCCTCAAGAACGCAGAGAACATCGCCTGCGTTAACAGATGCACCGTTTGAAGTTTTAACATCAAGGATTGTGCCCGGCATAGGAGCCTCTACCTTAATTGCGCCCTGTGCTGCAGGAGCAGGTGCTGCCTTTGGTGCAGGTGCAGGAGCAGCGGGAGCGGCTGCAGGTGCTGCTGCAGGAGCAGGTGCTGCGCCGTTTGCCTCATCAACTGTTACGTCATATGCTGTACCGTTTACTGTAATTGTATATCTTTTCATTCGTTTATCCTCCTATTATTTAACAGAATGCTTTCTCGGAAGCGTAGTTTCTCTTTTGCCTGCAAGCATATCAAGAGCGGCAATAACCTTTGCCCTTGTTTCGGCAGGAACAAAAATATCATCAACTGCACCGCAAGCGCCTGCGGTAAATGCAGAAGCAAGACTTTCTTTATATTCAGCGGCAAGTGCCTCTCTGCTTTCACCTTTTGCAAGGCGGTCATTATAAAGAAATGCAACTGCGCTGTCAACCTCAAGCGGTGAAAGAACGGCAGTATCCCACGCATAAACAACATCGGCATTAGCGCCTCTGCCTGCAAGAGCAATATAAGCCGCACCGACTGCACTGCCTGTTACTACAGAAATTTTAGGACAGGTTGCCGAAGCAAGTGCCGAAGTGAGTTTTGTAGCAGCAATAAGCATCTGATTTTCTTTTCCCTTGACAAGTCCGTTTGCATTGACAAATGTTACAATCGGAATATTATAAGCGTCACAAAGTTTAATGAACGCCTCAGCCTTATAAGCGCAGTTCGGGCAAAGATTGTTGCCGTCATATGAAATAAAGCCGACTGTTGAACCCATAACAGATGCAAGAGCAGTTACTGCATTTTCTGCATAATCCTTTTTAATTTCAAACACACTGCCTGCATCTGCAACGGCGTTAATTACTGCCATTGCGTCTGAATTTTCATCTGCAAAAACATCAGGTGCAATGAAATCAAAAACAGGAACTGCGTCAAGATTGTTTGACGGAAGAAGAGAAATAAGTTCTCCGGTTTTTACAACTGCCTCGTCAAAATCCTTGGCAAGAACATCAACCGTGCCTGCTTTTGCACTTTCAGCGGCAGTAACTTCACTCGGAGCAGTTACATAAAAATCTGCATCTTCAACTGCAACAACAACATCTGCCATATTAGCCATAAGGGCTGTTGTACCGAGGCAAGCGCCTGCAATAATACTTATCTGAGGAACTACACCCGAAACAGATGACGAAGCCTTTAAAATTTCGCCGTAAGAATTAAGCGCCTCAAAGCCTTCAGTTAATTTTAAACCGTTGGAATCATAAATTCCGACAATAGGGCAACCTGTTTTCATTGCCATATCATAAACCTTTTTTAACTTTGCACACTGGGCAACGCTGATTGCGCCTGAATCAGCAGTAACATCCTGTGAGAAAGCATACACACAAGTTCCGTTTACTGAACCGAAGCCTGCAACTGCCTCGGCATCGCCGTTTGCAGATTTAGCAAAAGCATCAATTTCGGTAAAAACACCGTCATCAAATAAAGATGCCAGTCTTTTACGAGCCTGTGTATCTTTAACCGTAAGATTGCTCACTAATTTATCCTCCTTGAATTTTGAAAATATTTATAGGTATAAATATCCATTCTTTTGTATTTTAACACTTTACATTTATAATTACAACATTTTTTTTAATTATTATGTTAAAGTTTTATTAATAATAAAATATATTTTATATAAAAATTATATAAAAAGCAGGAGGGCACGTATACCCTCCCCTATAACATTTCTAATCATCACGGAAATGCTGAATTTTATTCAATTATTTCTGTCTGCTTTTCGGCAGAACGAAGAAGTTTTTTTACTTCATTATCCGTAAGTTCACGCCATTTGCCCTGCGGCAGCATACCGAGTTTCAGTGAACCGACCGAAATTCTTTTCAGTCTTGCCACCTGAAGATTTACCGCCTCACACATTTTTCTTATCTGACGGTTTCTGCCCTCACGCAAAACAAACTCGAGCACTACCCTGCCCGGCTCCTGCGTAATAACATTAACATCACACGGGGCGGTTTTTCTGCCGTCAATTTCAATTCCTGTGCGAAGCCTGAAAAGCATTTCATCGTTAACCGCCGGTCTGACGGTTACACGGTAAACCTTTGCAAAGCTGTGTCCCGGGTGTGATACTGCATTTGCAAATGAGCCGTCATTTGTCAGAAGCAACAATCCCTCGGAATCTTTATCCAGTCTGCCGACAGGATAAATTCTTGCCTTAACGTCGCCCACTAAATCCATAACGGTCTTTCTGCCGAGTTCATCTGACACCGTTGTGACATAACCCCTTGGCTTATGGAGCATAATATAATAATTTCTGCCGACTGAATTAATCTTTTTGCCTCTTACGGTTACAAGGTCTTTTTTAGGATTAATTTTGTCGCCGATATGGGCAATGTGACCGTTGACCTTTACCCTGCCTGCCTCAATCAATTCTTCGCTTTTGCGTCTTGAGGCAACACCGCAGTCTGCCATAAATTTCTGTAATCTAACTAAGTTGCTGTTCGCCATAATATTCTATACTTTCATCTGCCAGAATAGGCACTCTTGAAATTTCCTTATCTTTATATTTTATAACGGCAAAGCCGAGTTCATCGCCCTTATTTACAGGGGCATAAATTATGGGAAAATAATATATTTCCGCCACAGTATTTTCACTGTTAAGAACTGACAAATCAGCACTGTAAACAGCGTTTACCGAATTATTTTGTGCGCCGACGATGTCTATGCTTAATTTATCCTCAAAATGAACAGGACTATAATAACCAAAACACTCATTATAAAGCGCCATATGCTCATTCCAGTCATCTGCATCATTCAGCGTCACACAAATCAGCATAACGCCGTCTCGCTTTGCGGCTGAAACCAGGCATCTGCCCGCTTTCTTTGTAAAGCCCGTCTTTACGCCTACACAATCGTCCATAAAAGAGAGAAGTTTATTATGATTATAAATAATCTGCTTTTTGCCGCTTATCATTACGTCTTTGCTTTTCATAGCACAGATTTCGGCAAATGTTTTGTTTTGCAGTGCTTTAGCGGCAAGCAAAGCCATATCGTACGCCGAAGAATGATGATTGCTTTCATCAAGCCCTGACGGAGTAACAAAATAACTGTTTTTCATACCGATATCTGCTGCTGTTTTATTCATAATCTGTGCAAACCCCTCAAACGTTTCACCGAGATAGAGGGCAACGCAGTTTGCGGCATCATTGCCCGAGGCAAGCAGCATACCGACAACCAAATCATAAAGCGTGATTTTATTTCCTGCACGCAGACCGAGAGAAGTTCCGACAGTATTTACCATTTCATCGGTAACAGTTACCTTTTCATCAAGCCTGCCGCTTTCACAGGCGATATAAGATGTTAAAATTTTAGTGGTGGAAGCAATACTTCTTTCTTCATAAATATTTTTCTGAAACAGGATTTCAAAAGTATCTGCATCCATAACGATTGCCGATGAAGCAGAGGAATATGCACCGTACGCAGTACACGGCACAAACAGTATTAATGCAACTAAAGCACAAACAATTCTCTTTAACAAAATAATCACCTGCTAAAATATATGCAGGTGATTAAAACCATTATTCTGCTGCTTTTTCGCTTTCTGCATCCTTAGACTTAACAAGTTGAGTAATCTGATCAACAAGTTCAGGAATCATAGCGATTGCACGGTCTGCAGATGAAGAATAATTATTAATCTGCATCATTCTTACTTTATCATTCTGGATAACGATGAATGCAACAGGAGTGATGGAAATACCGCCGCCACCACCGCCGCCGAACAATTCAGCGTTCTGCTTTGACGGAAGGTCTGTACCGCCGCTTGTAAATCCGTAAGAAACTTTTGAAACAGGAATAAGTGTTGTTCCGTCAGTTGTAATAGGATCACCAATGATAGTTGAAACATCAACCATTTCACGCATTTTTTCGAGCGTGTTTTCCATAATTTTATTTACCGGTGTTTCTTTCATAGCAATAAATCTCCTTAAAATAATTTATTTTTTAATTATATTAATTACAAATGTTTTACCTGCTTTAAGAACCATTTTAAGCAGGGCGCCGACGCTGAGTGAACCGATTAACTGAAGTCCGTATTCACTTGATGGTGCAATGAAATCAGGCATAATCATATCATCACAGTTATCTACTCTCATGCCGTTAAGGATAATGCCTTTAAGCGGATAATAATACTTGCAGATTTTGCCATATGTATTTGCAATATCATAGGCGTCTCCGCCGCCTACTATTATTTTAACATAAAGTGAGTAAATATGGAACCCCCTAAATAAAGCATTTATTGCAGAACCTGCAGTTTCAAGCAGATTTGTAACAAATTCCATTATTTCAACGATACCGCCCTTATCCCACATCTTCTGAATAAAGTTTGGTTTTTTAGGTTTTTCATCTGTTTTCGGCTCATCGGCTTTTTGTTCATCAGACTTATCATCAGCGGCATTTTCGCTTTTGATTTCAGCCACCGTTTCGCCTGTTTCACTGTCGGTTATTGTAATTGTTTCCTGCTTTTTCTCTTCAGGCTTTTCGATTTTTTCCTCAGGCTGTTCTGCCGTTTCTTCGTCTTTATTTTTATTTTTGACTTTTTCGGCAGCCTTTTCGGGAAAAAGAATAAAAGACAATAATTTTGTAAGTTCAATATCTTTTTCTATCCACAAAACCTGAATCGTTGTTTTCCACTTATTATCATAAATAATTGTGAATGTTGCAGACAATGAGCAGATTATAACGCCAAGCAGAAACAATACGCCGACTATAATTAAAAATACTTTCACCTGCACCACCCTAACTGTCTTTATTTTCGCTGATTTCAGCGAGTATTTTATCTTTCGGAGATTCCTCATCAAACAATGAGGTCTGACCGTTATCCTGTGACAATCCCTCAAGTTCCTCAATTTTCGGAAGTTCCGGCAAATCATCAAGACTGTTTAAAGAAAAACATCTCAAAAATCTGTCTGTAGTGCCGTAAACAAGCGGTCTGCCGGGTAAATCAAGCCTGCCCTTTTCTTCAATAAGACCTTTTTGAATCAGATTGGCGACCGAGCCTGAGCAGTCAACACCTCGTATCTGCTCAATAAAACTTTTTGTTACGGCTTTATTATACGCCACAATTGCAAGAACTTCAAATGCTGCCTGCGACAAAGGCGTATTTTTCTTTATTTCAAGCAGCGCCCTGACGTCATCGCCATACTCTTCACGGGTGCAAAGTTGATATTTACCGTCTATTCTGACGAGTTTCAGTCCACTGTTTTTATCTTCATATTTATCTTCAAGACAGCCTAAAATTTTGGTAACGCTTTCAAGGTCGAGTTCAAGCACTTCGGCAAGTTTTACTGCCTCAATAGCATCACCCGAGGCAAAAAGCATAGCCTCGATTTTAGCCATTATGTTATTATCACTGTTCAATACTTTCTACCTCATTAATAATCTGAACCTCAGCATCATTCATAGGTCCGTCCACGGAAATCTTTTTTGTTTTTGCAAGTTCAAGAACCGCAAGAAACGTTGCCACCAAGTCGGATTTCGTCTGTGCACCCTCAAAAAGGCTTAAAAATTTAACTTTTTTGCCGCTCCACAGTTTACGCATAACCGTTTGAATTTTTGAAGCAACGTTAACAAATTTACGTGCAACAATCACCTTAAACGAATCAATCGGCGGAGGAAGTTTCCGTTGCGCTCTGCCTGCTGCATTTATATAGGCATTCAGCAGTTCCTCACCCTCATGAAAGCGCTCATAATCATAATTAACATAACCGCCTGTTGCCTCACGCACAAAGCAGTTAAAACCATCAGTCTGATTTTTCAGTTTCTCTGCCATAATCTTACAGTCGCGATATTCTATAAGTTCGCCCGTAAGTTCCTTTTTAAGTGTTTCAGCCTCTTCGTGCCTTGGCAGAAGCGAAACGGTTTTTATGTAAATCAGCCTCGCCGCCATTTCAAGGAAATCGCCTGCAATATCGAAATCGGCATTTTCCATCTGACGTACATAATCAAGATACTGATTAACAAGTTCAACAATCGGAATGTCATTAATATTCAGTTTATGTTTGCTTATAAGGTGCAAAAGGAGATCCATAGGCCCTTCAAACACCTCAAGTTTATAATTAATCTGTTCCATTATATAACCTGCATATTAATTGAAATATTTAATGATTTAGAATACATCGCCGAAAATGAGTCTCGGAATAATCGAAATAAATTTCATCATAAGTGATGAAAGTCCGCTAAGTAAGCCGTTAAGCACACCTGTTGCAATGAGCACCATAAAACCAATCATAATATAGCGTTCATAACGCATTATTGCAAAATATTTTTTATCTGAAAGGAATACAGAAAAAATTCTTGAACCGTCAAGCGGCGGAATAGGAATAAGATTGAAAACCGCAAGCATAGCATTGACCGATGCCGCATAATAGAAAAACACTGCAATAAGTGAAAGCAACTGTGAATTAGCAAAGGCACCGATAATATAAGCAATAAAAACAGACACAAACGCCATAAGCATATTTGAAACAGGACCTGCAAGAGCGGTTAACGCCATATCCCTTCTCGGATTTTTAAATTTTACGGGATTAACCTGCACGGGTTTTGCATAGCCGAAGCCGAAAAGGAATATCATTATTGTTCCTATCGGGTCAAGATGTGCAAGCGGATTAAGGGTTAATCTGCCCTGATATTTGGCAGTATCATCACCAAGTTTGTATGCCGCATAACCGTGTGCAAGTTCGTGAACGGGAGTACAGCAAAAAATCACAAATGCTCTTGAAAGCACCAAAAGAATTACGGTTAATACTTCTCCGTTTCTGATTGCATTAAATAAACTCATTGCTTCACCTTATCTTTTACGGCAAACCGCCATACGAGCATTACCGTAAATATCTTTTTTGATTTCAATATCACTGTAGCTGTTACTTTTAAGAATATCGGCTACCGCATCCGCCTGTGTTTCGCCGATTTCAAAAAGCAAAACGCCGTCGGGCTTTAAATAATCTTTATAGTTCTCAGCAATAAATCTGTAAAAATCGAGCCCGTCCTGACCGCCGTCAAGCGCCATTTTCGGCTCTCTCTGCACTTCTTTTTGCAGTGAGTCAATATCGCCGCTGTTAATATACGGTGGATTAGATACTATTATATCCGCTTTTTCAATTTGTGGCAAGGCAAAAATATCTTTATTTAAAGAATTTACATTTGGTACATCTTTTGCATTTTTCAGAAGATAATAAAATGCCTTTTCACTTTTTTCAACAAGATAAACAGTTGAAGTTTTTATTTTTTTTGCAATGCTGATGCCGATACATCCTGAACCGGAGCACAAATCTATTACAACAGGATTTTCGATTTTCTGTGCAATTTTAACCGCAAGGTCTGTAAGTTCCTCGGTTTCCGGTCTCGGAATTAAAACACCCTCGCCTACAAAAAATTCGCTTTCATAAAAATCCCACTTGCCGATAACATATTGGAGCGGCTCTCCGCTTTTTACACGCCAGAGCAAATCGGCAAACTTTTTCATTATAATTTCATCATTTTTATGAAATTCAAACTCACTGTTTTTTATTCCGTCAAGGTGGCAGACAAGGCATAAAGATTTAAATTCAGCCTCGTCAACACCGTTTGCAGAAAGAAAATAAACGCCGTAATCATAAGCCTGCTTTAATGTCATTTGATTTCATCGTCCTTGGGGTCATCTGTAATAACTGCCTGAATTGCGGCAATTCCGCATTCAATAATACCGTCATCATCAGGCTCTTTCGTCGTTAATCTCTGCATCCACAGTCCCGGTGCAGAAACAATTTTAACAAGCAGATTATCGTGCCTGCCTGCATATTTTATAAACTCATATCCAAGCCCCATAATAAGCGGCAAAAACAATAATTTAAGAAGCATCCACAAAACTCTCTGCGCCGCAATGACAGGAAAGATTTTTGCAATAATTGTATAAAGAATAATGCTGAAAATAAGAATTACAAATATAAACGATGTTCCGCATCTCGGGTGAAAGCGACAGCATTTTTTTACATTTTCAACTGTCAACTCCTCGCCTGCCTCATAACAGGCTATGGATTTATGCTCTGCGCCGTGGTACATAAAAAGTCTTTTAATATCCTTCATTCGGCTGACAAGCGCAATATAAATAACAAAAATTGCCATTTTCATAACGCCCTCAATAAGTCCCTGCCAGTTTGTAAGTGCACCCGATGTCCACTCATTAAGTTTATTAAAGACTAAAACGGGAAAATACATAAACAGCACAAAAGCAAGTGCCACGCCGAGAACGGAACCTAAAACGGTTACAAAATTCATCAGTTTATCGCCGAATTTATCAGTAAGCCATTTTTCAAATTTGCTCAGATTTTCCTCGTCATATTCCTCCATACCCGAAATCTCGGCAGAATACATAAGCGTTTTATAGCCCATTATCATAGACTCGATAAAGTTGACAACACCGCGGATAATCGGCAGTCCCAAAAATTTGAATTTATCTCTTACATGCTTAATTTCGTGGTATTCAACAAGAATTTCGCCGTCGGGCTTTCTTACGGCAGTTGCCATACCTTTCGGGCCCTGCATCATTACGCCCTCAATGAGAGCCTGACCGCCCACAGAAGTTTTATGAGTTTTTTTCTCACCCATTATATCAATTACCTTTCAGATTAATATCGTCGTCTGTAACTTCATCTTCTCTTGAAACAGACATATCAATTTCTTTTTTGGTAGGTGCACTTTCAATAGGCAGATAAATTGTAACAAGCGTGCCTGTGCCCTCTTTACTGTCTATTTCAAGTTTACCTTTATGAAGATTTATAATTTCATTTGTTACCGCAAGTCCGATACCCGAACCTCGCACGGAAACATTTGCCTTATAGAATTTTTCCATAACGTGAGGCAAATCCTCTTTTGAAATACCGCAGCCCTGATCTGCAATGGAAATCTTGACTGCATTATCATTATTGAATTTTGAAAATTCCGCTTTTACGAAAATTTTGCTTTTCGGCCTTGAATATTTCAGTGCATTATCGAGAATATTCATAAACACCTGCTTAAGCCTGTTCGCGTCTGCATTTGCAGGAGCAGGAAAATCGGGAATACTGTATTTAACCTCAATACCTTCGCGCATTGCTCTTTCACGAAAAGTGAAAACAGTTTCGTCAAGTTCTGCAAAAATATCTGTTTTGGCAAGCCTTAAAGTCATTCTGCCGCTCTGCAGTCGGCTGAAATCAAGCAGTTCTTCAACAAAACCCTCAAGCCTGCCTGCCTCGTTTACAATAACCTGCAATCCCTTAGTGGTCAGTTCATCACGGTTTTCATCATAGCCGAAGGCAAGTGTTTCACCCCAGCCTTTGATTGAAGTAAGCGGCGTGCGCAGTTCATGAGAAATCGTTGAAATGAAATCATTTTTCATTTTATCGGCAGTAGATATTTCAGATGCCATTGAATTGATTGAATCACAAAGATCACCTATTTCATCATCATACTGCTTTTCAATACGAACATCAAGATTGCCGTTGGAGATTGCTTTTGTAGTATCAGTAATTTCACGTATCGGAAAAATAATTGAACGTATAAAAAATACATTTGAAAGAATTATAATGATAAAAACGCCGACAATCGCAAAGAAAATAAGCAGAATAAATCTAAAAATCTGCCCGTCGATATTTTCAAGCGAGGTCATAACCCTTACGGCGCCGACATTGGTTTTATTTGCATTCTGAATCACACGGGTAACTGCCATAATTTTTTCGCTGCCGTTGATTTTACCTACATATTTGCCCGTGCCCTTTGTATTTGAAATTGCCGCCTCATAATCGGGCATTTTCTCACTGTTATTTATAAAGCCGTCTGACGAAGCAATAACACTGCCCTCGTTATTTATAACCCAGACGGTTGTTTTGTCTTTATAAGAATAACTGTCTATAAACTGAGCGGCAGAGGATTCAAGCGAAGTACCCGTATCAAGATTTGATGCAAAATAATTTACCGCCCACGAAGATGAGCCGCTGTTTAAAATACTTTCAACCGAATTATAATAAAAAGTTTTTATCGAAAACGAAGCGACAACAAAAACTATAATAAGAAGAATAAAAATAATTCCGATAATATTGGTAAGCCAGCGCTTTGTCAGCCCCTCAATTTTAAACTTATGAAATTTTTGTGCTATTTTCTCTTTCATCTGCCAAACTTCCGTTATCCGTTATTACTTATCTGCTTATCCATTAACCGTTATTGCTTACCCATTTATATCCAAGCCCCCAGATGGTTATGAGCCTTGTAGGAGCAGACGGATTATCCTCCACTTTCATGCGCAGACGGCGGATATTAACATCAACAATTTTTTCATCGCCGAAATAATTATCGCCCCACACCTGCTTTAAAATATCAGTTCTGCTCAATGCAGCATTCGGGTTTTTGAAAAAATATTCAATAATCTGGAATTCAACCTGAGTAAGTTCAATAAGACTTCCGTTTTTAGCAAGTGTTCTGTTTCTGAGGTTAAGTTCAAAATCATCAAGAATTATAGAATCGCCGGTTGTATCATTCTTTCTGAAACCTCTTGTCATTTCAACGCGTCTGTAAACAGCGTCAACCCTTGCCATCAGTTCGCTTGGTGAGAATGGCTTTGTAACATAATCATCTGCACCGAAAAGAAGACCCGTAACCTTGTCCATTTCCTGTGTTTTTGCCGAAAGCATAATTATACCGATATCCGAGGATCTGCGGCGAAGTTCCTTGCAAACAGCCAACCCGTCCAACTCAGGCATCATAATATCAAGAACGGCAACATCGAATCCGCTTTCATCCTGTGAAAATTTTTCCAGCGCAACAGCGCCGTTTTCTGCCTGTTCAACTTCATAACCGCTTCGCGTAAGATTTATAACAATAAACTCACGGATAGACTCTTCATCTTCTGCAACAAGTACTTTTTTCATCATTATTCTCCTTTATAAGGCTTAATCAGATTTTTCAAATCATCTGCATTTACATTTATTTCCGATTCACTGCCGACAGCAGATAAATATACATACCCTACATCTTCACTTATAACGGAATAACCTGAAGATAAATAATTTTCACTGTTATCGGTATATTGTGATTTCAAAACTGTCTGAACGTTAAAAACCAATTTATCATTTTCATCACTGACAGTTAAAAGCGATTCGGAAAAATCATACCGAACCTTAATTTTCTCAAACATATCATCGGGAATGACAATCTGATAATCATCTTTTTCAACACCGATTGAATACGCTGTATGCTCAAGAACGGAATTTTCATACCGTTTCCAATTAACGGCCGTAACTCCATTAGGTGTATCAAAATCTGCGTCAAGCGGAATTTCAATTTTACCGTCATCATTTATATCACGGCTGCTGAGCATAGCAGAACGGGTAGTACGCTTTGTTACGCCTGTTGAATAACTGTAAAACGGTGAAACAATCGTATTATAATAATCAGACCAATGAATAATTTCCGTCAGCATTTCCGTACCGTTGGACTTGACGGCATCTGCATAAATATAGACCGTATCATCAAACTTTTCGGTTTTAATATTTTTATATGAATTGATATGACCGTCAAGTTTTGTATTACCGAGCAATTTCAAACGGTCATCCGAATATCTGTAAAGAACTGCGTTTGCCGAAATAGATTCACCCGACTGAATTGAGAAAACAACGAGTTCATTCTGTTTATCTTCATCGACATCAACGGCAATATAGTCGTTCATAACAACAGGTTTTTCAGTTTTAGTAAGCAAAACACTGCCCCCGTCGTCGCCTTTGCTCTGCCTGTAAACCGTCATAAGATGATTTGAAGAATTGCTGATAACGTTCCACAAAACAATAAATTCGGGTGTGCCGTCGCCGCTGAGATCACAAAAATCTACAGAATATACATCTGAACCTTCACCCTCAATATTACACACGACCGACCAATTCTCACCAATCTTATCAATCAGTGCCATATTGATTGAACCGAGAGAAGATGACGGCTCGTAAAACACAACTGCCTCATCGTCGCCGTCGCCGTCATAATCAAAAAAAGTATACGCAGTAGTATGCGCACCGCCAGCAGGTGTTTTCAGTGAAAAACCGTCTTTACAAAAACTATTCAATGCATTCTGAACATTTTCATTCTCACCCGACGGCGCAACAGGCGCTATCAAATCATCAACCGAGGAGGCAATACGAAAAGAACAGCCTGAAAACAAAACACAAATAATCAGAACCGAAATTATAATTTTAATAATTCTTAAATAAACTGATTTCAAAGCCGCACCTCCTCAATATAATATTTATTGTAACATTATAACATCATTTCGTTACAAAATAAACACTTTTTAATATAATTTTAAAATAAATATTACAAAATTAACAGAACAATCTG
>JACTVT010000026.1 GCA_014465955.1 Eubacterium sp. | reverse complement strand
ATTTCAATGAAATATAATAATAATAAAATCAGTAAATTTTATGAATTACTTGTTATTATTTGCGGTCCTGCCGTAAATTTAATTTTATATCTTATTTTGAAAGATGATATTAATTTAGCATTGCTTATAATAAATCTATATCCTGTCTTACCGCTTGACGGGGGCAGAATCGTTTATTTATTATCCGAAAAGGTTTCTAAAGTTATTACAATTATATTTTTAATTTTATTAACAACCATTTCGATTTATCTTTTTATTTTTTATCAGATTTTTTCCGTGTTGTTAATTACGGTTTATTTAATCATTTTCTATTTAAAACAAATGAGGTTTATATGAAAAAGAATGTTGAAAAAATACTTCAATATGTTCAGAAACCTGCAAGATATGCAGGCGGCGAACTTAATAGCGTACAAAAGGATTTAAATAAAGTAAGTCTGCGCTATGCTTTTTGTTTTCCCGATTTATATGAAATCGGAATGAGCCATCTTGGTATGAAAATTCTTTATTCACTCGTTAATGATAAAGAAAATTATTGGTGCGAGCGTGTTTTTGCACCCGACACCGATATGGAAGAACAAATGCGTAAAAATAATGTACCGCTCTTTGCACTTGAAAGCGGAGATTATATAAAAGATTTTGATATAATCGGATTTACGCTTATGTATGAACTTTCTTATACAAATGTGCTTAACATGCTTGATTTGGCTCAAATTCCGCTTAAATCAAGCGACAGAACAGATTTAACTCCAATTATTTGCTGCGGCGGTCCATGTGCCTGCAATCCCGAACCAATTACCGATTTTGTTGATATTGTTTTCCTTGGTGACGGTGAAGAATCCACAATTGAACTTCTTGATTTACTTGATGATTGTAAGAAAAAAGGTTTATCCAAGCACGATTTTCTTATGAAAGCAAAAGACATCAAAGGTGTCTATGTTCCGTCATTTTATGAAGACAGTTATAACGAAGACGGAACACTGAAAGAATTAAAACCGCTTTGCGGCGCACCTGCAAAAGTAAAGAAAGCAGTAGTTGCAGATATGAACAAATGCTTTTATCCGAAAGAATTTGTTGTACCTTTTATCAGCATTGTACACGACAGGGCAGTTGAAGAAATTTTCCGTGGCTGTATCCGTGGTTGCCGTTTTTGTCAGGCTGGATTTATCTACAGACCGATTCGTGAAAAATCCGTAGAAACTATTAATAATCAAGCAAAAGCACTAATTGAATCCACGGGTTACGATGAACTGTCTTTGTGTTCACTCTCGACCTCGGACCACAGCAAAGTCAATGAAATGCTGTCTTCCTTAATTGACTGGACTGAAAAAGATAAAATTAATCTTTCTCTGCCGTCACTGCGTGTTGATAATTTTTCAGATGAACTTGTTGATAAACTTAACAGAGTAAGAAAAAGCGGACTTACTTTTGCACCTGAGGCAGGCACACAGAGACTGCGTGACGTTATAAACAAAAATGTTACCGAAGAAGAAGTTATCAAAACATGTACAAAAGCATTTGATAACGGCTGGACATCGGTTAAACTATATTTTATGATGGGTCTGCCTACCGAAACTATGGAGGATATTGAGGGCATTGCCGACCTCGGTATGCAGGTAATTCATGCATTTTATAATAATCCAAACAGAGAAAAGGGAAGCGGAGTTCAGGTTTCAATCAGCTGCGCATCATTTATTCCGAAACCGTTCACACCTTTTCAGTGGGAACCTGAAGATAGTATGGAAAGCCTGAAAGCAAAGCAGGCACATCTTCTTGAATCCATACCTACCAAAAAGATTAAAGTTTCTTATCATCAGACGCCCACTTCACTTCTTGAAGGAGTTCTTGCAAGAGGGGACAGGCGTTTAGGCAAAGTTATGCTTGATGCGTGGAAACTCGGATGTAAATTTGATTCGTGGGATGATAAATTTAATTTTGATGCCTGGATGAAAGCGTTTGAAATGAACGGCATTGACCCGTTTTTCTACACAAAAAGAAAACGTCCGTTTAATGAACTTCTGCCTTGGGATCATCTTGATTATGGTGTTTCAAGAAAATTTCTTGAAAATGAAAACAAAAAGGCCCATGAAAATAAAACAACGCCTCACTGCCGAATTAAATGCGCAGGCTGCGGTGCCAATATGATTAACGGAGGTCACTGCGATGCGAGAGGTTAGATTAAGATTTTCAAAAACTGACAGATGCAAATATATCAGTCATCTTGATATAAACCGCTGTATGTCGAGAGCACTCACAAGAGCGAAAATACCACTTTGGTATACCGAAGGCTTTAATCCGCACCCTTATATGAGTTTTTCACTTCCGCTTTCTCTTGGAATTGAAAGTTTTGTAGAGAGTATGGATATAAGAATTATCGGAGACATAACGAATGATGAAATCAAAAAGAAAATGAATGAAATGCTGCCTGACGGTATCAGAATTTTAGAAGTTTATGATGATTTCAGGCAGGATAAGGATATCGCTTATTCCGATTACGTTTTCAGAATTCAGTTTAGGGATAATGAAACTGCAATGCAAAAAATCAATAATGTTTTAAAGAGTGACGAAATTATTGCCGAAAGAAAAGTAAAAAAAGGCAAACGCAAAATTTTTAAAGAAACAAACCTTAAACCTTTAATTCAGAAGTTCAATTCTTCAATAAGGGGAGAGGATATCGTTCTGAATTTAAGATTGATGGCAGGAATTGAAAAAAATCTGAACCCGACTTTACTTTTTGACACAATTATTAAATTAATTGATATGGATTTTGAATGGAAAAGCATATCAAGAATCGCAATACTCGACAAAGATTTTAAAGAATTTAAGTAAAAAATGCTTGCATTTCATATTAACTTATGCTATATTATATAGGCATTTGTTCCGTTGCTGCCTTGCAACGAGTTTTAAATGATATACAAAATGCATTTAAAAGGATGGTCCGCTTGCAATTTATTGTTATGAACATCTGTAAATTAATAAGGAGGAAATTGTAATGGACGCATTAAAACTTATCGAAGCATCAAGCATGAAAGCAGAACTTCCGCAGTTCAACATCGGTGATACTGTAAGAGTAGGTGTTAGAATCCGTGAAGGTAAAAACGAAAGAATCCAGATGTTTGAAGGCACTGTAATTGCTATCAAAGGTTCAGGTATTTCAAAAACCTTTACCGTTCGCCGTTTGTCTTACGGAGTTGGTATTGAAAGAGTTTTCCCGATGCATTCAGCAAATGTTGATTCTGTTAAAGTTATCCGCAAGGGTAAAGTTCGCCGTGCTAAACTCTATTATCTTCGCGATAGAGTCGGTAAAGCCGCTAAAGTTAAAGAAGATATTTAACAGTTACAGAAATTCAGCCATCTCTTGTGAGATGGCTTTTCTGTTACCATAATAAGTTTTATTCATTTCTTAATTTATATTACTTGACTTTAAATTAAAATTATAATATCTTTAAAATATATAACTCATTTAAACAAAAGGTGATAATTATGCTTGAAATAAAAAACAATGAATTTTTCATGGATTCAAAACCTTTTAAAATATATTCCGGTGCAATGCATTATTTCAGAATTTTTCCTGATTATTGGAAGGACAGACTTTTAAAACTGAAACTTGCAGGTTTTAATACTGTTGAAACTTATACTTGCTGGAATCTTCATGAGCCGAAACCGGGTGAATTCTGCTTTGAAGGTATACTTGATATTGTAAAATTTATTGAAACAGCAAAAGAGGTCGGTCTTTATTGTATTGTGCGTCCGGGTCCTTATATCTGTGCTGAATGGGATTTCGGAGGTCTTCCTGCATGGCTTTTAAAAGATAAAAATATGCAGATAAGATGTTGTTATCCCGATTATCTGAAAGCAGTGGAGCGTTATTATAAAAAACTTCTGCCAATGCTTGTTCCTCATCTTGCATCAAACGGCGGAAATATTATTGCAATGCAGGTCGAAAATGAATACGGGTCATACGGTAATGATAAGGAATATCTGAATTTTATTGAGAATCTTATGAAAGAATGCAAGATTGATGTTCTCTATTTTACATCTGACGGCAACTGGAAGAATATGCTTTCAGGCGGCTCACTTCCCGATACATATAAAGTACTTAATTTCGGTTCAAAGGTTAAAACCGCATTTAACTGCTTCAAGGATTTTAAAAATGACGGACCGAATATGTGCGGCGAATTCTGGTGCGGTTGGTTTGATCATTGGAATTCAAAGCATCATACAAGAAAAGCAGGATCTGTTACAAGCGAAGTAAAAGATTTTCTTGACATTGGTGCAAGTTTCAATTTTTATATGTTTCACGGCGGCACAAATTTCGGATTCACTGCAGGTGCAAATTATAATAAACATTATGAACCTACAATAACAAGTTACGATTATTGTGCGCTCCTCAATGAATGGGGTGATTATACACCTGCCTACCATGAAGTTAGAAAACTCCTGTGTGAACATCAGGGAATTGAAATGAAAGACCTGCCTGCTTCACCTAAACTTCAGTCCATTGGCGAAGTTAAACTTACGGAATATGCGCCGTTATTTGATAATCTGAAAAATATCGCCGAAAAGCACAGAAGTCCTGTCCCTGAAAGCATGGAATACTTCGGACAGAATTTCGGAATGATTTATTATGAAACCATTTTGTCGGGAAAATATGATTTATCGCCGGTTAAAATTAAAGGCGTTCATGATTTTGCTTATATATATTTTGATTCAAAACTTAAAAAACGTATTTTCAGAACCGCTTTTACCGGAAAGGCTAAAAACCTTAAATCACTTCTGCCATGGAATAATAATGAAAATCTACTTATGTCTGCTCTTGACGGAGAAAGAAAAATCGGTGTTCTTGTTGATACGATGGGCCGTGTAAATTACGGTGAAAAAATGATTGACAGAAAAGGTATAACCGATATTTACATCGGCAATCAAAGACAAATGGAATACGATGTTTATACAATACCGCTTGACAACCTTGAAAACCTTGAATACGGAAAAGATAAAAACGATGTACCTCTTTTCCTTAAAGGCAGTTTTAAAACAAACAGTAATGCCGATTGCTTTGTTCATCTTGACGGTTTTACAAAGGGTTATGTATGGATTAACGGTTTTAATCTCGGAAGATATTGGAATGTCGGTCCTCAGAAGTCCTTATATATTCCCGGTGCACTGCTTAAAAATAAAAATGAAATAATTATTCTTGAAATGGAAGGTTTTTCAAAACCAGTTGTTTCAATACTTGATAAACATAATCTTGGCTAAAAAATAAGTAGGTGAAAAAATGCCTGATTTTCAAAAACAAAATATACAGTGGTTTCCCGGTCATATGGCAAAAACAAGACGGCTTATTAAAGAAAGCCTTAATCTTGTAGACGGCGTAATTGAAATTGTTGACGCCCGTGTGCCTTATTCAAGTTCAAACCCCGAACTTTCTGAAATTATAAATAAAAAGCCGAAAATTGTTCTTCTGAATAAATGCGATGTTGCAGATGAGAATGCAACAAAAATATGGATATCATATTATAAAAACAATAATATAATTGCTTTGCCTGTAGACTGCAGAACAGGCAAAGGACTTAATCAATTTATACCTGCATGCAAACAGGCGTTAAAAAATGTTATAGAAAAAAATGAGGCTAAAGGAATGGCAGGTAAATCCCTGCGTTTTATGGTGGTCGGTATTCCCAATACAGGCAAATCGTCTTTTATAAACAGAATGGCGGGTAAAAACAAGGCTGTCGTGGCTGACAGGGCAGGGGTTACAAGAAGCAATCAGTGGTTCAACGTAGGCAACGGCATTGAACTTCTTGATACGCCGGGTGTTTTGTGGCCTAAATTTGACGATCCGACGGTCGGTGATAAACTTGCTTTTATCGGCTCGATTAAAGATGAAGTTATGGATATGGAAAGTCTTTCGTGCCGACTGCTTGATGTTTTAAAGAAAACAAATCCGCAAATGATTGAAAACCGCTATAAAATTTCAGATTTTGAAAACCTTGAGGGTTGGGAAATTCTTGAAATGATTGGCAGAAAAAGAGGATTTTTAATTAAAGGCGGGGAAATTAATTATGAGCGCACCGCTAATATAATCTGCGATGAATTCAGAGGAGGAAAACTCGGGCGTATAAGCCTTGAGTTGCCGTTATAATGGACTGGTTATTATATGAAAATGAAGCCTTGAGCGATGGATATGAAATAATCTGCGGCGTTGATGAGGCAGGCAGAGGACCGCTTGCAGGTCCTGTATATGCTGCTGCGGTTATTTTGCCGAAAGGTCATATTGTTGAAGGCGTCAACGATTCAAAAAAATTATCGGAAAAGAAACGTGAACTTCTTTTCGACAAAATAATTGATGAATGTGTTTGTTATTCAATAGGCACGGCAAGTGAAAAGGAAATTGATGAAATTAATATTCTGCAGGCAACCTATCTTGCAATGAAAAGGGCAGTTGACGGTCTTGAAATTGTTCCGCAACTTGCACTGATTGACGGAAACAGAATTCCGCCCCTTATTTCAACAGATGCCAGAGCAATTGTAAAAGGCGACGCTAAATCTGCTTCAATTGCCTGTGCATCAATCCTTGCCAAAGTTTCAAGAGACAGATATATGCTTGAAATGGCGAAAAAATATCCCGAATATCAGTTTGAAAAGCATAAAGGCTACGGCACAAAACTGCATTATGAAATGATAGAAAAATACGGCATTTGTGAAATTCACAGAAAATCATTTTTAAAAAAGGTACTTAATAAATGAATTCTCTCGGAAAACTGGCCGAAATAAAAGCATGTGAATATCTGAAAAAGAAAAAATATAAACTGCTTGATTTCAATTATGTTTCGGCATTCGGTGAAATTGATTTAATTATGCAAAAGGGTAAAACAATTTGCTTTATTGAAGTAAAAATGCGAAATCAGAATTCAATTGCAGCACCTGCAGAATTTGTTGATTACCGCAAGCAGCAAAAAATTATTTCAACGGCACAGATTTACATATCCAATAATAACATAAAATTGCAGCCGAGATTTGATATTATTGAGGTTTACAGTGAAAATAATAAGATAAAATGTATCAAACACCTTGAAAATGCTTTTGAATTATATTAAAATACTATAGATAAAATTTAGGAGAGATATGATTATGTTTTATACATCAACACGTGATAAATCAATCAAAGTAACTGCATCACAGGCCATCGCTCAGGGAATCAGCGAAGAGGGCGGACTTTTTGTACCTTGTGAACTGCCGCAGTTTACTATTAAAGATATTGAGAAAATGGTTTCAATGTCATATATTGACAGAGCAAAAACCGTTTTAAAAGAATTTTTAACAGATTTTACCGAAGAAGAAATCAATTATTGCGTTGAAGGTGCATACAAGGCTGAAAAGTTTTCGTCTGACGCAGTAGCACCTACTGTAAATATTGACGGCAATAAAAATATTCTTGAATTGTGGCATGGTCCTACATGTGCATTTAAAGATATGGCGCTCCAACTTCTTCCATACCTTATGACGGTATCTGCAAAAAAAACGGCAGAAGGTAAAACAATTGTTATTCTTGTTGCAACATCGGGAGATACGGGTAAGGCTGCTCTTGAGGGCTTTAAAGATGTAGATAAAACAAAAATCCTTGTTTTCTATCCTGTTGACGGCGTTTCACCTATGCAAAAACTGCAAATGACTACACAGGAAGGTTCAAATGTTTCTGTTTGTGCTATAAACGGAAACTTTGACGATGCACAAAGTGCTGTAAAATCAATTTTCACGAATGCAGAAATAAAAAATCAACTTGCAGAAAAAAACATGATGTTTTCTTCTGCAAATTCAATTAACTGGGGCAGACTTGTTCCGCAGATTGTTTATTATTTTTCAACCTACTGTGATATGCTCAATATGGGTAAAATCAAAGCAGGCGAGCCTATTAATGTTGTTGTACCGACAGGTAATTTCGGCAATATTCTTGCAGGATATTACGCAAAGCAGATGGGTGTTCCGATTAAAAATCTTATCTGTGCATCAAATACAAATAATGTTTTAACCGATTTCCTTAAAACAGGAACTTATGACAGGAACAGAGATTTCTATGCTACAACATCACCGAGTATGGATATTCTTATTTCGTCAAACCTCGAAAGACTTCTTTATCATATGAGCGGTGATGATGATAAACTTGTTTCATCACTTATGAATAAACTGTCGTCTGATGGTAAATACAGCGTTTCAGATGAATTGATTTCCGAAATTCAAAAAACTTTTGATGCCGGTTATACAAACGAAGAAGTTGTTAATAATACTATTAAAGAACATTTTGATAAGTATAAATATCTTTGTGATACACATACTGCGGTTGCAGTAAATGTTTACGATGAATATGTCAAGAGAACGGGTGACGATATACCAACGGTAATAGATTCAACTGCATCTCCGTACAAATTTTCAAAAAGTGTACTTACGGCTATTCTTGAAGGCAAAACACCCGAACTTGATGAATTTGAAATGGTTGACGAACTTCACAGAATATCGTCTGCAGATGTTCCGAAGCCTCTTGCAAATCTCAAAAATAAAGAAGTAAGATTCACAAATGTCTGCAACAAAGAAGATATGAGCGAAATGGTATTCAAACTTCTTAACTTATAAAAATAACGGCTCTGCAAACAGAGCCGTTTTCGTTAATTACTTTTCACTGATTACTGACAATGACAGTTTTCACAGCATTCAAATGTTTCACATTTTGTTTCAGTTGTTGATGTTGCGCCTTTATTGCCGACTTTGATATGGCCTGCAGTGCAGCAATCAGACTGATCGTGGTGAATACAGTTTTTTACCTCGCATGAAATTCCTTTAATTTCGTTCATTATGATCACTCCCTTCATCATTATTTTTACCTAAATAAAACTTTTTATGCAAGGAGGATTTATGTCTTTATTTGCAATTGCCGATACTCATTTATCATTCGGAACAGATAAACCGATGGATACTTTCAGCGGGTGGCAGAATTATACAGAAAAATTACAAAAAAACTGGAATAAAATCATTAGTCCTGCCGATGATATAGTTATTGCAGGTGACATAAGTTGGGCAATGAATTTCAGCGAATTAATTCCCGATTTGGATTTCATCGAAAATTTAAACGGCAATAAAATAATTATAAAAGGCAACCATGATTACTGGTGGAACACACTTTCAAAAATGAATAAAATGATTGATGAAAATCATTTTAAAACAATAAAATTTCTTTATAACGATGCTTATAATTTTGATAATTTTTCCATATGCGGTTCAAGGGGCTGGATGTTTGAAAGTGAAGAAGATTTTGACGTTAAAGTTTTGAACAGAGAAATTATGAGGTTAAGGCGCAGTCTGGAAAATGCAAAGTCCGACACCAAAATTGTTTTTCTTCATTATCCGCCTATTACTGCAAATTCAGAATGTGAGGAAATTATGAATTTGTTAAAAGAATTCGGTATAAAAAAATGCTTTTTCGGGCATCTTCACGGAGAAGGCGCAAAATACGCCCGTGAAGGAACGATTGACGGAATTGATTTTAAACTCATTTCCTGTGACAGATTAAATTTTATGCCGTATTTAATTAACAAATATTAACTTGAAAAACTTATATACTTATGTTATAATGCCTATTCGGTGATTAATAAATATTTCTTAGGAGGTCTAAAGATGGCACTTAAATCATCTAACAAAGTAGATACAAATACTTATGAAATTGAAGTTACAGTAAGCAGTGACGCATTTAAAGAGGCTTGCAAACAGGCATATTTAAAAGGTAAAAAGAACATTCAGTTACCCGGTTTCCGTAAAGGCAAGGCAACTCAGGGTATGATTGAAAAAATGTACGGTGAAGGTGCATTCTATGAAGAAGCACTTGATATCGTTTATCCCGAGGCAGTTTCTTCTGCTATTGAAGAGGCTGAACTTAAAGTAGTTGACGCTCCGTTTGACCTTGAAATTCCTGTTATGAGCAAGGAAGAAGGCGTTGAAATGAAAATGAAGGTTACTACATATCCTGAAGTAAAACTCGGTGAATACAAAGGCTTGAAAGCAGTTAAACTTCCAACCGAAGCAACAGATGAAGATGTAGAAAATGAACTGAAGCAGATGCAGGAAAGAAATTCACGTCTTATTGATGTTACAGACAGAAACGCAGAAATGGGCGATACTGCAACTATTGACTTTGAGGGCTTTACAGACGGTGTTGCTTTTGAAGGCGGCAAGGGCGAAAATTATCCGCTTGAACTCGGTTCAGGTTCATTCATTCCGGGCTTTGAAGAACAGGTAGCAGGTCACGGCGTAGACGAAGAATTTGATGTTAACGTTACTTTCCCTGAAGAATATGCAGAAGAACTTGCAGGCAAAGACGCTGTATTCAAATGTAAAATTCACGAAATCAAAACTAAGGAATTACCCGAACTTGATGATGAATTTGCAAAAGATGTTTCTGAATTTGATACTCTTGACGAAGTTAAGGAAGACCTAAAAAAGCAGATTGCTGAAAAGAAAGAAAAAGACGCTAAAATTGACCTTGAAAACCAACTTTTAGAGCAGGTTGTTGAAAATATGGAAGTTGAAATTCCTGAGTGTATGTTCACAAAGAGAACTGACGAAATGGTTCAGGAATACAACTACAGACTTCAGATGCAGGGTCTTAATCTTGAAACTTATCTTCAGTATATGGGTCAGGATATGGATACATTTAAGGAATCCTTTAAAGAGGGTGCTGAAAAGCAAGTTAAAGTTTCTGTTGCACTTGCTGCAATTATGGAAGCAGAAAATATTGAAGTATCAGATGAAGAAATTGACGCAGAGGCTGCAAAAATCGGCGAACAGTACGGTATGGACGTTGATCAGGTTAAAAAAGCAGTTCCTGCAGAGCAATTGACAGAAGATATTAAACGCAATAAGGCTGTTGATTTGATTGTTGAATCAGCAGTTATAGAATAATTAAAAGGTAGTGTTACTATGGCATTAGTTCCTTATGTTCTTGAGCAGACCGGTAACGGCGAACGCTCAATGGATATTTTTTCAAGACTTCTTAATGACAGAATTATCGTTCTTTCAGACGAAGTTAATTCACAGACTGCATCACTTGTTGTTGCTCAACTTCTTTTCCTTGAAAGTCAGGACAGTGAAAAAGATATAAGCCTTTATATCAATTCACCGGGTGGTTCGGTTACAGACGGTATGGCGATTTATGATACTATGCAGTACATTAAATGTGATGTATCAACAATTTGCATCGGTATGGCTGCATCAATGGGTGCATTTCTGCTTTCGAGCGGTGCAAAAGGCAAAAGAATCTGCCTGCCGAATGCTGAAGTTATGATTCACCAGCCGCTTGGTCAGACACAGGGTCAGGCTACTGAAATTGAAATTGCCGCTAAGCACATTCTTAAAACTAAAGAAAAGTTGAACAGAATTATGGCCGAAAACTGCGGAAGACCTATTGAAGACCTTATGAGAGATACTGATAGGGATAATTGGCTTACTGCCGAAGAGGCTCTTGCATACGGTCTTGTAGATAAGGTTATTGATAAAAGATAATTTAGTTTGGAGTTGTCCCTATGGCACGAGATGATGGCAGAAATCATATGGCAAGATGTTCCTTTTGCGGAAAATCCGAGTCTATGGTACACAAATTAATAGAAGGCCCCGGTGTATTCATCTGTGATGAATGCATCGGACTTTGTAATAATCTTATCAACGAATCACCGATTGATAACCGTTCGGCAGGTCATAAGGCAGAACAGGATATGGTTCTTCCGAAGCCTGAAGAAATCAAGGCTAAACTTGATGAATACGTTATCGGTCAGGATAATGCAAAAATTGCGCTTTCCGTTGCAGTTTATAATCATTACAAAAGAATTTACTCTAATTCAAACAGCGATATTGATATTCAGAAAAGTAACATTCTTCTTCTTGGACCAACAGGTGTTGGTAAAACAATGCTTGCACAAACACTTGCAAAAATACTCAATGTTCCTTTTGCAATTGCAGATGCAACCACTTTAACCGAAGCAGGCTATGTCGGCGAAGATGTTGAAAACATTCTTTTAAGACTTATCCAAGCCGCTGATTTTGATGTGGAAAAAGCGCAGCGCGGCATTATTTATGTTGATGAAATTGATAAGATATCAAGAAAATCCGAAAACCGCTCCATTACTCGTGATGTAAGCGGCGAGGGCGTTCAACAGGCTTTGCTTAAAATTTTGGAGGGTACTGTATCGAATGTTCCTCCCGGAGGCGGAAGAAAACATCCCCAGCAGGAATTTATACAGATTGATACAACAAATATACTGTTTATCTGCGGCGGTGCTTTTGACGGTATTGAAAAGATTATCGAAAAACGTATCGGTTCCAAATCAATGGGATTCGGTGCAAATGTTGAATCAAATAAAGTTGATAAAAACGAAATTCTGAAAAAAGCCATTCAACACGATCTTGTTAAGTATGGCTTAATTCCCGAACTGATTGGCAGAATTCCCGTTATAACAGTTCTTGATAATCTTGATAAAGATGCACTTGTAAGAATTATGACTGAACCTAAAAATTCAATTGTAAAACAGTATACAAAACTTTTTGAATTTGACGGTGTTGAACTTGAATTCAAAAAGGAAGCACTTGAGGCTGTAGCAGATGTTACACTAGAAAGAAAAACAGGTGCACGAGGACTGAGAAGTGTGCTTGAAGGTGTTTTAACAGAACTTATGTTTAAAATACCGAGCGATGCAACTGCAGAAAAAGTTATAATAACAGAAGACACTGTAAAAGGCAGCAAAGATCCCATTGTTTTAAGAAATCCGGCAAAGGAAATAAAAAACTTAACGGCATCTTCAATTAAAAACGCGTAAATATATCGGCAGGTATAAGGTTTTTACTTTATACTTGCCTTTTTGCTATTTTTATTATATAATATTCGCAGTTTATTTTGGCGGTTTAGCCATTATCAGGTGAATTTATGAGCGATATCAATAATTTAGACAATTTAATAAAAATTCCTGTTATACCTTTGCGCGGTCTTGTAATTTTTCCCGAAATGGTTTTACATTTTGATGTGGGAAGAAAAAAGAGCATAGAGGCTTTAAAAACTGCAATGAACAGAAACCAGAAAGTTTTTCTCACTGCTCAAAAAGACCCTGCGTGCGATGATCCCTCATTTGACGATTTATATAAAACGGGCGTTATCTGCACAATTAAGCAAATGAACAGAATACCCGCATCTAATAATTTAAGAGTCATCGTTGAGGGCGAAAGCAGGGGAGAGATGGTAGATTTTAATACAATATCTCCCTATGTAGATGCAAACGTAAATATAATCACCGAAACATACTCTTTAACGCCGAAAGAGCAAACTGCCTATAGCAGAACAGTAAAAAAAGAATTTGAAATTTATTCATCTTACATATCAAAAATAAGCAATGATGTAAAAGTCAATGTAATGTCAATAAAAAACAGCGGTAAACTTTGCGATTACATTTGTTCAAATTCATTTCTTGATTATAATGATAAACAGTCGGTTCTTGAAGCAGTAGATATTTTAGACAGACTTTCAAGACTTATAGTAATTCTGAAAAAAGAAAATTCAACGCTTGCTCTTGAAGCAGAAATTCACGACATAGTTCAGGAAAATATAGATAAAAATCAGCGTGAATATTATCTCAGAGAAGAAATGAAAGTAATTTCAGATATTCTCGGCGAAACAGAAAGTCCTGTTGAAGAGGCCGATAAATATAAACAGGAAATTTCTCAACTTAAGTGCTCTGATGAGATAAAAAGCAAGTTACTTAAAGAGTGCGACAAACTTATGAAAATGCCGAGTGGATCACATGAGGGCACAGTTGTCAGAAATTATCTTGATAAATGTCTTGAAATTCCATTTGGCAGATACACCAAAAATTCAATTAACCTTGAAAAAAGCAGAAAAGTTCTTGACAAAGAACATTATTCTCTCAATAAAGTTAAAGACCGAATTATTGAATCACTGTCAGTTTATAAGCGAAATCCTGATTATAAAGGGCAGATAATCTGTCTTGCCGGACCTCCCGGCGTTGGCAAAACATCAATTGTAAAAAGTCTTGCCAAGAGTATGAACAGAAAATATGTACGCATTGCCCTTGGCGGTGTTCACGATGAAGCAGAAATCAGAGGACACAGAAAAACTTATATAGGCGCAATGACAGGCAGAATTGTTGAGGCAGTTATTAAAAGCGGCGTTATGAATCCGATTATTCTGCTTGATGAAATTGACAAAGTCGGCAATGATTACAAGGGTGACCCGTCATCTGCTTTGCTTGAGGCGCTTGACCCTGAACAGAATTTCAGTTTCAATGACCATTATATTGATTTTCCTGTTGATTTAAGCAAAGTATTTTTTATAACAACAGCCAATGATGTTTCCGCTATATCCGCTCCGCTTTATGACCGAATGGACATTATTGAACTGAATTCTTACACAGCAGAAGAAAAATTTAATATTGCGAAAAAACATTTGCTGAAAAAAGAAATGGCAAAACATAATCTGAATTCAAAAGAATTTAAAATCACTGATGAGACAATTAACATCATTATTGAAAGTTACACAAGCGAGGCAGGCGTCAGAAAATTAGAGAAAACGATTGCCGCACTTTGCCGAAAAGCATCTGTTGCACTTGAAAACGGAGAAACTGTTTTCAGAGTTTCAAAAAGCAATATTGAGGATTTGTTAGGCCCTAAAAGATTCAAAAAAGATGTTATAGATAAAGAAAACAAAGTTGGAGTTGTAAACGGCCTTGCGTGGACAAGCGTAGGCGGTACACTTCTGCCGATTGAAGTTTCAGCACTTGACGGAACAGGTAAAATCGAACTTACAGGCAATCTCGGCGATGTTATGAAAGAAAGTGCGAAAATTGCCGTATCTTATGTTCGTTCAATTGCCGATAAAATAGGCGTTGATGCCGAATTCTATAAAAATAAAGACATACATATTCACGCTACGGAAGGTGCAGTGCCAAAAGACGGACCATCTGCAGGTCTTGCAATTACAACAGCAATCGTGTCCGAATTAACGGGAATCCCTATAAAACACGATGTTGCAATGACCGGTGAAATCAGTCTTAAAGGCAAAGCACTCGCTATCGGCGGACTTAAAGAGAAAAGTATGGCTGCATACAAGTCAGGCTGCCGAGTAGTTATCATTCCGAAAGACAATGTAAAAGACCTGAGTGAAATTTCAGATGAAGTAAAATCAGGTGTTGAATTTATTCCGGTAACTGAATTTGCTGAAGTTATGGATATTGCGCTTGAATTCAAACCTGAAAAAAAGAAGAAATACAATCACTTAATCCATGCGGAAAAGGATAAACGTGCGTCAATAACACAATAGGTAAATATTATGAATTTTAATAAAGCAGAATTTAACAGTGCATTCGGCATTTCATCACAACTGCCGATATCCGATGTTCCTGAAATCGCATTTGCCGGCAGATCAAATGTCGGCAAAAGTTCCTTGCTTAACAAATTGTTCAACCGAAAAAATCTTGCGCGTGTCAGTTCTGTGCCGGGCAAAACCATTACAATTAATTTTTATAATGTTGACGGCAACAGATTTGTCGATTTACCGGGATATGGTTATGCAAAAATATCAAAGCAGGAAAGAGACCGCTTCGGTGAACTTATGGAAGGCTATTTTCAGTCCGGCAGACAGATTGAACTTGTAGTGCAGTTAATTGATATGCGTCATCCTCCGTCAAAAGACGATTTTAATATGATTTCATTTATGGAACAAATGAATATACCTTTTATAGTTGTTCTTACAAAGGCTGACAAACTCAAGAAGAAAGAATTTGAAAGTCGGAGCAAACTGATTTTTGATGAACTCAAAAATCCCGATTATCCTGTTATTCCTTTTTCGGCAGTAACCGGACTCGGTGTTGATGAAATAAAAAAAACAATAGAAAAAGTTTTTGAAAAATAGGAGAATATTATGAGCAAAACACCTTTTTTAACTAAGGAAAAAGCGCAGGAAATTATTAAAGAATTTCCAACTCCTTTTCACATTTATGATGAAAAAGGAATAAGACAAAATGTTGAAAATCTGAAAAAAGCATTTTCATGGAACAAAGGCTTTAAAGAATACTTTGCAGTGAAAGCAACCCCAAATCCGTTTTTGATTAATATTTTAAGAGAGTACGGCTGCGGCTGTGATTGTTCATCAAAAACTGAACTTATGCTGTCTAAAACAATCGGTGCTACAGGTGACGATATTATGTTTTCATCAAATGATACTCCTATTGATGAATTCAGATATTGCAATGATTTAGGCGGTATCATTAATCTTGATGATATTACGCATATAGAGGCGGTTGAAAAAGCCTGCGGCAAACTGCCTAAAAAAATGAGTTGCCGTTATAATCCCGGCGGCGTTTTCAAAATGAGCAACGGTATTATGGACAACCCTGGCGATGCAAAGTACGGTATGACAACTGAACAGATTTTTGAAGCATTCAGAATTATGAAAGAAAAAGGTGTAGAAGAATTCGGTATTCATTCTTTCCTTTGCTCAAATACAGTTACGAACGAATATTATCCGATGCTTGCAAAAATTCTTTTTGAACTTGCAGTTGAACTTAAAAATAAACTTGATGTAAACATTAAATTCATCAATCTTTCAGGCGGCGTAGGCATTCCTTATACACCCGATAAAGAGCCTAACGATATTTTTGTAATAGGTGACGGAGTACACAAGGCATATGATGAAGTACTTGTTAAAGCAGGTATGGACGACGTTGCAATTTATACCGAAATGGGCAGATATATGATGGGTCCGTACGGCGGTCTTGTAACAACAGCAATTAATGAAAAACACACCCATAAAGAATATATCGGCGTTGATGCCTGCGCAGTAAATCTTATGCGCCCTGCAATTTACGGTGCATATCACCACATTACAGTCTTAGGTAAAGAAAATGTGCCTTGTGATTTTAAGTATGATGTTACCGGCTCACTGTGTGAGAACTGCGATAAATTTGCTGTGGACAGAATGCTGCCTGAAATTGAAATGGGAGATATTCTGTTTATTCACGATACGGGAGCACACGGCTTTTCTATGGGCTATAATTATAACGGAAAACTCAAATCTGCCGAAATTCTGTTACAGACAGACGGCACAGCAAAATTAATCAGAAGAGCAGAAACTCCGAAAGATTATTTTGCAACTTTTGATTGTTTTGATTTTTATAACGATATTATTACAGAATAATTAATTATTGCATAAAATCCCCGTTTTTCGGGGATTTTACTTTACTTTCAAACTTTACTGTGTTAAAATAGATTTAAATTAGTATTGGGGGTAAAATATATGCCTTTAAAAAGAGACGATAAAAACTTTGAATTTTTATTTAAAGCAATTTTAGAACTTCAGGATATTGATGAATGTTATGATTTTTTTGAAGATCTTTGCACGGTTCAGGAATTAAAATCATTAAGTCAGCGGCTTGTGGTTGCCAAAATGCTTTCGGAAAAATCTGTTTATACCGATATAGTAAATGAAACAGGTGCATCAACTGCTACTATCAGCAGAGTAAACAGAAGTCTTCAGTATGGCTGTGACGGTTATGATAAAGTTTTCAAAAGATTAGAGGAAAAGGAAAGCGATGAAGCCTTATAATCATTTTGCCGAAATCTATGATGATTTAACTGAAAATGTCAATTATAAAGTCAGAAGTGATTACATTTCTGGCTTTTTTAATAAGTATGATATTCCGAAAAACGGCAGTATTCTTGATCTTGCCTGCGGCACAGGTTCAGTATCTGCCGAATTTATAAAAAAAGGCTATCATATTACAGGCATAGATTTAAGCACTGAAATGCTTTCTATTGCCGATAATAAACTGAATGGCAAAATTAATCTTATTAATGCAAAAATGCAGGATTTTGCGCTCTCAGAGCCCGTAGATGCAGTTGTTTGTCTGCTTGATTCAATCAATCATCTTGAATCCGAAAAAGATGTTGCAGAATGCTTTAAATGTGTTTATAATTCTTTAAAAGAAAACGGATTGTTCATATTTGATGTCAACACGGTTTATAAGCATAATTATGTTTTATGCAACAATTCTTTTATATTTGATGAAGAAAATTATTTTCTCAGTTGGGATAATGAGCTGCTTGAAAATAATAAAGTAAGAATTTTGCTTGACATTTTTATGTTTAACGGTAATAATTACGACAGGTTCAGCGAGGAATTCATTGAAACAGCATATGATACCGATAATTTAAAACGGCTTCTGGCGCCTTATTTTGACATTTTGAGAATCTATGATGAACTTACATTGAATGAGCCCAAAAAGGACAGCGAACGGCTTTATTTCATTTGTAAAAGGAGATAAATATAATGGGTAAGATAGTAAGATATATAACAGAGGACGGCAGCGCTTTTGTAATTGCCTGTGATACAACTGATATGGTTTCAAAAATGGAACGCATTCACAAAACTTCGGCTGTTGTAAGCGCTGCGCTTGGTAGATTGATTACTGCAACGTCAATGATGGGCGATTTATTGAAGGGCAGGGAAGACTCAATTACATTAAAACTGAATGGTAACGGCCCAGCCGGTTCCTTGATTGCAGTAGCAGACAGCAGCGGCAATGCACGAGGCTATGTTCAAAACAATATAGTAGAACTGCCGCTCAATGATAAGGGTAAACTTGATGTAAGAGGTGCAGTGGGCACTGATGGTTATCTGTATGTAATTAAAGATATCGGGCTTAAAGAGCCGTTTATGGGCGCCACACAAATTGTGAGCGGCGAAATTGCCGAAGATATTACCAATTATTTTGCTGTATCTGAGCAAACACCTTCTGTGTGTGCACTCGGTGTGCTTGTAAATCCAGATTTGACAATAAACTGTGCAGGCGGTTTCATAATTCAACTTTTACCAGGATGTCCTGAAGAAACAATATCGGCAATTGAAAAGGCTGTATCGGAAATACCATCTGTGACTGAAATGCTCAGCAGCGGTATGACAGCAGATGATATAGCAAAAAAGGCAATGAACGATATTGCTGTTAATAAACTTGATGAATCAAGCATACAATATAAATGTAACTGCTCACGAAAAAGAGTTGAAAGAGCATTAATATCTACGGGGCTTGAATCTTTGCAGGAAATGGCACAAAGCGAGAATGATACAACAGTTGAATGTCACTTCTGTGACAAGGTATATACCTTTACTCCTTCAGAGATTGAAAAATTAATTGAAAGATTATGAAAAAATTGAAAAAAGGTATTGACTTTTTTTGGATTTTATAGTAATATAATCACCGTTGCGAGTGCAACAGATGGGAGCATAGCTCAGCTGGGAGAGCATCTGCCTTACAAGCAGAGGGTCACAGGTTCGAGCCCTGTTGTTCCCACCATTTTGGCCCGGTAGTTCAGCTGGTTAGAACGCCTGCCTGTCACGCAGGAGGTCGACGGTTCAAGTCCGTTCCGGGTCGCCACTATGTGCTTCTGTAGCTCAGTCGGTAGAGCAGAGGACTGAAAATCCTCGTGTCGATGGTTCGATTCCGTCCGGAAGCACCATAAATGCGGATTTAGCTCATCCGGTAGAGCGCCACCTTGCCAAGGTGGAGGTGGCGAGTTCGAGTCTCGTAATCCGCTCCATTGGGCACTATTGATTAGTGCCCATTATATTCGGCACCATAGCCAAGTGGTAAGGCAGAGCTCTGCAAAAGCTTTATGCCCCAGTTCAAATCTGGGTGGTGCCTCCATAAACCACTCAACTTTGTTGGGTGGTTTTCTTATTTCTTCCTGGAACTAAAAGTTAAAAATGACAAAATTTGTTGAATTTTGGGTCAAAATTGTTAATTCTTTACAATTTGTTCAAAAAAAATACAATAATTTTTGATTTTTTTATTGAAATTTATTTTAATTAATGTTATACTATGCTATAGATTTATAAGGAGGGTACTGCCTTGAGTAAAGCAACAAAAATTGAAAAGAAAGAAGCAAAGGCTGCAAAGAAAGCGGCTAATGCACAAAAAGCAGCACAGAAAAGTGCAGCAAAAGCTGAAAAGCAGCACGCTAAAGATTATGATAAATTTGTAAAGAAAACTACTAAAGCAAATGCTAAAGGTGAAAAGAAAGCTGCTTCAAAGGGAGTTGCGTTTACCGCAGCAGCAATTCCTTCCATTGATGAATTTCAGTCAAAGGCTGAATTAAAGGCAATTAAAGCCAACGATAAAGCCTATGAATCAATGGTTAAAAAGATTGAAAAGAAAAACATGAAATTGGAAAAGAAGTGTGCTAAAAAAGGTACACCTTTCGTTCCGATTGAAATTCCTGCAAAGGATGAAGCAATTGCTGTAGGCAATAAAAAGGGTAAAATTGCTAAGTTAATCATTCTTCTTTTACTGCTTTGGCTTATAATTTATTTTATCGTTATGTGGTTTACATATGTTTATCCAAGCAAGGCTGTTGTTGATGATACAACCGTTCCGGGTGAACCTGCAGTTTACGAACCATATTCCAACCCACACGAAATTACAACTACACCTGATTATAGTATTGCTGATGCAAAATTGTTCTTAAAACAGGTTATTCATGATAACTGGAAGACAATCGGTTATTCATCAGATGTAAGTTCATCAACAATTTCTTATTCAAACAAGATTGTTGAAGTAAATAATGCTGATTGTTATGTATTTACTTGTTCAGGCAAAACTTTTGCAGTTCCTGTTAAACTTTCTGCCTGCTATGTAAACGAAAACGGTAAATACGTACCATTAACTTTCAACGATACTGATATTATTTTTGATTAATAATTTTACAAAAAGCCTACCATTTGGTAGGCTTTTATTTTTCTGTAAATAAAAAAGCAGAAGAATAAATCTTCTGCCTAATAAACATTTTAGTTTTTAAGACTGTGCAATGGTGCAGGAATTTTACCACCGCGATTAATAAACTTAGCAGGGGAGTTCGTATTCACTTTCATTACAGGACCTGACCCAAGAAGACCTCCGAATTCAAGTTCATCTCCGATAGTTTTATCAATTGCAGGAATAACTCTTACTGCAGTCGTCTTACCGTTCACCATACCGATAGCCGCCTCGTCTGCAATTATACCACTGATAACTTCTGCCGTTGTGTCACCCGGTATAACAATCATATCAAGACCAACAGAACAAACTGCTGTCATTGCTTCAAGTTTTTCAATAGTCAATGCACCTGTTCTTGCAGCGTCAATCATACCTGCATCTTCTGAAACAGGAATAAATGCACCTGAAAGTCCGCCTACACTTGATGATGCCATTACACCGCCTTTTTTCACTGCATCATTAAGCATAGCAAGGCAGGCAGTAGTGCCGGCAGCACCGCATTTTTCAAGACCGATTTCTTCAAGAATATGAGCAACCGAATCTCCAACTGCCGGTGTAGGTGCTAATGATAAGTCGACAATTCCAAAAGGCACACCCAATCTATTCGATGCTTCAACACCTACAAGTTGACCCATTCTTGTAACTTTAAATGCAGTTTTCTTAATTAATTCTGCAATTTCATTAATACTGTAATCAGGGTATTTTGATACCGCTGCTCTGACAACACCAGGACCTGAAACACCAACATTGATAACACAATCAGGTTCAGAAACGCCGTGAAAAGCACCGGCCATAAACGGATTATCTTCAGGAGCATTACAGAACACAACAAGTTTACCAGGTCCTATACAATCTCTGTCTTTCGTTAAAATCGCAGCCTCTCTGACTTTCTGACCCATAATTTTAACCGCATCCATATTAATACCGGCTTTAGTTGAGCCAACATTAACTGATGAACAGATGTGATCGGTTTCGGCAAGTGCCTGCGGAATTGAATTAATCAGTTCCAAATCTCCTGCAGAAAAACCCTTCTGAACAAGCGCCGAATAACCGCCGATAAAATTAACACCGATCGTATTTGCTGCTTTTTCAAGAGTAAGTGCATATTTTACAGGGTCTCCGCCGCTGATACCTGCCATAATTGCAATAGGGGTAACAGAAACACGTTTATTGATAATCGGAATACCATACTGCTTTTCAATTTCATTACCTGTTGAGACAAGTTTTTCAGCCTTTCGGCAGATTTTTTCATATATATTACTGCACGCCGTATCAATATTTTTATCTGCACAATCAAGAAGGGAAATACCCATTGTAATCGTTCTGATATCAAGGCATTCATCCTGAATCATCTTGATTGTTTCAAGTATATCATAAGAATTAATCATAATGTTCTCCTATATTCTGTGCATTGAGTTAAAAATATCTTCGTTCATAACATGAATCGAAAGTCCGTTTTCTTTGCCGTAATCAGCAAGAATATCGCTGAACCTTGAAAATTCAATAGAACAATCGGAAATATCAGCCATCATAATCATACAGAACATATCCTGTAAAATTGACTGTGTAACCTCAACTATATTAACATTATTTTCTGCACATACAGATGAAACCTTGGCAAGAATACCAACCATATCTTTACCTACAACCGTAATAACTGCTCTCATAATGAACACCTCCTAATTATTAAAGAAATTATAACAAAGTAATAAACTTTTTTCAATAAAAACAATAATAATATTTAAAAAATAAATATTTTGTGGTAAAATATATATCCAAACGGAGGTGATTGGTTGAAATATATCAATTTTGCGGACTTTCACACTCACTCTGAACATTCTTTTGACGGTAATCACAGCGTTAATTCACTTTGCGAATTTGCTGTAAATAAAGGCATACGTTATCTTGCGATTACCGACCATTGTGAAATGGACGCCAAAAACTTTGATTTTGATATTTTTTGTGAAAATCAATATAAAGACACAAATAATGCAAAAGCCCGTTTTAAAGCCGATTTAAATGTATATAACGGTATTGAACTTGGACAGGCGGTTTATAATATTCCTTTGGCGGAAAAAGTGCTTCAGAATCATAATTATGATTTCGTTTTAGGCTCGATTCATAATCTTGAAAATATGGAGGATTTCTATTTTCTCGATTACAATAATTTTGATGTTATGGAACTTTTAAACAGATATTTTGATACTGTAATTAAATTGTGCAAGTGGGGCAATTTCGATTCTCTTGCACATCTTACCTATCCATTGCGATATATTTGCGGCAAATACAAAATTAATGTTGATTTAGCGGATTATTCCGATAAGATTGATACTATACTGAAGTTGTTAATAAAAAAAGATAAGGCGCTTGAAATCAATACTTCGGGTCTTGGTATGGAAATAAAAGATTTTCTGCCGAATGAAGAAATCATTAAAAGATTTAAAGAATTCGGAGGCAAATACGTCACAATCGGCTCTGATTCACATTATAAAGAAAAATTAGGCAATTATATTGAGCAAGGGCTTGATACACTGAAAAAATGCGGTTTTGACTGTTTTACAATTTTCGAAAACAGAAAACCAAAATTGATTGAAATAAAATAGGAGATACTTATGAACAAAATACTTGAACTGCTTTCACAGGATGCACGAATTTCAAACAGTGAAATTTCTGCCGTTCTGGGCATAAGCGAAGATGAAGTAAAAAAACAAATTGCACTTTATGAAGATTCGGGTGTAATTAAAGGCTATAAAGCCATTATTGATAAAAATAAAGCAAATATTTCAACAACATCAGCATTAATTGAAATAACCGTTCAGCCAAAATTTGCTAATGGATTTGATGAACTTGCAGAAAAAATTTCTGATTTTGAAGAGGTTGAGTCAATCTTTCTTATGAGCGGCGGCTTTGATTTTGCCGTAATGGTTACTGATAAATCATTTGAAGAAGTAGCAATGTTTGTTGCACACCGCCTTGCACCTCTTGATGGTGTACTCTCAACAGCAACACACTTCATTTTGAAAAAATATAAAGAACACGGCGTTCAGTTTACGGAAAACTGCGGCGATGATAGGGGGAACATTTCCCTTTGATTAACTACAGCGAATTCTTAAACGAAAGTATAATTAATGTTAAGCCGAGCGGTATCAGAAAATTCTTTTCAATCGCAGAAGAAATGGACAATGTTATTTCGCTCGGTGTAGGCGAACCTGATTTTAAAACGCCGTGGCATATAAGAGATACGGCAATTGAGTATCTTAATCAGGGTAAAACAAGATATACTGCAAATGCAGGTCTTATCGAATTAAGACATGAAATTGCAGATTTTTATAAAAGAAAATACAATGTTGAATATGATGGTAAAAGTGAAGTATTAGTCACTGTAGGCGGTTCTGAAGGCATTGATATGGCAATCAGAACAATCATCTCGCAGGGTGATGAAGTGCTTGTAATCGAGCCGTCTTTTGTCTGCTATTCTCCGCTTGTTTCCATGGCAGGCGGTAAGGTTGTAACCGTTACAACCAAAGCGGAAAATAAATTCAAACTTACACCCGAAGAACTTGAAAGTGCAATAACATCTAAGACAAAACTTCTCGTTTTTCCGTATCCAAACAATCCGACAGGCGGAATTATGAGACGTGAAGATATTGAAAAAATAACCGATATCATCATTAAAAATAATATTTTTGTCCTTTCGGATGAAATTTACAGTGAACTTACATACGGAAATGAAAAACACTGCAGTATTGCCTCAATTGAAGGAATGAAAGAAAGAACGATTGTTATCAACGGCTTTTCAAAAACATATTCAATGACAGGCTGGCGGCTCGGCTATGCACTTGCCCCTGCGCCGATTACAGAACAAATGACTAAACTTCATCAATTTGCAATTATGAGCGCACCTACAAACTCTCAATACGCAGCCATTGAAGCACTCAGAAACGGCGATAAAGATATTGAAAAAATGCGTGAAGATTATGATATGCGCAGAAAATTTACCGTTAATGCATTTCGCAAAATCGGACTTGACTGTTTTGAACCGGAGGGTGCATTTTATGTATTTCCCTGTATCAAATCAACAGGTCTTACAAGCGATGAATTTGCAGAAAAACTGATTATGTCAAAACGTGTTGCAGTAGTGCCCGGAACCGCTTTCGGCGAATGCGGTGAAGGCTTTATCCGTGTTTCATATTGCTATTCAATTGAAAATATCAAGAAAGCAATTGACAGAATTGAAGAGTTCATTAATGAAATGAGGGAATAAAATGGAAGTAAAAGTAAAGGCGTATGCAAAAATAAATCTGATGCTTGATATTATCAACAAAAGAACCGATAATTACCACGATTTATTTATGATAATGCAAAGCATTAATCTTTATGACACCGTAACTGTTTCTGAAAACAAGACTAAATCTATATCCATAACCTGTAACAATGCCGATATTCCGCTTGACAGCAAAAATATTGCGTGGAAAGCGGCTGAAGCCTTTTTTGAGTACACAAAAAAGAAAAACAAAGGAATTAATATCAACATTATAAAAAGAATTCCTCATGCGGCAGGACTTGCAGGCGGCAGTGCGGACGGTGCGGCTGTCATTACAGCACTTAACAAAATTTACAAAACAGATTTATCTGATGATGAACTTTGTAAAATCGGAGTAAAAATCGGCGCCGATTTGCCATTTTGCTTAACAGGAGGAACTTTACTTGCGCAGGGAATAGGGGATATTCTGAATAAAGTAAAGCCGCTTAGAAAATGCCATATTGTTCTTATCAAGCCGGATGTTGATATTAACACTAAGGCTGCCTACCAACAATTTGATGAATTCGGCAAAAATCATACACCTGATAAATTCGGAATGCTTTGCGCAATGCAGTCGAGAAATCTTGAAGTCATTTCCTCTAAAATGGAAAATGTTTTTGAACAGTTTATTGATGTGCCGAACAGAATTGAAATTAAAGAAATTATGAAAAACAATAATGCACTTGGTGTTTGTATGAGCGGAAGCGGGCCGTCAATTTTCGGAATATTTGCTGATAAATGCGATGCACAGAAAAGTTGTGAAGAATTGAAGAACTTTTCTGATAATGTATTTCTTACCGCGCCTGTTTCAAAAGGCTGCAAAATTATTGAATAAAAAATAAAAAACCTGCCTAAACTCATTTTTGAAAGGCGGGTTTTTATATGTCTAAAACTATTAAAATATTTGTTCCTATTTTTTTATCATTTATACTTATTTATTCGTATGTTACGCCGTTTATAAAAACAAGTGAAAACATATCACAGGAAGTATTCAGACTTCATATTCTGGCTAATTCGGACAGTGATGAAGATCAGTCACTTAAATTAAAAGTAAGAGATAAAATACTCACTGAAAGCGAAAATCTTTTTATAAACTGCAAAAATTTAAACGATGTCATTAACGTTTCAAAAAATAATATTGATTATTTTGAAAAACTTGCAAATGAATGCATCAAAGAAAATGGCTATAATTATGAAACAAAAGTATATGTTGATAAAGAATATTTCAATACAAGAGAATATGAAAAAATCACTTTGCCAAGCGGCGAGTATAATGCTCTTAAAATCGAGATAGGGGAGGCTAAGGGGCATAACTGGTGGTGTGTTATGTTTCCGGCAATATGCCTTCCTGCTGTTTCTGATGATGAAATCAACAGCATTTTAAACGAAGACGAAATCGAACTGATAAATAGTAATAACAAATATGAAATACGTTTTAAAATAGTTGAAATATATGAAAAAATTAAAAGTAAATTGCAATAATATAACGGAGCATGGATAAAATTATCTTTGCTCCGTTAAGTATTTACCATATAAAATTGGATTTAGCCATTTCACCGTTATCAATAATCAAATCCTGCGCAGTCATTGATTTATTGCAGACTGTTACAAAATAAGCCCATTCTGCAATTTCTTCAACTTCCGCCCATTTAGGAAGCAATGTTTCATTCATAACCGCCTGCCACAGTTTAGGTGTTTCAATAATATGCTTATTCAAGTCAGTTAATACACCGCCGGGCGACAGACTGTTTGCTGTAGCACCGAACTCAGCCACTCGCAGTGCCGTACTTTTCATATAAGATACCATACCGCCTTTGCTGGCAACATATTCCGGAAATTCTGCACCTGATGATGCACTTGCCGATGCGATAAATAAAACGCTTTTAATCTCCTTCTGAAAAGCAAATTTTTCTGTAATTCTGATTGTGCCTTTTAAATTAATATCTATATCCTTTCCTGAATTCTGAACACCAGCATTATTAATCAAAATTTCAATCGGCGGCAGCTCGGGCAGATTTCCGTCAAAAACGTCAGTCTGATAATGAGTATATGCATCATTATCTATTGTTGCCGAAAGGCAGTCAATTCCGTATACCGTATGCCTGCAACTCAGAAATTTTTCTGCAATCGCCTTGCCGATTCCGCCGCTTGTTCCTGTAATTAAAATATTCATCTTATTTCTCCGTAATATTATTCTTCAGTTCAAAATATTCTTTGCCGATATTATCTTTTTTCCATTTTTTGCAAACAGAAAATCCGATAGGGGAGAATATAACTTCACACAAAAGTTCAACAATCATTCCCGTAACAGAGCAGGTTATGCACTGAAGCATTGACCAGCCAAAGAAAATATGACTTACAATAAGCGCAAATACTAAATTATCAGCAAACTGACCGACTGCAGTGGAAATATAAGTGCGTACAGCGTATGCTAAAAAACTATCGGAATTCTTATTTATTAATTTACCGATTAAATAATTCAAAAAATTATTGACAACCGCCGAAATAATAAATGCAGTCGTACTTCCAAGCAAAACATACCATGTACCCGAAAAAGTATGATCAAGAGCACTGTTTATAATCGTTTCACTGCCTTCGACATAAGATTCTCCCCATATGCCGGGAATGCTGCCTGCTATAAAAAAGATAATGCAAACCATTAAATTAAACAAAACTGCAACAATTGAAACCTGGGTAGCAGCCTTAGGACCGAAATGCTTGGTTATAATATCCATTGATAAAAAAGAAACCCATGAAACAATTATTCCGCAGTCAAGAGCAAGCCAGTCAACAGGCAGATTAACACTTTTATTTGCAAGCAGATTCATTGCTATAACAGAAACTGCAAATAATGTTAAAATCGTCGAAGGAACGCTCCTGAGCAAAATCTTAATTTCATAGATCTCACGCTTGATTTTTGACAACATAATTAAATTTCTCCTTGTTTTTTATTTATAAGATGGTTAGGCAAGAAAACATCTTAATGAACTTATTACAAATTAAACAAAATAATTATAAAAGAGCAGGAAACCTGCTATAAATGGTGCCGGCGGCGGGGGTCGAACCCGCACCCTGTTGCCAGGACTGGATTTTGAGTCCAGCACGTCTGCCAATTCCATCACGCCGGCTTTTAAAAAACGGGATACCATATTATTTGGTATCCCTTGGTGCTGGTGACCGGACTTGAACCGGTACGGTATTGCTACCGAGGGATTTTAAGTCCCTTGCGTCTGCCGATTTCGCCACACCAGCGAACAAACAATATAATACATTAAAATATTAAAATTGTCAATATCTTATTTCACTTAGTTTACTTTATTTTGCGTATTTCCTGACAAAAAGTGTTCAATATTACTGTCAAGTATATTAATAAGCCTTGCCCTTGTTTCCTTTGATGCCCACGCAATATGAGGCGTGATATAACAATTTTTTGCATTAAACATAGGATTATCTGCCTTTGGCGGTTCTTCACTTAAAACATCAAGACCTGCACCGGCTATAATATCGTTATTCAGTGCATAAGCAAGATCTTCTTCATTTACAACAGGACCTCTTGATGTATTTATAAGAACTGCGCTTTTCTTCATTTTTCTTAAGTTATCAAGATTAATAAGTCCCGTTGTTTCATCAGTAAGAGGACAGTGGCAAGTCACAAAATCTGAATAATTTAATAAACTATCCAAATCAACCTGACGGGCTGTTTTAAATTTATCAGTATCTTTTTTTGATTTTGATGTAAATAATACATTCATGCCAAATACTTCGGCAATTTCAGCCACTCTTTGCCCGATTGAGCCAAAACCTATAATACCAATTGTCTTGCCGTCAAGTTCAGACAAAGGCGCTTTCCAGTAACAAAAATCGGGGCAATCAGACCACTCGCCGTTATATACAGACTCGGAATGAAGGTTCACTTTATTGGCAAACTGAAGAATAAAAGAGAATACAAGTTGTGCAACTGCATTAGTTGAGTATGACGGAATATTACAAACAGTAACTCCGTTTTTTGTGGCTGCTTTTAAATCGACAACATTATATCCCGTAGACTGCAAGCCTATATATTTTAACTCAGGCGCCAAAGCATTAAGCTTGTCTTGACCGAGAACTGTTTTATTTATAATAAGAATTTCAGCACCTTTAGCTCTTTTTATTACATCTTCCTTTGAAGTTCTGGGATAAATCATAATATCATCCGAATACTTACTTAAAAACTCCCAACTTAAATCACCCGGATTAGTAGTATATGAATCGAGAATAACAATCTTCATTAAAATTAAACCTTTCAAAATATTCTGATAAAATTATAGACCTAAATCTCATATTTTGCAATAAAATATTGA
>JACTVT010000025.1 GCA_014465955.1 Eubacterium sp. | reverse complement strand
CATAAACAAAGATAATAAGTCAAGTGGAAATCAATAATTTTTATAATAAAATTTTCTTCAAAACTATTGACACAAAATATAGTACAACAAATATTTCAGGCGGATATTAATTAGGCGAATTATGATTTTCTGCTTTTAATTTTTTGAAAAGACTTGCAAGTGTAATAACTGCAGCAATTGCAAGTATGATTTCGGACACGGTCTGCGCATAAGCAAGACCGTAAAGCGGATAAATGTAATTAAGCAGAAACAATGCAGGAATTTCAAGCACAATTTTTCGCATAATGGCAAAAATGAGCGACTTTTTGCCCATTCCGCACGCCTGAAAGACGCCGACTGCGATGAAATCCATACAAAGAAACGGCAGTGAAAGGCACATTCCTCTCAAAAACCTTGAGCCATATGCAACGATAGCCGCGTTTTGCATGAAAAGTGAAATAAGTCCTCCCGAGAATATGTAAAAACCAATTGTTGCCATAAGCAGAAAGCCGATTGAAATTTCACTTGAAAACACAAGTGATTTCTTCATTCGCTTTACATTTTTACTTGCATAAGAATAACTTATCAGCGGCATTATACCCTGAGAAAAACCGAGTGCCACCTGCATCGGTATCATATTGATTTTCTGCGCTATACCCATTGCGGCAACTGCAGAAGAGCCGAACGCCGCAGTAAAATTATTAAGCACCGTCATTCCCGTAACATTCAGCAGATTCTGAATAGAAGCAGGAATTCCGACGGCAAAAACGCCTGACACGATTTCCTTTTTAAAACCGAATTTTTTAGGACTGATACACACATATGTACTTTTTCTTTTTGCAAAAAGAAGAACAAAGAAATATATGCACGCAATGCAGTTTGAAATAAATGTTGCAAGCCCTGCGCCTGCTGCGCCCATATTCAAAAATTGAGGCAGAACAAAAAACGGGTCAAGAATAATATTAAGTATGCAGCCGCTCATTGTACCTACGCTTGCATGAAGTGACGCACCCTCGGCACGCACGAGATAAGCAAGCACAACATTTAAAATTGCAGGCACTGCGCCGCAGCCGACTGTCCATTTCAGATACTGAGCGGTTGCTGCCATTGTTTCACTGTCTGCACCGAGAACCTTTAACAGCGGTATATGCAGTACAATATAAAGCAGAGAAAACAATGCTCCGCTGATTACCGAACAGTAAAAACCAAAGGCAGAACTTCTGTAAACCGTATCATAATCCTTTCTGCCGAGTGCACGGCTCATCATACTTGAACTGCCGACACCGAAAAGATTATTTACTGCATTAAATGCAAGCAAAAGCGGAGCGGCAAGCGTTACTGCCGAGTTTTCAATCGGGTTATTCAGCATACCTACAAAATAAGTATCGGCAAGATTATAAATAACCATTACAAGCGAACTTAAAACTGTCGGAACAGACAGTTTCATAACCGCTTTTCTGACCGGCATATTTTCAAACAGTTCTATTTTTTCATCATTTTCCATTCATCATCACTACTTTAATTTTGCTATTGTTACGCCGTTTTCGCCTTCGCCGTATACGCCGAGGCGGAATTCCTCAATATTGGAATGATTTCTGAGTTCCTGCGTTACGGCTGTACGCAGTGCACCCGTGCCCTTTCCGTGAATAATTCTTATTTCACTTATATTATTGAGCACACATTTATCAATAAACAGGCTCAAATTCATAAGCGCCTCATCAACAGTCTGTCCGCGTAAATCAAGTTCTGTTTTAACATCGGCATCTGCTCTTGATGTGGTTCTGTAAACACTTCTGCCTGTTTTGGGCGGCTGTTTTTTCTTTTTTTCAATCAGCATCAAGTCGCCCATTTTTACACGGGTTTTAAGCATACCTGACTGAACGATAACATTATCGTTTTTAACTTCAACAACTTCGCCCTCGCCGATTGAGCGAATAATAACCGAATCACCTTTCACAACGGGACGCGGCAGTTTATAATCATTATCCCAGTTATCTGCAAGTTCACGAGGATTAACAATATCGTCCATCTCACCAAGTCGGTTTTTAATTTCACGTCTTGTTTTTCTTGCAACTTCTGTTGCATTTGAGGTATCTACCTCTTTCTTCAATTTTTCAAGTTGAAGCAGAAAATCAGAACTCTGGCGTTTGGCGGCATTAATAATCTTTTCAGCCTCGCGCTTAACTTTTTCCATTTCATTGGCTTTTAACTGTTCGATTTTGTCCTTTTCGGACTGAGCCCTGCTCCTCATTTTATTGGCAGATTCAGTTGCTTTTTCAGCCTTTTCCTTTTCTTTTTCAAGTTCACGCCTTGTCATCTCAAGTTGTTCAAGAACTGCCTCAAACGAGCGGGTTTCATTGCCGACAATGCCTTTTGCATTTTCAACAACCGACTTATCCATACCAAGGTGAGCGACAATTGCAAAAGCATTTGACCTACCCGGAACACCGATTAAAAGACGGTATGTAGGGCGAAGTGTTTCAACATCAAACTCACAGCAGCCGTTTGAAACGCCGTCGGTTTCAAGCGCATACGCCTTTAATTCGGCATAATGCGTGGTGGCGGCAATTTTTGCGCCTTTGCTTCTTAAATTTTCGATAATTGACACGGCGAGCGCCGCACCCTCTACAGGGTCCGTACCTGCACCGAGTTCATCAATCAGAACGAGCGACTTTTCGTCTGCCCTTTTCATTATATCTATAATATTCACCATATGAGATGAAAATGTGGACAGGCTTTGCTGTATGCTCTGCTCGTCACCGACATCGACAAGAATATTCTTGAAAACAGACACTCTTGACCTGTCTGAAACAGGAAGCAATAGACCGCACTGCGCCATAAGCGTAAAAAGACCAATCGTTTTAATAGACACGGTTTTACCGCCTGTATTCGGTCCTGTAATCACAAGCGTATCAAAATCTATTCCCAGGGAAATATTGGTAGGCACAACCTTTTTGGGGTCAATCAGTGGGTGGCGTGCATTTTTAAGTTCAATCATTCCCTCGTCATTTAAAATCGGCTTGGTTGCCTTCATTTTATAAGCAAGTTGCGCCTTTGCAAAAATAAGATTTATTCTTACTGCACTGTCATAAGACGCTTTAATGCTTTCGTCAAAATTGCCTGCATCTGCCGAAAGTTCAAATAAAATACGCTGAATTTCATCACGCTCTTTGCCCTGAAGCATTTTGATGTCATTATTTGCCTCTACAACAGAAACAGGCTCAATAAACACTGTAGCACCCGACGACGAAGTATCGTGAACAAGACCGTGAACATCGTTTCTGTGCTCTGCTTTAACGGGCACAACATATCTGCCGTTTCGCTGCGTTACAATTGCCTCCTGCAAATATTTCTGATAATGCGAACTGTGAATGATTGAATCAAGTTTTTCGCGCACGGAATTTGACTTTGCCCTGATTTTGCGTCTGATTTCGGCAAGTTCTTCGGAGGCAGTATCTGCAATTTCCTCTTCACTGATAATTGCAGTCAGTATTTTAGTTTCAAGATATTTATTTACAGTAATATTTTCAAAAAAGAAATCAAGATTTGTTCTTACATTTGAGCAGTGACCGTACCACTCATAAAGCGAACGGACTGCACGCAGAGTGTAAGCAATATCAAGCAGTTCTTTGGGATTAAGCGACGCACCTGCCGCCGCTCTTGAAACTGCATTATTGACATTGCGCAGACCCGAAAAAGACGGTGAACCGAAGCGTGCCAGAAGTGAAAAAGCATCTTCGGTCTGGCTGAGCAGAAGTTCCGCCTCGTTAATATCTTTTACGGGTTTTAACGATAAAGCAAGGTCTTTTGCATCGTCGCAGGTTGCCTCGTCTGCAAGCATTTTAAGAACAATATCAAGTTCAAGTGATTTAAAATGTTTGTTCATTATGTTTTTATCCTATTAATCCTTTATAAAATTCAAGTGCGCTTAAACTTCGGTTTACGCACATCATCATATATTTTTCCGTAATATCATTTAAAAGCGACATATTATTTTCATCAAGTTTAAAACTGAAAATCTTATCAGGCTCTGTAAGGCAGATAAATCTTACAGCCGTAATAACATTTTTAGGCACACGAATTGCGCCGTTCCTGCCGCAGTTATCGCAGTAAATCTTGCCTTCGAGCGGGTCAAAATACATAAAATCCGTTTCATATGTACCGCACTGATCGCACGCAAGCACCGACGGCATAAAACCACCGACACATAGGGCACGGAGTTCAAACACAGACTTTATCAGAGCAGGACTTTTGCTGCTTTTGCAAAGCAGATGAAGAGAGTTCAGAAGAAGTCTTAAAAGTTCCGTTTCAGGCTGCTCTTCAGCAGAAAGTTCATAAGCAAGTTGAGCAAAATACTGGGCAAGGGTAAGCCTTTCAATATCGCGCCTTAAATTAAAAAAAACTTCAACAGGCACAGCATCACTGACAGAAAAAGCATCTTTGGTACGATATAAGGTAAAATCACTGTAAGCAAAAAGAGTTGTTGCAGAACCGAGCCTGCTTTTTGACTGCTTTGCCCTGTGCACAAAGGCTTTTATAAGTCCGTAATCAGCAGTAAGGAGAGTAACTAAACGGTCACTCTCCCCTATCGTCTGTTCCTTTATTACAAGTCCCTTTGTTGAAATCTGCATAATTTTCAGCCTTCGGTTTTTTCTCGTTTTCCTTATACTTCAAATAGTAGTTTATATTACCTGTTTCGGTAAAATGAATCCAGTTTGAATCCAGCATAAAATCACCGCCTGTATTTATCTTATCCTATGACGATGATTTAATTTGTGCCATTTTAATCCAATCCGAAATTGTGAATCAGACCCTCGCGATTGCGCCAGTTTTCTTTTACCTTAACCCACGTATGCAGGTTAACTTTGACATCAAAAAACGCCTCTAAATCCTGCCTTGCAAAGGTGGAAATCTTTTTAAGAATTGCACCGTTTTTGCCGATAACCATACCTTTATGCGTTTCACGCTCACAATAAATAACGGCGTCAATATCAAGAATAGGCTTGTCTTTTCGCTCACTCATTTTTTCAATTGAAACGGCAATTCCGTGCGGAATTTCCTTATCCATAAGACGAAGAATTTTTTCTCTTATCATTTCAGCGGCAAGCACTCTTTCAGGCTGGTCGGTCAGTGTATCGTCGGGAAAGAAATGCGGACTGTCAAACGCCGTTTTCTTCATTTCATCAACAAGATCTGCCATACCGTCGCCCTCAATGGCTGAAACAGGCACAACAGCAGTAAAATCATAAAATGATGAAAGATAAATTATTCTGTCAAGCAGTTCCTTTTTATCTTTAATCATATCAATTTTGTTGATGGCAAGAATTACGGGCATTTTTTCTTTTTTAAACTTATCTATAAGTTCAAGTTCTTTTTCATCAAGTTCGCCCCTCGGCTCTGTTACAAAAAGAACAGTATCCGTGCCGCCTATACTGTCGCCCACGGCATTATTCATATATTCGCCGAGCCTGTTATGCGGCTTATGATAACCGGGTGTATCGGTAAAAACAAGTTGAGTTTCATCAACAGTCAGCACACCCATAATTCTTGTTCTTGTAGTCTGCGGTTTTGATGATACGATTGCAATTTTTGCACCAAGAACCTTATTTAAAATTGATGATTTGCCTACATTTGGCTTACCAACGATTGCAATAAACGAAGTTTTCGTCATCAATTTTCCTCCATATAATAACTGCTGTCTCTTTTCCAGCCAATCTGCGTTAAAACAGTTTCTTCCTTTTCTCTCATTCTGACTGCCTCAATACCGCCCTGCTCGTGGTCATATCCAAGCAGATGAAGCATTGAATGAACTGTTAAAAAACCGATTTCCCTTTGAAGCGGGTGATTGTAAAGTTTTGCCTGCTCAACTGCCTTTTCAATAGAAATAACAATATCGCCGAGCATTTTGGCGCCCGTATCAAGGTTTATATCGTAAACGCCGTTTTCACCGAGCGGAAATGAAAGCACATCTGTTTCTCTGTCAATATTTCTGTGTTCCTTATTAAGGTCGTGTATCTGCGCATTATTTACAAAAGTTACGGAAATTTCGGCTGAACCCTCAAAATTTTCAAGTTCAAGCACTGCATGGCAGCAGCGGCGAATCAAAAGTCTTATGCCAGTCGGAATTTTAACATCTTTCTGTAAGTTTGAAATAGCCACTTTTACTTTTTCCATTGTTTATCTCTTCTCCTCATTCTCAAATTTTTCGTATGCTTTAATGATATCCTGAACAAGTTTATGACGGACTACATCCTTCTGTGTAAACCTGCACATTGCAATATCGTCAACATTTTTCAGTATCTTCATAACTTTTTTTAAGCCTGATTTTTTGCCTGACGGCAAATCAATCTGTGTTATATCTCCCGTTACAACCATTTTGGAATTGAAACCAAGACGGGTTAAAAACATTTTCATCTGCTCGGGCGTCGTATTCTGTGCCTCGTCAAGAATAATAAAACTGTCATCAAGCGTTCTGCCTCGCATATAAGCAAGCGGTGCAACCTCGATTGAGCCGCGCTCCTGACATTTCTGAAAATTTTCTGCTCCGAGCATATCAAAAAGTGCATCATAAAGCGGTCTTAAATACGGATCAACCTTGCTTTGCAGATCACCGGGAAGAAAGCCGAGGCTTTCGCCTGCCTCAACCGCAGGGCGGGTTAAAATAATTTTATTGACTTCCTTTGCACGAAAAGCGGTAACCGCCTTTGCAACAGCAAGATACGTTTTGCCTGTACCTGCGGGGCCGATGCCGAAGGTGATTGTATTTTCTTCAATCGCAGTGCAGTACTTTTTCTGACCGAGTGTTTTTGGCTTAACGGGTCTGCCCTTTGATGTTATACAAATGGTATCTGATGACATAGAGGAAAGTTTATCCTCGTTTCCCTCATTAACAAGGCTGATTGCATAACGCACATTCTGGCTTGTTAAGGGCTCACCTTTTTTGATAAGCACAAGCAGACTGTTCAGTGCTCTTACTGCCAGCGAGACCTGCTCCTCACTGCCGCAGATTTTCAAATCACTGCCCCTGCTGATAACAGAAACGCCGAACTCATCTTCAATTAATCTAATATTTTCATCAAACGAGCCGAACAGGCTTACTGCCTGCTCAACTGCATCAAATGTAATTATCTGTTCTGCCATTAATCTATCTCTACCTTAATCTGTTCTATTCTTCGTTCTTCTACCTTAAGCACTGTAAAAGTTATATTTTCAAACGATACTGTTAAATCCTCATCACTGCTGATATCATCGGGCACATAGCCGAGCAGATTTATAACAAATCCTGCAAGGGTATCATAATCACCGTCGGGAATATCACGCTTTAAAACCTTTTCAAAAAGTTCTGTTTCTGCCGAACCGTCAAAAATAAAGGTTTTGTCGTCAATTTTTTCATATTCCTTTTCTTCCTCGTCATACTCGTCCTGAATATTGCCGACAATGCTTTCAAGTATATCCTCCATAGAAACAAGACCTGCCGTACCGCCGTATTCATCTACAACAATCGCAAGTTGGACACGCTTGTCCTTCATCTGTTTAAAAAGTTTTATGCACGAAATGGTTTCAGGCACAAAAAGCGGTGTTCTGACATAGTCTTTCAGATTTTCATCACTGCCGATTTCAGCGCCGATGAACTTCAGCAAATCCTTAACATACACAATACCCGTGATATTATCAAGGTCATCCTTGTAAACGGGAATACGTGAAAATCCCTCTTTGATTGCCGTATCAACAACATCCGAAACAGACGCAGTATCCTCTACAGCCTCAATATCGGTTCTGTGGGTCATAATATCCCCTGCCGTAATATCATCAAAAAGGAAAATATTATTAATCATTTCGCGCTGAGATAATTCAAGAAGACCCGACTGCTGATCCTGCTCAACGAGCTGCATAATCTCCTGCGTGGAAGAATTTTTTTTAAATCTTTTTAACAGACTGCCTGCCATAAAGGCACAAACCCCCATTATTTTATATTTAAGTTATTATATAATATTTTATTTTATTTGTAAAGAGTGTAGTTTTAATTGTAAAAAGTACTGTTTTATGTTACAATAGCCTCGGGTGATTTTATGAGCCTTAACATTATTGAAACAGACATATGGCAATTTTTAAAGGATGACGGCAAACCTGTTGTTATATACGGAATGGGAAACGGTGCAGAAAAAATAATTTCCGTGCTCGGTAATTACGGCGTATCCGTTTCGGCGATTTTTGCAAGCGACGAATTTGTAAGAGGTCATTCATTTTTAGGATATAAAGTTAAAAAATACAGTGAAATATGTGAAGAATTTAATGATTTCAATGTTGTTCTTGCGTTTGCAAGCCATATTGAAAGCGTTATAGAAAACATTAAAAAAATCAACAGTGAGCACAAGGTTTTTGCCCCCGATGTGCCTGTTGCAGGTGACGGAATTTTCACACGAAGATATTTTGAAGAAAACCGTGAAAAATTTGAAGAAGTATACAGTCACCTTGCAGACGATGAAAGCAGGCGTGTTTACGAAAACATTATCAACTTTAAAATAAGCGGCAAAATCGACTATCTTTTAAACAGCACAACTGATGACAAAACAAGCATTTACCGTGATATTCTGAAACTCGGCAGTGATGAAACCATTGTTGATATGGGCGCATATGACGGCGATACAATCAAAGAATTCACGGATTTTACAAATGGAAATTACAGACACATTTATGCGCTTGAGCCTGACGAAAAAAACTTTAAAAAATTAATAAAAAACACGGCGGATATGAAAAACATTACGCTTTTCAATATGGGTGCATGGAATAAGAAGGACACACTTATTTTTGCCAAAAAAGCAGGGCGGAATTCAAAACTGTCTGCAAGCGGCGTGCCTGTTAAAGTGAGCGATATTGACAGTCTCATTGATGACAGCATAACTATGCTGAAAATGGATATTGAGGGTGCTGAACTGAAAGCGCTTGACGGCTGCAAAACCACAATTCCAAAGTATAAACCGAAACTTTACATCTGTGCATATCACAGAAATGAAGATATGTTTGCACTGCCGCTTAAAATACTTGAAATGAATAAGAATTACAAAATTTATTTTCGCCACAGCAGATATATTCCTGCATGGGAAAGCAATTTTTACTGTATAGATGAGGACTGAATATGAGTGATTTTTTTAACACGGTTTTACCGTACATAAACATTGTAATCGGCGTTGCCGTATTTGCGGCACTCACGGCACTGCGCAACCCGATTTCAAAAGGAATTTTAAATGTTTTGTCAAAAATCATTTTTGCGAAGCACCCTGAAAACAGAGACGGCTTTAAATCAAGCCTGAAAAAGCCTGTTTCCTTCTTTTTTGTGCTGCTCGGCGCATTTATCGGCGTATACATAAACTATCAAAAGCCTGTTGTATTAAACACCTTCAAGGTATTTTCCATTCTGATTGTGTGCTGGTGCATACTCTGCTACGTTTCGGAAAATCTGAATGTAATTCTGAAAACTGATAAGGACAGCCGCTTCAACGGCGTTGCGGTCAAATTCATATCAAATATACTTAAATTCCTGACAATATGCCTTGCAGTTGTTATGGTGATTTCCGAACTCGGCTACAACATAAACGGTCTTCTTACAGGTCTCGGCGTGGGCGGTCTTGCCGTTTCACTTGCAATGCAGGATTCGTTAAAAAATCTTGTTTCGGGCTTTTTCATTATGCTTGACAAGCCGTTTGACGTAGGCGATTTAATCGAAACTGCCGAATTCAAGGGCATAGTTGAAGATATTACGATGCGCTCAACAAGAATAAGAACACTTGAAGACTCTGTTGTAGTTGTACCGAACTCAAAACTGAGTGAGGCGAACATAACAAACCTTTCAAAGTTCAATAAAAGGCTTGTTGAATTCAAAATCGGTATTCTTTATTCAACACCTGCCGCGATTATAAAGAAATGCGAAAAGGATATTTTTGATTATCTCAACAACAGTGAACTTGTTTGCAAAGAGAATATAAGAGTATGCTTTTCTGAATTTGACGATTCATCGCTTAATCTGCAAATCAGATTTTATATCAGCACAACGGATTATGAGGAATACTGCCGATTTATGAACGATTTTAATTTTGAAATCAAGCGTATTATTGAAGAAAACGGCACTGATTTTGCATTTCCGACCAAAACAGTTTACATTGAAAAGGATTAATTTATGTACCGGATTATTTATGGCATTGTAATCATTTTCGCAACTTTTTTCGGTGCTTTTGCAGGACTCGGCGGCGGAGTGATTATCAAGCCTGTACTTGACCTTATCGGTCACGACACAATTGATGCAGTTAACTTTATATCGGCATGCGCCGTATTCAGTATGAGCATAAGTTCCACGGCAAAGCACATCAAAGAAAAAACCGAAATTGATTTTAAATTTATAATTACCCTGTCGGCAGGAGCGGTGCTCGGCGGATTTACGGGTTCGTTTCTGTTTGACAGCCTGCTGAACATCGTTTCAAACAGTATTCTGAAAAGTATTCAGGGAATAATTCTCTGTGTGCTTCTGCTGATTTCGGTAATTTACATAAATATAAAAAACAAAAAAAGTTTTAAAATAAAAAATCATATCGGCATTATTCTAATCGGCTTTATTTTAGGCTGCACGGCATCATTTTTAGGAGTCGGCGGCGGACCGATTAACGTTGCTTTTCTCGTTTTCTTCTTCTCAATGACGATGAAGGAGGCGGCGGTTTACAGCGTAGGAACAATATTTTTCAGTCAGTTATCAAAGCTTATTGCCACCGGAATAAATCACACCGTGCCGTATGTTGAGCCGATAACAATTATTGTTGCCGTTATCTGTGCGGTGCTCGGCGGAATTCTTGGCGCTGAAATTAATAAAAAAGCGAATGAAAAAGCGGTGAAAACGGTTTTCACCGTCATAGTTGCAGGAATTGCAATTGTTAATTTATATAATGCCGTTACAGGTTTAATTGCTTAGGCAATGAATAGAAAGGAGTAAATTTTATGAAAAGAAAAAACATTATTTTTTATTTTTCCGACCAGCAGAGGTGGGACACGGTAAACGAATGTGTTACACCGAATCTTATGAAACTTGCCGAAGAAGGTACACTGTTTGAAAATAATTTCACATGCCAGCCTGTCTGCGGTCCTGCAAGAGCCTGCCTGCAGTCGGGTATGTACGCAACGCAGGTGGAATGCTACTGGAACGGCATTGCACTGCCGAGAGATATTACTCCCCTCGCCCGCTATTTCAACAATGCAGGCTATCAGACGGCATACATCGGTAAATGGCACCTGGCGTCAGACCGCTACCCGGGTATCGGCGTTCACTGCGAAAAGACAGCCATTCCGAAAGACAGGCAGGGTGAATACCAATACTGGCGTGCCGCCGACTGCCTTGAATTCACTTCACACGGATATGACGGCTATGTTTTTGACGGCGACGGAAATCAGATTGATTTCAAAGGCTACCGTGCCGACTGCATTAACGATTTTGCGCTTGAATATCTTGACAGACGTGATACGGAAAAACCGTTTTTTATGTTCATCAGTCAACTTGAACCGCATCATCAGAATGACCATAACACGATTGAGGGCTACAAAGAAACTGTTGAACAGTTTAAGGATTACCCTATCCCCGATGATTTATCATTTCTTAAAGGAAACTACAAAAAAGAATATCCCGACTACATTTCGGCAATCAACAGGCTTGACTATAATGTGGGCAGACTTGTGGATAAACTGAAAGAACTCGGAATATATGATGACACAATTATCATATACACATCAGACCACGGTGCACATTTCAAAACAAGAAACCCCGAATACAAGCGCAGCTGCCACGAAAGCGCAAGCAGAACGCCGCTGATTATCAAGGGCGGCGGATTTGAGGCAGGCAGAATTGAAAAAAGGCTTTCCTCACTGATTGACCTGCCGCCTACAATGCTTTCAATGGCAGGGATTGCCATTCCCGAAAATTATATGGGTGTTGACCTTACAAAGCAGATTAACGCACCCGATAAAAAGCGTGACTGCGTATTTATGCAGATAAGCGAAAGCCAGTGCGGCAGAGCGATAAGAACTGACCGTTTCAAATATGCAGTAAGGGATTTAAGCCCTGTCGGTTACGCCCACCACAGCAGCAAGGTTTATTTTGAGGATTATCTGTATGATTTGCAGAATGACCCGATTGAAAAGCACAATCTCGTCAAAAATCCGAAATACGGCAAAATCAGGCAGGAATTAAAATATCTTCTTCTTGAGCAGATGAAAAATGCAGGCGAAGAACCACCCGTTATTCTGCCGGCAATATTTGTGAGAAGAAAATAAGAAAACGATCAACAAAAACGACAGAGAAAAATCTCTGTCGTTTTTTCGGTGAAAACAATAGCAATAACAAAATTATGTAATCGTAGGGGCAATTCACGAATTGCCCGTTTGCGGTGCGTCGAAGACGCCGCACCCTACAAAAAATTACTGTATAATTATTTCATTATTGACTTGCAAAAACGGGAGGGCACAGAGACCCTCCCAAATAAGATTTGCTTTATTATACGGGCGGAAGATATCCGCCCCCTACATAGTAATATTTAATTATTCTGCCTTGCCGTCTTTTTCTGCGCGTTTTGCAACGAGTTCTGCAAGAATTCTCTTGTGCTCTTTATCAGGCAAAGCATACTTAAAAGTAGGAATTGCCGAAAGGAGCATACCGATTGCAGGCGGAACCGAAATCAGGAAGAACATTGCGGCTGCAAATTTACCATCATTATAAGTAACAAAACTTGCACCCTGCTCATAGATTGCTCTGTTCATTTCATCAACATTTGCTCCGCTGTAGCCAACGAAAGAATAAACGGCTGACGAAATAATTGTTGCAATACCTGCCGAAAGTTTTGTAATAAAACTCTGACCGCTGAAGAAAATACCGTCTGTACGAACGCCGTTTGTATATTCCTCATAGTCTACGCAGTCTGCAATCATAACGGACTGAAGAACATTGATACCGCCGAAGGATGCACTTGCAAACAGCATACAAACACCTACTGCAATTGACCAGCCTGCTGAAGTTAAATCGCCGCCTGAAAGTTTATAGAATACGAAAATCAGCACAAACGGAACTGCACCTGCAATTGAATAGAAATTATAAAGTGTTTTCTTTTCAAACTTCTTGATAAGAGCAGGAGTAATGCCCATTGCAACAAACTGACCTACAAACAAGCCAACTGCCATTGAGCCGAGTCCGATAAGGATTTTAAAATTAATTCCGCCGAATGAGCCGTCCTCATTATACACAAGGATATTCATAATATTGCCGTTTGCATAATAGTATGTAACAAGCGTCATAGCAACAATCATAAGAAGTTGAATCGGGCTTCTGAGAATACCTGAAATAAGAATCTGCCTGAAAGGCTTATTTCTGAACATTGTCTGGAAAGTTTCCTTAAATGTGTATCTTCTTTCAGATGCGGCAACTCTCTCCCTTGTGAACAGACCTGCGAACTCAAAGAGAATTGACGCAATAACAGTCATCACAATAACAGTTATAATAAAGCCGTACTGCTGAGCCTTAACAGGATCGTCAAACTTACCCTTTAAAGCATCGCCGACAACCTGAGCAATCTGAACAACGAGTACACTTACACCTGCAACGCCTGCTACCATACGGGCAAGGCTGAGGATTTTGCTTCGGTCATTTTCATCTTCGGTCATAAGTGAAGTAATGCCCCAAAGCGGAATATCACATACTGTGAAAAGCATACCCCATGCGATATAGGAAACGGCTGCCCACGCAACAATAATCGCTTTCTGAACAGAAGTTTCAGCCGCAGCGTAATTGCCGTTTATAAAGCAAAGAATGGTTATAACGCCGATAATTCCCGGAAAAATGATAAGATAAGGTCTGCACTTACCCCATTTTGTTCTCGTTTTATCAACGATTGTGCCCATCATCGGGTCATTTACAGCGTCCCATATACGGGCAATAGTCATAATCCAGCCAAGAGCCATAGCAGGCAAGCAGATTACGTTTTGAAAATAGAAATAAAGACCTGTAGCAACAATGTTGTAAATCATGTTCTGACCGAACATACCAACAAGGAAGCCACCCAGTTCTTTTTTCGTATAAGTGTTTGCTTTATTTTCCATACAGCACCCCTTAACATAAAAATTAAGTGAAGTGAAACACCCCACTTGCAATAATATTATTATATAATTTATTTCAGTTTATTACAACCAGGCACAATGCACAAACATTATTCCACAATATTGGTTAAATTAACCAAAGAAAAGATGAAAAATAAATGGGAGGGTACGCAGACCCTCCCAATATTAGTATATTCGATTATCGGGTCGTCGAGAACGCTTTACGAGCACCGTCCCCTTTTGTCGCCTATGACGACGTTTCCCCCACACCGTGTAGGAATCTTCCGACCCCTACGTAGGGTGCGGCGTCCTCGACGCACCGTTTATTATTTAATTACGCAAAATTGCCGATATTGCAAACCTTGCCGAAGCCGTACAGAATCTTTGTTGCGTGGATACGCTGTGTTGCACCCTGCGGGTTTGCATATCCCTGCTGTGTCCCAGTAATCATACCGTTATAATTTGCCCATCTCATTGCATCAACTGCAAAATGACTGATACTGTTTCCGTCATGATAAGCATTAAGATTTACGTTTTTATAATCTGTATCGCCGAGTTTATCGTTATCCTGTGCATATCTGTAAAGGAATGTTGCTGTCTGCTCACGTGTTACGTTATTGAACGGCTTAAAGGTTGTTTCTGTTGTAATTCCCTCATCAAGCGCCCAGCAAGCGGCATTATAATAATAACTCATCACTGCATCAATGCCTATATCGGTAAAAGGACTGCTTGTATAAGGATTACAGTCATCATACGGATTGCCTGCCATTCTATAAAGTATTACCACAAACATTGCTCTTGATATCGGCATTTTGGGCGAAAATTCCGTATATTTCGGCGGATTTGTTCCTAATATAAAACTATTGTTTATTGATGTGTATAATACATATTCATCATAACTCTGGAATGGTTTAAGGTCTGTAAACTGAACTTGTGCCGGAGTTGGCATATCATAGTCATAATATACTTTTGAATTTTCAAAATTATCATAAAAGCCAATATCAATTAACTGCCACTCAGCACTACTTCCTGCATAATAAACATTCGCTAAATTATGGCACCATAAAAATGCACCGCCTTCAACTTTTTCAACACTTTTTGGTATTGCAACAGAAACTAACGGACAGCATTTAAAAGACATTTCTTTAATAAATTTAACGCCGTCAGGAATTATATAAGATAATCTTGGATTTCCGACAGGATACTGAACCAATACTGTTTTATCTTTACTGAACAAAACTCCGTTTAAAGAAGTATAGGCTTTGTTGCCAACCTCTACAAATATATTTTCTAACTTCTCACAGTCATCAAATACATTGCCTTCAAGACGCTCTATACTTTTCGGCAATGTAACACCGGTTATATAGTCGCAGAAGAAAAATGCGCCGTTTCCAAGATTTATTACAGGATAGCCACCAAGTGTTGACGGAATTACAATATCACCGCTGATTTTTGAATCACAAGAAACAATTGTTGCTTTTCCGTCTGCAACTGTATACGTATAATAACCCTCAACGTACTTTGCATCTTCAGCAAAGGCAGTCAAGTCAAGTCCCGCAGTGATACTGAACAACATTGCGACAGACAAAATTAACGAAACTATGCGTTTTGATTTTTTCATAAAAAATCCCCCTTTTAATAATATATTTTCAATATAGCACTATTCTGATTTTGGATCAACATAAAAATGCACCTGCAAAAGCAGGTGCATCTGATATACGTATTAATAATGTTATGCCATAAATTTGCGGATAACGCCTTCCATATCCTTATAATTCATAATCTTAGGAACAGGATAGCCAGGGTTACCCTCTTTAAGCGCTCTGCTGATAAGAGTCGGCAAATCTTCTTCCTTAATCATATCAAATGATGACGGGATATTCATATCGGCATTCAGTTTTCTGATAGCAGAAATGAAATTCATTGCCTTATCAGCCTCGCCGTAACCGTCTACACCGACGATATCGGCAAGCTTTGCAAGCTGAGGATAAATGGATTCGCCGTACCAGTCGAGAACATAAGGCAGAATAACTGCATTGGCAAGACCGTGAGGCGTACCGTAAAGGCCGCCTAAATTGTGAGCAATAGCGTGCACATAACCTACATAAGCACGTGTAAATGCACAGCCTGCCAGATAAGAGCCTTTCAGCATATTTGCTCTCGCCTCAAGGTTTTTGCCGTTCTTATAAGCCTCTTCAACATTATCAAAAATGAGTTTGGTTGCTTTTTCAGCCTGATCTCTTGTTGTTTTGGTGTTGCTTCTTCCGATATAAGCCTCAACAGCATGAGTTAATGCATCCATACCTGTAGTTGATGTAATATGCGGCGGCAAACCTACGGTAAGTTCCGGGTCAAGCACTGCATATCTTGGACGAAGACAGATATCATTGATTGCATTCTTCTCGTGTGTTTCGGGGTCGGAGACAACAGCAGCAACAGTTGTTTCAGAGCCGGTTCCTGCAGTAGTAGGAACAGCGAAGAACGGTGGTAATTTTTTATGTACTTTAAGGTATCCGCGCATCTGGCGCACAGTCTGATTAGGTTTAGCAATTCTTGCAGCAGCAGCCTTAGCGCAGTCCATAGGTGAACCGCCGCCGAAAGCAATAAAGCCCTGACAAGCGTTTTTGATATACATCTCACGTGCAGCCTCAATGTTCGGAATAGTAGGGTTTGGCTGTACTTCATCATAAACAACATATTCAACGCCGACTTCTTCAAGTTTTTTGAACATCGGATCAAGAATATGAAGACCCATAAGACCCTTATCGGTTACGACAAGCACTTTGTTAATACCCTTGCTTTTTATGAATTCAGGCAGTTTTAAAACAGAACCCTGACCGTCGAGAATCTGAGGTTCAGACCAATCAAGAAAGTTCATTGCGAGTTTAAAAGCAGTCTGATATATACGATAACAGCATTTTTTAATTTCCCAAAGCATCATAAATTCCTCCTTTTCTAAAATATTTCATATCTATTTTATTACAAATGGATATTTTTTGCAATAGATTTTAATAAGTTATTTCAATTTATGAAAAAATATGGTACAATAAATTCATTAAACAAAGGAGTTTTACATATGGCTGACGAACAACTTATTTTTTGCGGAAGCAGTCCTGCTTTCCTTGATGAAGAACTTACAAAACACAGTAACGAAGAAAACGGCGGTGTTGCATTCAGAATTCCAAGCCTTATAAATGCAAACGGCACGCTGATTGCGGCTATTGACAGAGCCTCCTGCGGTGCAGACTGGGGCTATATTGAAATTGCAATAAGGCGCAGTGAGGACGGCGGCAAAACGTGGAGCAAGGTAGAAGCAATTGCAGTGCCCCCTGCCCGTGAAACAAGAATTACGAGCGACTGCTATGCATCTGCATTTTTCATTGACCCGTGTATGGCAATTGCACCGAACGGCGATGTTGTTATGATTGTTGATTTCTGGCCCGAATGCAAGGGGCTTCACAACAAAAGGCTGCTTGACAAAAAGAAAATTCCGTATGCAAAACTTGATAACGAAATGTGCCCGCTGATTTATGACAGAGACGGCAGATTTTATTACGTTAAACGTGACGGCAGGGTTTTTGACAGTGCCAAAAACGAAACAGAATATACTGTCAGAAACGGACTCGGCTCACTTTATAAAGGTGATGAATACGTGGGCAACATTTATCTTAACGGCGCTATGGGCAAAAACGAAATGGGTGCAGAAACAACCTTCGGCGCACCGCTCAAAGCACCGAAAAGATGCTATGTTTTTATGCTGAAAAGCAGTGACAACGGCAAAACGTGGAGCGAGCCGAGAGATATTACCAATATGATTCTGCGTGAAACAGACGGCACATTTTTGGGCGTTGCACCGGGTGTCGGTTTAACAACAAAGGACGGCAGAATTATTATGCCGCTTTATGTTGACAGAAAGGAATGCGTTGCCGTTTTCAGCGACGATAACGGCGAAACGTGGCACAGAACGGCGTCTGACCCATATGCCAAAAACATTGACGAATGGCAGATGATTGAGGCTGAGGACGGAACAATACTCGGCGTCGGCAGACAGAAAATGTTTGGCAAAGCACCGTTTTCGTTTTCAAGAAACGGCGGCAAAAACTGGGTTAAAAACGGCAAAACCGCAATCCGTGCGCCGAAATGCCAGAAAAGTATTATTACGGCAGGCGGTTATGTTTTCTGCTCTCACCCATCTGAAAGAAAGCGTGCAAACGGCGTGCTTTCAATCGGCAAATTAAGAGTTAAAAAGGGCTTTTACTCACATATTGAATGGCTGAAACACGTTGAAATCAACAAAGGCTTTTTTGCATATTCTTGTCTTACACAGATTGACGATAACACAATCGGCGTGCTTTACGAATCCCAGCCGGGAAGTTATATTGAATTCAAAACATATAAGATAGATGATATTACAAAATAAAAAACACTTGCAAAAAAATTATTTTTGTAATATAATGTATTAAAATATGAAACACGATGACGAAGAAAAGTAACTTTTATTTTGTTATTCAGAGAGCGAAACCGTTGGCTGTAAGTTTCGTATAACGGATAAAGGCGAAGTTCCCTTCTGAGTGGCTGTGCTGAAAAATACAGTAGGTGCAGACGGTGCAGGTTACGTTATAAACCTAATGAGTGATTGCTCAATGCAATAATAAGGGTGGTACCGCAGGTTATTATTACTTGTCCCTAATTTACAGGGGCAAGTATTTTTTTGTCCCAATACAAATAGAAAGGATACTGAAAATGAAAACACAACTTGAAAAAATCAGACAGGCTGCAAAAGAAGCGCTTGATTCTTTTGAGTCGAAAGAGCAGATTGAAGAGGCGAGAATAAAATATCTCGGCAAAAAGGGCGAACTTACTGCTATTTTAAAGCAGATGGGCAAACTCTCTGCCGAAGAAAGACCCGTTATCGGTCAACTTGCCAATGAAATCCGTGCAGACATTGAGGCTAAAATTGCCGCAAAAAGCGAAGAATTAAAAAAGGCAGAACTTGCCAAAAGACTTGAAGATGAAAAACTTGACGTTACTATGCCCGGCACAGAGGCGTCAATCGGTCACAAGCACCCGCTTTCAATCGTGCTTGATGAAATTAAAGAAATCTTTATGGGAATGGGATTTAACGTTGCAGAAGGTCCTGAGGTTGAATATGATTACTACAACTTTGAGGCGCTCAACATTCCGAAAGACCACCCTGCAAGAGATACACAGGACACATTTTATATTGACGACAACATTGTTTTGAGAACGCAGACCAGCCCCGTTCAAATCAGATTTATGGAGCAGCACAAGCCACCGTTCCGTATGATTGCACCCGGCCGTGTTTTCCGTTCCGACGCTGTTGACGCTACACACTCCCCTCTTTTCCACCAGATTGAGGGACTTGTAGTTGACAAGGGCGTTTCAATGGCAGACCTTAAGGGCACGCTTGAGGCATTTGCAAAGCGCCTTTACGGTGAGGACACCAAAATCCGTTTAAGACCGCACCACTTCCCGTTCACAGAGCCAAGTTGTGAAATTGACGTTTCCTGCTTTAAATGCGGCGGCAAGGGCTGCCCGATGTGCAAAGGTGAAGGCTGGATTGAAATTCTCGGCGGTGGAATGGTTCACCCGAAAGTTCTTAAAAACGGCGGCGTTGACCCTGAGGAATACAGCGGCTTTGCTTTCGGTATCGGACTTGAAAGACTTGTTATGTTCCGCTTCAACATTGATGATATGAGATTACTTTACGAGAATGATTTAAGATTTCTCGGTCAGTTTTAAGGAGGTGTGATGAATGATTTTATCAAGAAAATGGCTTAAGGATTACGTTAATTTAGATGATATTTCAGACAAGGAATTCTGCGACGCAATGACCCTTTCGGGCTCAAAGGTTGAAGAATTCAAGGTTGAGGGTGCAGAAATTGAAAATGTTGTTGTAGGTAAAGTAAACTCGCTTACACAGCACCCCGATTCAGACCATTTATGGATTTGCTCCATCAATGTAGGCGGTGAGAGTGACGAGCAGATTGTTACAGGCGCTCAGAATCTTACAGTCGGCGACTATATTCCCGTTGCACTGCCTGGCGCAGTTGTTATCAACAGAAAAGACCACAAATTGGAGAAAATCAAAAAAGGCAAACTGCGCGGCGTTGAGTCAAACGGTATGCTTTGCTCTATCGACGAACTCGGACTTACTCAAAACGATTTTCCGTATGCTGCAACAGACGGCATTTTCATTTTAGGCGACGACTGCGACAAGACGCTCGGAATGGATATTCACAAGGCAATCGGCTATGACGACACCTGCGTTGAATTTGAAATAACGCCAAACAGATGCGACTGTATGTCCGTTTCAGGTCTTGCAAGAGAGGCTGCCGCAACATTCGGCAGAGAATTCACATTCAAAAAGCCTGTTGTTAAGGCAGGTCACGGCAACGTAAACGATATGCTCAAAGTCAATATTGATGAGCCTGAAAAGTGCTACCGCTACTCAGGTGCAGTTGTTGAAAACGTTAGAGTAAAAGAAAGCCCGAGATGGCTTCGTGAAAGACTTCGTGCAAGCGGTGTAAGACCGATAAGCAACATTGTTGACATCACAAATTACGTTATGCTTGAATACGGTCAGCCGATGCACGCATTTGACCTGCGTTTTCTTGACGGCAACACTGTTAATGTAAGAAATGCAAGAAACGGCGAAACAATCACAACACTTGACGGTGTTGAACGTGAATTGAATGACAGTATGCTTGTAATTGCCGACGAAAACAAACCTGTTGCAGTAGCAGGCGTTATGGGCGGCGAATACAGCGGTATTATGGACGATACAACCACTATCGTTTTTGAATCTGCCTGCTTTAACGGAATTTCGGTAAGAAGAACTGCAAAGGCTCTCGGAATGAGAACCGAGGCATCAAGCAGATATGAAAAAGAACTTGACCCGAGCGCAACACTTGACGCACTTAACCGTGCGCTTGAACTTGTTCAGTTACTTGATGCAGGCGATGTTGTTGACGGCGTTGTTGACAATTATGTTAAACCGAAAGAGCCTGTTTCACTGAAATTTGACTACAAGTGGATAAACGATTTCATCGGCATTGATTTAAGCGAAGACGAGCAGAAGAAAATCCTTGAAAAGATTGAATTCACATTTGACGGTGATATGATTACTGCGCCGTCATTCAGAAACGATATTGAGCATATTGCCGATATTTCCGAGGAAGTAGCACGTTTCTTCGGCTATCAAAATATTCCGAACAGGATTTTAAGCGGTATCGCAGTAGGCAAACTTACCGACGAGCAGAAATTTGTAAGAACGATTAATGACACACTTCTCTCCTGCGGCTGCAGTGAGGTTTCAACATTCAGTTTCATCAGCCCTAAGGCTTATGACAGAATTAATCTTGCAAAAGACAGTGAAATGAGAGAGTCTGTTGTAATCAGCAATCCGCTCGGCGAGGACACAAGCGTTATGAGAACGACGATTCTGCCGTCAATGCTCGGCGTGCTTTCTCACAACTATAACCACAAAAATGAAAGCGCAAACCTGTTTGAGGTAGGCACTGTATATAAACCGACAGAAAAGGGCAAACTTCCGATTGAAAAGCAAAAAATTGCTGTCGGCTTATACGGAAACGGCGCTGATTTCTACACAATCAAAGGTATTGTTGAAAAATTGCTTTATGTACTCAACACTGCCGAATACGATGTTCAGCCAATTACAGACAACCCGACTTTCCACCCGGGCAGATGCGCTCAGTTTATCATAGAAGGCAAAACGGTTGCAACACTCGGCGAGGTTCATCCGCTTGTTGCTGAAAATTACGACATCGGAACAAGAGTTTATCTTGCTGAAATTGATGTTGACACCGCTTACGAATATAAACTCGGCACACGAACACACAAGCCGCTGCCTAAATTCCCTGCTACAACAAGAGATTTAGCGTTTGTATGTGAAAAGGAAATTCCTGTTCTTATGCTGCAGAAGGCTATCGGCGAGGCAGTCGGAAAGACTCTTGAAGCCGTAAAACTGTTTGACGTTTACGAGGGCAACCAGATTGAAGAGGGCAAAAAGAGCGTTGCATTCAATATCAAAATGAGAAGTGCAGAAAGAACGCTGACTGACGAAGAGGCGGATTCTGCCGTAAAACGTGCAGTAAAAGCCCTTAATAAAATGGGAATTACCCTTCGTTCATAAAGAATTTTCATTAAAAAATAAAAAAAACATTGTAATTATATTCAATTTTGTATATAATTAGTTTATATGGGAGGTGGCTTTACTATGACCGATAAAACAATGACCTTTAAAATTGGTGATGAAAAAGATGATGTTATGAAGGATACCCTTACTCAGGTGTTTGATGCACTTAAGGAAAAGGGCTATAATCCTATCAATCAGATTGTCGGCTACATTCTTTCGGAAGACCCGACTTACATCACAACAAACAACAACGCGAGAAGTCTTATAAGAAGACTTGATCGTGATGAACTTCTGGCAGCTATGGTAAAGTCTTATCTTAACAGTTAATATAAAGGAGGTATTACTTTGGCAGATACACAAGATACATTCCTTACTTACAAAGGAAAGCCTTTGGTAAGATCAGGCAAAACGATTTATTACGGCAATATGTCTGACCCGTATGTAGCATGCTTCACAATTCAGTCTGAAAAAGAATTCAACAATATGACACTTTCAGAGAAAGTGCTTATTCAGATAATCAACACAGACCCGAGCATTACCAACCCAAAGGAAAAGGTTATTAAAAAAAGTGAAAAAGAAGGTCTTTTCACTGCGCTCGATTTAGGTGCAGTCTGGCTTGAAAGAGCACTAAAAAACAAGTAAATAAAACATTAAACACCGCAGAAATTCAACATTTCTGCGGTGTTTTTGTAATGCTCAACGGCAGGGTGAGAGCACCCTGCCTTACGAATGCGTTGTTAATATTTCGTAAGGACAATTCACGAATTGTCCGTTTAATTATACAAAATTCCCGATATTGCACGTTTTACCGAAACCGTACAAAATCTTTGTTGCGTGGATACGCTGGGTTGCGCCCTGCGGGTTAATGTAACCTTGCTGTGTACCTGTAATCATACCATTATAATTTGCCCACTGCATTGCCTCAACTGCCCAGCCGTGAACACTGTTGTAATCGGGATAAGCCGCAAGATTTACACTTTTATATGCACTGTCACCGAGTTTGCCGTTATCCTTTGCATATCTGAACAGGAATGATGCAGTCTGCTCACGGCTTACATTGTCAAAAGGTTTGAATGTTGTTTCGGTGGTAATACCGTTTTTCAGCGCCCAGCAAGCGGCATTATAATAATAAGCACTTGTATCAGTTATATCCGTGAACGGTGACGTTCTGTAAGGATTATAATCTGTATACGGCTCGCCTGCCATACGATAAAGAATAGTTACAAACATTGCTCTTGTTATCGGCGCAGTAGGTGAAAACAAAGTTCTTTCAGGCGGATTTGTGCCTGTTATAAATTGATTATTTACAGATGTGTATTCAATATAATCGCTGTACTGACGATAATCTATACCTGATAAATCCTTAAACGGAAGTCTTGAAATTATATCTCCGCAATTATTGCACATCTTAACAATCATGCCTTCATTTACCTGCCATTCATATGAATGACCAAGTGGTGCAGTTGTTTTTGAAACCGAAAGAGTCTGATTGCAAACCGAACAGTGTGAACCTTTCGTTCTGCCTGCTGCTGTGCAGGTAGCATCAATCGGATAAACATCTATAATCTCATTATGATTTACTTTCGGAATTGAAATATTGCTTTTTACAATACTGTCACAAAGAAGACAGCGTACGTCTTTTGTACCCTCTTGCAAACAGGTTGGACTTTTCGTAATTACATCAACAGTTGAAGTATGCCTGCAATTATCAATACTTACAAACCGGCGGTTATATATTTTTGCATACGCTTCCAGCGTTGAGCCTGCATAGCCATATAAAACCGTATCCTCAGGAAAAACATATTCCGAATCTTCAATTACACAGTTTTTATTCAGCACTGTAACCTGTGTTAATTTATTATCTCTTAAAAATGCACCGTCGCCTATTTCCGTAACCGATGAAGGTACGATTACTCTTGAAAGTTCTGCGCATTCTGCAAAAGCATGATTACCTATTTTTTGCAGTTTGCCGTTTGAAAGATTTATACTTTTTAAATTACTGCAGCCCGCAAATGCTCCGTCGCTTATCAGACTGATATTATCATTAATTTCAAAATTTTCAATATTACGATTTAATCTGAGTGCATAAAAACCGATTTCCTTAACACTTGAAGGCAGATAGAGGTTGCTTACAGCAGAAGCATATAATACAACGCTCTTGTCTTTATTATAAATTACACCGTTTTCGGCAGGAAAATTTGGTGAACTGCTTTTAATATCGGTAAGTTTACTGCAGCCACCGAAAACGACATCGGAGAGGGATTCCAATGAAGCAGGAAGATTAATACTTTCAAGATTTACACAATTAAAAAATGCACCCTCTTTAATTTCCGTTACACCTTCGGGAATAACGACCTTTTTAACATTTTTTTCATAAGAAAGAAAGTTCTCACCGATGCTGTCAACTTTTTTACCGTCAATAGTGCTTGGAACAACAACAGTTTCAGGCACTTCTTTGCCGTCGTACTGATAAACCTCAATCGGATTATAATATCTGTAACTGAACAAAGAAGTTCTTTCGGTAACGCTGTAATATCTTGGAGCAGGCTCATCATAGCCTGCCTCTACCTCGTAATAATTACCGTCTTTTGCCTGAACCATTGCGTTCATATGACCTGAACCTGCACCCCAGTCACGGTTACCGTTTCGTGCCCAAGCATCAAATCCCATTTTTTTCGCAAGTTTAATGATAAGATCTGTACTGGCCCAGCAGTCACCACCGCCGAAAATAATCATTGAGGTAGCACCGCTGTACCTTCCGGAATATTCATATGAAGCAGGAAGTTTTGCGCATAATTCGATCTTTTCATAATCGCTCATACCGCTTTTTACATTCTGTTTAATGTAATCGTCCATAACTTGACCCGCATAAATCGGTGCGTAATCATTAACATGAACGGTTACGTTAAAAATCTGATTATCTGCTCTTACTTCAACTACTGTATCGCCTTCTTCATAATCGGTTTCAACACTTGTAGGTTCACCGTATTCGGGCATAGGAAAAGTTGAACCCATACCGCCGTACCAATACCATACAGTGGCTTTAGGTTCTACTAAACCGCTTGAAGAAACAGTTGCCGAATCACCGCTTTTAACAGTATATCTGACATTTGACGCACCAGATACGCGAAGTTGAAAAGATTTATTATAATTCTTTGGCACATCGCCGATTTTTTCTTTATAGTTGTCTTTAATATAATAAAGCGAAACTTCACTTGCATTTACCGATGCTGCCATTGCAGTAAAACTCACAGTACTTACCGTGCTGAGAAGTATTATGAATGATAATAAAAGACTTATGATTTTTTTCAAAATAATCAATCCTTTCTTCATATAAAACAAGAGTCACAAAGAACCCCCAAAAACAATTACAGGGTGCATAATTCAATGCACCCCAATAATAATTTAATTAATACTTCAGATTTTTTATAATTTCTTCCATCTCGTCAAGATGTTTTTCCATATCTGCCACAAGAGCAAACTGGTCTTTGGCACGAACGAGATTATGTTCAGGGTAAGCAATTTTAAAGTATGTATCACCATTAAGATAATCTGTTAAAAATCTCATACCGCATTCAAAAGTCATAAGAATTGATGCAAAAGCAAGATTATCAATTTCTGCCTGAACAAAATCACTTCCGACTTCAGAGAGAAAGCCTTTTGCATATGCCTCAAAATACTCAAGATTTACAGAAACTTTGCTTAAATCTTTTTCATCTTCAGACGCTGTATTTGCACCGAATCTGATAGAATCACCGAAATCATAAAGTGCGAGACCAGGCATTATAGTATCAAGGTCGATTACACAAATTGCTTTATCGGTTTTTTCATCAAAAAGAACATTATTTAGTTTTGTATCATTATGCGTAACACGAAGCGGAAGTTTGCCCTGTGCAATCATATTTACAAAACGACTGCAATATTCCTCTCTTGCTTTTACGAATTCAATTTCACCAAGACAGGTATTCATTCTGCCTGAGATGTTACTTTCAACAGCAGGAAGAAATTCAGTTCTGTAACGCTTTTCGGTATTATGAAAATCAGGAATCGTCTCATAAAGAGAATCAGCGGGAAAATCAGCAAGAAACTTCTGGAATTTACCGAAAGCAACACCGCTCTGACCAAACATCTCAGCACTTTCCACCTGATTATAGCCAACAGAATCCTCAACAAAAATATAGGCTCTGTAATAATGATTATCATCCGTTTTATAAAATTTATTACCGTCTTTCGTTTTAATGAAGTGAAGTGTTTCTCTGTTTTCATCTCCGCCGTTTTCACGAATGCCTTTACGAAGATAAGATGTAACGCTGAAAACGTTATCCATAAGTTTTTCAATATCTTTAAAAACATTGGGATTAATATTCTGCACAATATATTTCCATATTCTGCCGTTATCATCATATGTTACAAGATAAGTTGTATTGATATGTCCTGAACCATAAATTTCATAATCAACAAACTTACCTTTAAAATCAAATTCATTAAGAATATTATTAATGTCTGCCATTAACTCCCCTCCAATAAGTATAATTTTACCACATTGCAGTACATTTGTAAACAAGAAAAAAATGAGGCAGTACTAAGCCGCCTCAATAAAATTACATTAATCTCTTCTGAGAGCCTCGATAGGACTTAATTTAGCCGCCTTTTTAGCAGGATATACACCGAATATAAGACCTACACCGCTTGAGAAGAATAGAGCAAGAAGAATTGTGCCAATCGTAACATTAGGTTCAATCTTAACGATTGCGCAGGCACCGTATGCACCCGCTACGCCGACGACTACACCGATAATACCGCCGATAAGGCAAAGAATAATCGACTCTGTCAAAAACTGTGTAACTATAACCTTTGTTTTAGCGCCGAGTGACTTTCTGATACCGATTTCCCTTGTACGCTCCGTAACGGATACAAGCATAATATTCATAACGCCGATACCGCCTACAAGAAGCGAAATTGCACCGATACAGGCAATAAATGTAGTCAATACGGAAATGATAACATCAACAATTTGAATATATGTTGCCATATCCTGCGCCATATAAAGATTGTTTGAATAATTACCGTGAGCAGCCTTTAAATAATTGACTGTTGCATTGCCGATAGACTCATTATCTACCCCGTCTTCACTCATAACATACATCATACTTAATTTTGCATCTGCACCCGTAATCTGTGTAAGAGTGGTACAGGGCATAAACAGCATTATAGTGGGCTGATCGCCTGTCTGAAACATTTCGGCAAACTGAGAGGTTGAGCCGGAACTTGCTCCGCCCATCATTGATTCAATATTTGCAACACCGATAATTTTAACCTTTCTTGTTGCGCCTGATGAAGAAACGGTAATATATTCGCCTACAACATCTTCATAACCGAATGCAACTTTTGCGCTTTCAACGCCAATAATAGCAACAGGAGAAGCGGCGGCATATTCATCATCAGTCATAAATCTGCCGTAATCACACGGAGCATTCATAGCATACTGAATATCGGGATTAACGCCGACAAGAGTTGCAGTTGCCTGTGTGGCAGTTTTATCAATCGTACTGCTGCCAAAGCCGAGAAGCATAGGTGAACAGTTATCTACACCGCTGACTTTATTTTTAATATTTTCTACATCTTCAAGTGTAATATAGTCATTATCGGTTGCCTGCGTGGCATCAACCGTAACCATAACAGCGTTTGAGCCCATATCTTCAATAAGAGAAACGATATAATCTCTTGCGCCTGTACCTGCCCCGATAATCATAATAACAGAACTGATACCGATAATAATACCGAGCATTGTGAGCAATGAACGCATCCAGTTAGCTTTAATACACTTGACTGCTATTTTTAAGCTTTCTGATAAATTCATAACATCACCCGATTATTTAGCAATTTTTACATTAAAGGTATCTTCTTTGAACTCTGTTGACGGTGCGGAAACAATCTGATCTCCTACCGAAATACCTGATGTAACCTGATAATACGTATCGGAAACTGCACCTGTTTCAATCGGGGTCTTTGTTACCTCTTTTTTCTCTTCATTATAAAGGTAAACATAAGTACCTGTTTTTTCAAGAATGATTGACTCAATCGGAACTACCGTAATACCGATATAACTGCCTGCTTCAATTTCAACGTCTGCATCAAAACCAATAATAATATTTTCATCGGGATTATCAATTCTTACCTGAACATCAACGCCTGCACCAGATGCAGTAAGGCTTGAAAGTCCGCTGATACCGGCCATTGAACCTACAGAATCAAGAATTGAACCTGAACTGCCGCCTGTTGCAGTAGGTGCTTTTGCAGTAACTTCACCTGTGTATGAACCGTATGCCGTAGTAATTTTTGCAGGCATACCGACTTTAATCTTATGGATATCGTATTCATTAAGAGATACCGTAACAACCATTGAATCCATATTTTCAAGTGTGATACCGCCTGAAATAATAGAAGCCTGTGTGCCGGGAACAAGATCGCAGGCAGTAATTGTGCCGTCAAATGTAGCAACCCAGCCTGCCTCAAGTTCATTACTTGTTTCTTTTAATGTATCAAGGGCACTTTTTGCAGTGCTCATTACCTCTTTTTTAGCCTTGACAGTACTATCTGAAGCCATAATGCCGTAAAGTTCTTTCTGAGCGGTAAGCGCAGTAATCTGAAGTTCGAGAGATGCACCCTGAGCACTGTTGCTGTTCATAATTGCGGAGGCAACACCTTTCCAGTCTACTGCTTTAACGGCAGCCTCAATCATATCGGCAGCCGCACCGCTTTCGATAACATCAACAATACCGTCCTGAATAGCCTTTGTAACTGCTTCAGCTACTTTTTCTGCAATAGCATCAGATGAAAGATTACCGTTATTTATTTCTTCCATAATGGTTTCCATAACAATCTGAATAAGGGCATTCGTAGACTCAATATCAGCGGCAACTCTGTTAATTGTATTTACCAAATCTGTTAACGCAGCAATAAGACCCTCCATTGTTGCAGGGTAAGAAACAGGCTCTGTTTCGGAAGTTGAAGGCATTGTAATGATAGGTTCTCTAGTTGTATCTTCCTCTGATGTATCTTCTGTAGAAGGAACTGTTACGGTAGGAGAAGGACGCCTTGTAGTAACAACAGGAACGGTATCAGGAAGATTTTCAAGTTGATTTTCAAGTGCAGTTATCTGCTTTTCAACTGCTCTGATTTTTGCATTAGCGTCTTTCTGATTCTTAACAGCCTCATTATAACTTGCGCGTGCATTATTATATGTAGCCTGTAATTTAGAAATCTCACCGTTTAACGTGCTTGTGTCAAAAGTAGCGAGTTTATCGCCCTCTTTAACTTCATCACCGGGTTTGACAAAAACTTCTTTAACTGTTGCAACAGCATCGACTTTATACTCTTTTGATGAGCCTGAAGCAACTGTGCCTGTTGCACTGACACTTTCGTGAATATCACTTGTACTGATAGTGGTAAGTTTTACCTCGGGTACTTTATTCTTGATTGCAATACCTGCGGCCACTGCGCCGATAATTACAACTGCAAGCACAACCGACACGATAATTATTGTACTTTTTTTACTTTTTTTCTTAATAGTTGCCATTACCAAAACCTCTGTTTATATTTATATTATAATTTAAACTGTAAATTAGTATAATTC
>JACTVT010000024.1 GCA_014465955.1 Eubacterium sp. | reverse complement strand
TAAAATAAATCATATAAGTTGTACAATTTATATAGTCTTGCAATTTTAAGGTGCTTTATGACAAATAGTTATTACAATGCGCTTTTAATGGCGGAAAAAAGTGTGGCAGATTCTGTTCCTGAATTTGATGATGAACCGGTATCATTCAGCCAAGAGCATGAATCGGCTATGAAACTGCTTTTTGAAAAAATGAGCGGTAAAAAACGGTATAATTCAATAAAGACTGCATTAAAAGTATTTGCGGTTGCTGCTGTTATATTGTCTTTAACGGTTACCGTTATCGGCTTTCCGAGAACAAAGGCTTATGAAGTTACTGATTTCGGTATTTATTCCGAATATAAAGTTGTTGCTGAAACAAAAGATATTCCTGTTGAAGAAATGGAAATAGGTTATATGCCTGATGATTTCAAAAAAGTGAATGAAACTGTCAGCGAATATATGATATATTATGTTTTTGAATATAACGGAAATCAGATTGCTTTGTATAAAGGCGGTATTAATTATCCCGTTCAGTTTGACAGTGAAAAAAACAGTACAGAAACTGTTACGGCTGACGGAATTAAGTTTGTTTCTTATTATAATGAGGGCAATAACGGTTTTATATGGAATGACGGCAAATATATTTATACCGTAAAATCAACTGTTGATAAAGATGAAGCGCTTGAAATCGCAAGGCATTTGAAATAATTTTCACGAGGTGATTTTGAGTGACAAAGAAATTTTTATCTGTTGCTTTAGCGTTAATTACTGTTTTATCCTGCTTTAGTGCAACAACTGTTTTCGGACAGACAAGTGATGAAGATTATGTAATTCAGCCGAGAATGGCAATAATCGATCAGGTAATTCCAAGTTTTAATAAAAAAGGTATAACATTATATGTAAGCGGTGTAATGATGACCAAAAAATCAGCCGATCTTTACATTCAACTTCAGATTCAGAAGAAGAAAGACGGTGAATATTCTCCTTATATAACTTATGCCAAAACCGGCACGGGTACATCTTTATCGCTTGCTAAAGATATAAATGTTAATATTTTATATACTTATCGTCTTAAAGCGACATTTGAGGCTGATACCGAAACTTCAGTCAGATTTTTATATTATTAAATTATTTTCAGGGCCGGTGTTTTCATCGGTCCGATTTCTTATTGTTGTAGGTGGTTTGTTTATGAATTTAGTTACGCCAAAGTTTTATAAAGATTTTAAATGCATAGCAGGGGAGTGCCCTGATTCCTGCTGTCAGGGCTGGGAGGTTGATGCTGACGACGCCTCAATGGCTTATTACGGCACAATCAGCGGCGAAATCAAAAACAGAATAGACAGTGTGCTTGATAAGGATGAGTTCGGCAACACGATTTTTAGGCTGACAGAAAATAAACGCTGTCCTTTTCTGAATGATGAAAATCTCTGCGATATGCATATTGCAATCGGCGGTGAGCATACGCCTTATACGTGCAGAACTTTCCCTCGTTTTATTAATAATTACGGCGGAACACGTGAAATGGGAATTTCTTTTTCCTGCCCCGTAGCCTCTGAAATGATGTGGAATCTGCAGGAGGATTTTGACTTTGAAATAACGGTTATAAACGAACTGCCCGAACTCAATGATATTGACGCCCAACTTTATTTTAAACTTATTCAGGAGAGAAAAAAGTTTTATTCAATTGCACGTGATAAATCATTTAGTATTGCCGAGCGTTTAATTAAAATGCTTGAATGTGCAGATAATTTGCAGTCTGAATTGGATGATTATAAAGACGGCACCGAGGATATTTCATTTAAAGAGGTTTTTACAAATCCCGAGGTTATCAATAATGAGTGGGTGGATAAAGTAAATAATTCAGCCTATGAGCCTGTTGTTGAAAATACGAAAAGCAATGAGAATATCATAATGTATTTTCTGTTCAGATATTTTCTTGAGGCGGTCTACGACCGTGATGTGCTTTCCAAAGTGAAAATGGCAGTTGCAGGCGTGCTTGTAACATCATTTTTCGGAAACGATGATTGGACAATTCACCTTTGGAGCAAGGAAACAGAGCACAGTGATGTTAATATGGAGCGTTATAAAAAACTGCTCCGCACCGCCTCATCACTGTCTTATGATAATTTGATTGATTTATTAAAAAAGAACGGATGATTTATCCGTTCTTTTTTATGTAAGTATTGATTTTTTCGATTGCTTTTTTCAGTGTCCTGCTTGTTGTAAAGCCGATATTAATCGTATGAACAGTGTCGCTTTTAAGATTAAAAATAATCAGCGAGTTGCGCTCGTTGAAACCTTTTCTGAGGCTTGCTTTTGTATCTTTGTATTCTTCAATACTTTCTATATCTTTGTAATAAATTACATTGTCATTATCTATTGCATTGAATTCGCATCTGTCCTCGTAAAAAATAATGCCGTTTGAAAAAATTTCTTTTGTAAATAAGACAGCAAGAATAACGGCAAAAACAACCATAACGGCAAATATTATCGACATTGTATCTGCATTACCCGACGCTAAATCCTTAATCACAAATACCGAAATCCAGATTGAACCGACGTCAAGTACTGCCGCTATAAAAACCGAAAACGGTGATATTATTCTAAAAAAATCCTTTTTCATCAGTATTTTTTCTCCTTAAAATTTTTCAGAACTTCGCAGTTTTTAACAGTAAATTCTCTGCCGTTAAGATAACTTAGTGCATTTTCATCTTTAAAGCAGAATTTCAGCCTGTAACTGTAAAGCGCCTGACGGTATCTGCCGTGGTTTTCGCCGTACTTGCCGTCATTTATAAGAGGATGACCGATAGAGGCAAGATGTGCTCTTATCTGATGTGTTCTGCCTGTTATAAGGTCAATTTCAAGCAGTGATTTATCGTCATAACTGTTAAGAACTGTGTATTTTGTAACAATTCTTTTTGCATCGTCAGTAGGTTTTTCTGAAACAGTAACCTTGTTTTTCTTTGTATCTTTGGTAAGATATCCTTCAAGTGTGTCTGTCTCTTTCTCCATAATTCCAGAAACGGCGCAGAGATAGTATTTTTCGATTTCTCTGTTTTTGATTTTTTCATTGAGAATTTTTAAGGATTCGGCATTTTTGCAGGCAATAACAATTCCGCCTGTGTTTCTGTCAATCCTGTTGGCAAGGGCAGGGGCGAAATTGTTTTCGGTCTGCGGATTCCACTCTTTCTTTTCAAAAAGATATCGTTTAACGGCTGATATTAATGTGTTGACGTATTCACTGCCATCAGGGTGACAAAGCATTCCGATTTTTTTGTTAAGCAGAATAATGTTTTCGTCTTCATAAATGATGTCAATGTCTTTCGGCGCATTTAAAAAATCATAATGCACCTTTTTTTCTTCAAGCACATCATCTTTCAGATAAAGTTCAAGTATATCGCCGTTTTGAAGCAGATACGACGGGTCGGTTCTTTTTCTGTTGACCTTTATATTCTTTTTTCGTATTTCCTTAAACATCAGTGATTTCGGCAGCTTAGGAAATTTTTTCTGAATGAATCTGTCAACCCTCTGGCCGCAGTCATTGTTTGTTATTGTGTAAGATTTCATATCGATATTATATATTACAATTTTCAAAAAGTAAATACAAATTCGCTGCATACCATTCTTGAAATACTTCATTATTAAATTTGTAGGGTGCGATGACTACATCGCACCGTTTTTTGTTTTATTTTGTTGTATATTTCGATTTACAAAAGCAGAATAATATGTTACAATAACTCCAATTGCGCAGAATTGATTAAAATATTTTAGTACTGTATGGGGAAATATTTTTATGGATAAGTTTAAATTAGTCAGCAAATTCAAGCCTACGGGTGATCAGCCTGAGGCAATTGACAGCCTTGTCAAAGGTGTTTTAAGGGGCGACAAAGAGCAGACTCTGATGGGCGTTACAGGCTCGGGCAAAACCTTTACAATGGCAAATATTATTGAAAAGGTAAACAGACCTACACTTGTTCTGGCTCATAATAAAACGCTTGCTGCCCAACTTTGCAGTGAATTCCGTGAGTTCTTTCCCGAAAATTCAGTTGAATATTTTGTTTCTTATTATGACTATTATCAGCCTGAGGCTTATGTTGCTACAACCGATACTTATATTGAAAAAGACAGCGCAATTAATGAAGAAATAGACAAACTGCGCCATAGCGCTACTGCCGCACTTTCCGAAAGGCGTGACGTTATCATCGTTGCGTCAGTTTCCTGCATTTATTCAATCGGCGACCCTATAGACTATCGCAATATGGTTATTTCGCTTCGAAACGGTATGCAGTACGGCAGAGATGAACTGATAAAAAAACTTGTTTCCATTCAGTATGAGCGAAATGATATTAACTTTGTCCGCAACAAATTCAGAGTGCGGGGCGATACGCTTGAAATTTACCCTGCAGGCTCGGGCGGCAGTGCAATACGGGTTGAGTTTTTCGGTGATGAAATTGACAGAATTTGTGAAATCAATCCGCTGACCGCTAAAATTGAGGCAGTGCTTTCTCACGTATGTATTTATCCTGCATCTCATTATGTTGTAGGTAATGAAAAGATGAAGATTGCGCTTGATAAAATTTATAACGAAATGGTTGAGCGTGTTGCTTATTTTGAAGAAAAAGGTAAATTGCTTGAGGCTCAGCGAATTAAAGAGCGCACGATGAACGATATTGAAATGCTGCAGGAAACAGGATTCTGCAAAGGCATTGAAAATTATTCTGCTGTTATGAGCGGCAGAAAACCGGGCGATGCACCGTTTACGCTTATAGATTATTTCCCTGATGATTTTCTGCTTTTCTGTGATGAAAGCCATGTTATGCTGCCGCAGGTAAGAGGTATGTACGGCGGTGATCACAGCCGAAAAGCAAGCCTTATCGAATACGGCTTCAGACTGCCGTCTGCATTTGATAACAGACCGCTGAAATTTGAAGAATTTTACGGTAAAATAAATCAGGTTATTTTTACATCGGCAACACCGGGTGCACTTGAAAAAGAAAATTCAACGCAGATTGTTGAACAGATTATTAGACCTACAGGACTGCTTGACCCGATTATTACCGTTAAGCCTACTGAAGACCAGATGGACGACCTTGTATCCGAAATCAATCTTCGTGTTGAGAGGAAAGAGCGTGTGCTCGTTACAACACTTACCAAAGCAATGGCTGAGGACTTAACGTCATATCTTGAAGGCTTTGATATTAAAGTGCGCTATATGCACCATGATGTTGATACAATTGAACGTATGGAAATTATAAGAGATCTGCGCCTTGGTGAATTTGATGTTCTTGTCGGTATTAACCTTTTAAGAGAGGGTCTTGATATTCCCGAGGTGTCGCTTGTTGCCATTCTTGATGCTGATAAAGAGGGATTTCTGCGTTCCGAAACTTCGCTTGTGCAGACAATCGGCCGTGCCGCACGAAATGCAAACGGCGAGGTTATTATGTATGCCGACAGTGTTACGCCGTCTATGGAAAAGGCGATATCGGAAACAGTCCGCAGACGTGAATTGCAGGAAAAATATAATAAAGAGCACGGTATTACACCGCAGACAATCAAAAAAGATGTTCGTGAAATTCTTGAAATTACATCAAAAGAAAAACTTGACGGTCGGAAAAAGCGTATGCCTAAAAAAGAGCGTGAACTGCTTATTCTGCGCCTGACAAAAGAAATGAAAGAGGCTGCCAAAATGCTTGAATTTGAGCATGCGGCATACCTGCGCGATAAAATTGAGGAGTTAAAAAAAGACTGAAATGAATTTAAGTTTGTTTAATGATAAAGGATTCTGGAAAACGGCAGTCAGGCTGACTGTGCCCGTCGCACTGCAAAATCTGCTTACGAGTTCATTTACACTTGCCGATACACTGCTTGTAAGCAATCTCGGCTCTGTTGCTTTGTCCTCTGTTGGAATGATAGGGCAGTGGGCGTGGCTTATGAATATGATTTTAGTAGGCTTCTGTTCGGCTACCACTGTTTTTGTTTCGCAGTACTGGGGCATTAAGGATATAAAAAAAATACGTCGTTTTTCGGGCATATCAATTATATTTGCCCTCTTTGTTTCTGTGTTTTTTACAGTTATAAGCCTTGTGTTTACAAGGGGAGTGGTCAGAATTTTCAATTCAGACCCGTCTGTTATCAGAGCAGGCTCGGAATATTTGAAATGCGTTTGCTTTTCTTTTATTGCGGTTGCACTGACTAATATTCTTGCAACAATTTTAAGAAGCGTTGAAAACGTTAAACTGCCGATGTACGTTTCGGCGTTCACAACGGTTTTGAATATTTTTCTTGATTATTCAATGATTTTCGGTAAATTCGGTTTCCCCGAAATGGGTATTACAGGTGCCGCCCTTGCTACAGTAATTTCGGCATGGTCAGGTGTTTTCATTCTTGTAATTATTTCTCTTTGTCAGAAAAACATTCTTATTGCAGGTCTGAAACAGTTTTTTGTGTTCGGTAAAGATGAATTTACCGAGTATCTGAAAAAAGCATCACCCGTTGTACTTAATGAGGGTATGTGGGGTGCAGGCACATTTATTTTCAACATCATTTTCGGTAATATGGGCTATGAGTATTTTTCCGCTATAACGATTCTGAGAAGTTTTGAAAATATTGCCTTTATTATCTTTATCGGTATATGCAGTGCATCATCGGTAATGATTGGTAAATCAATCGGGAGCGGTAAAATTGAAAGAGGAATTACTGATGCTAAGCGCTTTTCATATATTGTTCCTGTACTTGCCGTTGCAACCTCGGTAATTGTTATTATTTTTAGAAATCAACTCGTTAGTATATTCAATATGGGCAGCAATATTGCTGAAAGCACATTACAAACTGCTGCAATTCTGATGATTATTTATTCCTGTGCATTTCCTATGCGAATGTTCTCGTACTTGCAGGTTGTGTCTGTTTTCAGGTCGGCAGGGGATACGGCTACGGGTGCAAAGTATGATTTGATATCCTTATGGGCGCTTTCCGTGCCTGCAACGCTTATTGCTGTTTATTTTTTTAAAGTTCCTTTTATTGCGGCATTTGCAATTATGTATATTTTTGAAGATATACCGAAAACAATTATGTGCCTTAAATTTTATCTTTCAAAAAAATGGATTAAGCCCGTTACAAAAGAGGGAAGAGAAGCGCTTTCACAGATGAAGTCGGAGGTTGAAAATGGCTAAAAATATTGTTATAAAAGGTGCCCGTGAGCATAATTTAAAAAATATAGATGTTGAAATACCAAGAGACAGTCTTGTTGTTTTTACGGGTCTTTCCGGTTCGGGCAAATCAAGCCTTGCTTTTGATACTATTTACGCCGAGGGTCAGAGAAGATATGTTGAAAGCCTTTCTTCATATGCAAGGCAGTTTTTAGGCCAGATGGACAAACCAGATGTTGATTATATCGAGGGATTGAGTCCTGCCATTTCAATTGATCAGAAAACGACTTCACGCAACCCGCGCTCAACTGTAGGCACTGTTACGGAAATTTATGATTATTTAAGACTGCTTTATGCAAGAATCGGAATACCGCACTGTCCTGTCTGCGGCAGGGTGATTGAAAAGCAGACAGTAGATCAGATTGTTGACAAAATTCTTACTCTTGAAGAACGTACAAGAATTCAGATTATGTCGCCCATAGTTCGAGGCAGAAAAGGCGAATACGTAAAAGAACTTGATGACGCAAGAAAAAGCGGCTTTGTCCGTGTAAGAATCGACGGCAGTGTTTATGACCTTTCCGAAGATATTAAACTTGATAAAAATAAAAAGCATAATATCGAAATTGTTGTGGACAGGCTTGTTGTTTCACCGGATATAAAAAGCCGACTTGCAGACAGTATTGAAACTGCAACTAAAATGAGCAAGGGCGTTGTTCTGTGCGATGTTATCGGCGGCGAAGAACAACTTTATTCGCTTGATTATGCCTGTGCAGAGCATGGTGTTTCCATTGAGGAAATGAGCCCCCGTATGTTTTCTTTTAATAATCCGTACGGTGCGTGCAAGCGTTGTTCGGGTCTTGGTACTTTTATGGAAATTGACGAGGATTTAATTATTCCTAACAGAAAGTTATCCATAAATCAGGGAGCAATAAAGGCAAGCGGATGGAATGTTGCAGATGGTTCTTCGATCGCAAGAATGTATTTTGATGCGCTTGCCAACGAGTATAATTTTTCACTTGATATGCCTGTTGAAATGCTGTCAAAAGAAGCAGTTAACGCTATTTTATACGGTACAAAGGGCAAAAAAATAAAAATGAAGCGAGTTACAAGTTACGGCTCGGGAACATATACCAATGATTTTGAGGGCGTTGTAAATAATCTGAAAAGGCGCTATGACGAAACAACCTCCGAATGGTCGCGGCAGGAAATTGAAAGCGTTATGGTGTCTGCAAGATGTCCTGACTGTAAGGGGGCAAGGCTTTCGCCGATGAGCCTCGGCGTAACCGTCGGCGGTAAAAATATAGCCGAATTCTGTAAAATGCCTATTTCCGAGGAAATAGAGTTTATCAATAATCTTGAACTTACCGAAAAAGAGCAGATGATAGGCAGACTGATTATTAAGGAAATCAGTGAACGCCTTAACTTTCTTAATTCTGTGGGTCTTGACTATCTTTCGCTTTCAAGAGAGGCGGCAACGCTTTCGGGCGGCGAGGCTCAGCGCATTCGCCTTGCAACGCAGATAGGGTCTTCACTTGTAGGCGTGCTTTATATTCTCGATGAACCGTCAATCGGACTTCATCAGCGGGATAATGAAAAACTTCTCGGAACTCTCCGTCACCTGCGTGATTTGGGTAATACTTTGATTGTTGTTGAGCATGATGAAGATACTATTCGCTCAGCCGATTATATTGTTGATATCGGTCCGGGCGCAGGCGTTCATGGAGGCAATCTGATTGTGGCAGGCTCTGTTGATGATGTTATTAACTGTGAGGAGTCGATAACCGGGCAGTATTTAAGCGGTAAGAAAAAGATTCCCGTTCCCGAAAAAAGACGAGAGGGTAATGGTCATAAACTTACTGTTTACGGTGCTGCCGAAAATAATCTGAAAAAAATTGATGTTGAAATTCCGCTTGGCAAATTTGTTGCCGTAACAGGTGTTTCGGGCTCGGGCAAGTCAAGCCTTGTCAATGAAATTTTATACAAATTCCTTGTAACTGAACTTAATAATGCCAAGAAAAAGCCTGGTAAGTTTGAAAAAATCAAAGGCTATGAATATCTTGATAAGGTTATAGATATAGATCAGTCGCCAATAGGCAGAACACCACGGTCAAATCCCGCAACGTATACAGGTGTGTTTAATGATATAAGAGATTTGTTTGCCGAAGTTCCTGAGGCGAAAATGCGCGGCTATAAGTCAAACAGATTTTCATTCAATGTCAAGGGCGGCAGATGTGAAGCCTGCGGTGGCGATGGAATTGTTAAAGTCGAAATGCACTTCCTTGCAGATATTTTTGTGCCCTGTGATGTCTGTAGCGGTCAGCGTTATAACCGTGAAACGCTCGAGGTCAAATTTAAAGGTAAGAATATTTTTGAAGTTCTTGAAATGACTGTTGATGAGGGACTTGAATTTTTCAGTCAGCAGCCAAAGATTTATAATAAATTAAAAACTTTATCGGATGTCGGTCTCGGCTATGTAAAAATCGGTCAGCCTGCAACAACGCTTTCAGGCGGCGAGGCACAGCGTGTTAAACTTGCAACTGAACTTATGAAACGTTCCACAGGCAAAACAATTTACATTCTTGATGAGCCTACAACGGGACTTCATACCGCCGATGTTCACAGGCTTATCAATGTGCTTAATTCGCTTGTTGATACTGGCAATACGGTGCTTGTTATTGAGCATAATCTTGATGTTATCAAAAATGCGGATTATATTATTGATTTGGGTCCAGAGGGGGGCAAAAGAGGAGGCAAAATTGTTGCCTGCGGTACTCCCGAGGAACTTTGTAAATGCAAAAAGTCTTATACTGCTAAATATCTCAAACCTCTTCTTGAACAATGATATATGTGTGCACAAATTGTCAGGATTTATTTTTTGTTCCGCTGTAAAATGGAATTACAGAGAGGAAGTTTGAAAGTGGATATTGTTTCGGGAATGCAGAGCGCAATTGATTATATTGAAAATCATTTAACAGATGATATAGATTATAATCATCTTGCGCAGAAAGCGTGTATGTCAAACTTTTATTTTCAGCGTATGTTCAGCGCATTGTGCGGATATACGGTCGGAGATTATATCAGATTCAGAAGATTGACACTTGCCGGCAGTGAACTTCTGAATACCGATGCAAAAGTGATAGATGCGGCGCTTAAATACGGCTATAATTCACCTGAAAGCTTTTCAAGAGCATTTGCAAAATTTCACGGTGTGCCGCCGTCTGCTGCAAAAAGTAACGGAAGCAATCTGAAAACTTTTTCACGCCTTTATGTAAATATTATTTTAAGAGGTGGAACAATGGAAAATTTTAAGGTTGTAAAAAAAGAGGCTTTTACCGTTCTTGAAAAGGTTGAACAGCATACTGTTGATAATTCGGCAAATAAAAATACCATTCCAGAATTCTGGGAAAGATGCTGGTGTGACGGCACAATCAAAACGATACTCCATAATCTTTGTGAAACAAAGGATTTGTTCGGTATTTGCTACAGTAAATCGTCAGCACTTGACAGCAGAACGTTTGATTATTCGATTGCAGGTATCTGTAAGTCTGATATTGACGTGCCCGAGGGCTTCAGAATTAATACAATTCCTGCAAGAACATGGCTTGTTTTTGACTGTGTAGGACCTATGCCCGATGCTATGCAGAGTGTTTGGCATAAACTCTGTTCAGAGGTGATGCCGTCACTGTCTTATGAACCGACGTATGAATTCGATATTGAGGCTTATACGGCAGGCAATATGACCGCTGATGATTACAAAAGCGAAATCTGGATTCCGGTTAAAGAAAAGCAGAAATAATATGTTGGGGAGGGCCTCCGTGCCCTCTGATACACTAAAAAAAATAGCCGCCGTGAGTGTTTTTGTACACCCACGGCGGTTTTTAATGCCCTTTGATTTTTTTTAATGCATTTTTTTCAAGCCTTGAAACCTGCGCCTGTGATATTCCGACTTCTTCTGCGACTTCCATCTGTGTTTTGCCCTGCATAAACCTTAAATACATAATATTTCGTTCGCGATCGCCGAGTTTGCTTATTTCATCTTTAATCATAATTTCGTCAATCCAGTCGCTGTCGGTATTGCTGTCGCCGACCTGGTCCATAACAAAAATTGTATCGCCGCCGTCATTATATACAGGCTCATAAAGCGAAACGGGGTCAACGATTGCCTCAAGTGCAAGTACCACATCCGCTTTTTTTAAACCGAGTTCTTTTGCAATTTCTTCAACCGACGGTTCTTTCTGATTTTTATTTGTTAGACGTTCTTTAACCTGCATCGCTTTATACGCCGTGTCTTTCATAGATCTGGATACTCTTATAGGGGCGTCATCACGCAAATATCTTCGTATTTCTCCTATGCACATCGGCACGGCGTAGGTTGAAAATTTCACGTCAAGGTCAAGATTGAAATTGTCGATCGCCTTTATAAGACCTATAACACCGACCTGAAACAGATCGTCCATAGATTCGCCTCTGTTCTGAAAACGCTGTATAACCGAAAGTACAAGCCTCAGATTGCCTTTAACCAGTTCATCGCGTGCTTTTAAATCGCCGTTTCGTGCCTTTTTCAGCAACTCGATTTTTTCTTTTTCCTTGAGCACTTTAAGTTCATTTGTATTAATTCCGCATATTTCTACTTTGTTGTATTGCATACATAACCACCTTTAAAAATTATGTATAATTTTATTATGAGCAGAGACAGTAAAAATTAGTACAAATACCATATATTTATTTTAAATAAAAGATTGATTTTTTATTAACAGAGTGTTAAAATAACTTAGTGTGTTTGCAGAATATTACATATTTTGCACAAAATAAATTAAAGGATGTTGAGGTAATGGAAAATTTACTGCTTTTCTTGATTTTATTTCCTTTCGGCTCTGCAGTTCTGCAAAGCGTGAGTGTAAATAATACTTTAAGAAAAATCGTAACTTATGTCAGTTCGGTTGCCATAATGGCTTCTGCAATTGTATTTTCCGTGTGGTGGTTTGCAAACGGTGCCCAGCCGATTGCGCTTTTGAGCAACACGGGAATTATTGACAAAGTGATGATGGCAGGCGAGATATTTTTAATGGTTCTCGTTACTGTGCTGTCAATAAAACATAAAAAGTATTATGCAATCGTTTTATCTGTTGTTCAGACCGTGGCTTTGCTTTGGTTTGAACTTATAGGCGAAAAAAGTATTGCACATTTTGAACCCGCTGAGGCAAATCATCTTTACATAGACCAACTTACGGTTATTATGATTTTAATCATTGCGGTTGTGGGAACACTTATTACTGTTTATGCCTGCGGTTATATGGTGGATTATCATCATCACCATACCGAGTTTAAGGACAGAAGAAGATTTTTCTTCTCAATGATGTATGTATTCCTCGGTGCAATGTTCGGTCTTGTTATGTCTTCAAGCCTTACTTGGATGTATTTCTTCTGGGAAATCACATCTGTTGTATCTTTCCTGCTTATCGGCTATACAAAAACAGGCGAGGCTGTCAACAATTCTTTCAAGGCTTTGTGGATGAATCTGCTCGGTGGATGCGGTTTCTGTGCAGGTATTATCATTCTCGGTTTTAACAATCAGATTTTCGATTTACAGGATTTGATTCAGAAATCTGTTCTCATGGGCAATGCAGCATTTGTTGCACCTGTAATTCTTCTTGCATTTGCCGCACTTACAAAAAGTGCGCAACTTCCGTTTTCAAAGTGGCTTCTCGGTGCTATGGTTGCGCCTACACCGTCGTCAGCACTTCTTCACAGTGCTACAATGGTAAAAGCAGGCGTGTATCTTCTTCTCCGTCTTGCTCCGCTTATGGAAAATAATATTGCAGGCACAATGGTTGCGCTTATCGGCGGATTTACTTTCCTTGTAACATCAATGCTTGCAATCACTGTTACAGATGCAAAGAAACTTCTTGCTTATTCAACAATTTCAAACCTCGGTCTTATCACAGCCTGTGCAGGTCTCGGCACTACGACAACAGTTTGGGCAGGTGTGTTCCTTGTAATATTCCACGCTGTTTCAAAATCACTTCTGTTCCAGAATGTCGGTGCGATTGAAAACCTTACCGGTTCAAGAGAAATTGAAGATATGCATTCACTTATTATCCGTTTCCCGCGTCTTGCATATCCGCTTATTATCGGTATCGCAGGTATGTTCCTTGCACCGTTCGGTATGCTTGTGTCAAAGTGGGCTGCTCTTCGCTCATTCCTTGAGGCAGATGATAAACTTGTCGGTATTCTGCTTGTTCTCTTTATCTGTTTCGGCTCGGCAACTACGCTTTATTATTGGGCTAAGTGGCTTGCAAAAATTCTTTCTTACAAACCGCAGTCAACAATCTGCACAAATAAACTTTCCGCAAACCAGCATTTATCCATTCTTGTTCACAGTTTTATGATGCTTGCTCTCTGCACCGTGTTCCCGCTGATTTCAAGAGATATCATTTTACCGTATCTTGTTAATGTGTTTGGCTATGCATCTGAAGTTATAAGTGAAAATAATATTGTAGTTATGATCTTTATGCTTGTTGCCGTATTTGTAATACCTGTTGCAACAGGTATCGTTATCAAAAAATCACCTCCGCATCATGCTCATGTTTATATGAACGGCTATAATGAGGGTGACGACCTTAACTTTAAAAATTCCTTCGGCGGGGATAAGAGAATGTACCTTACCAACTGGTATATGGAAGATTGGTTTGGTGAAAAGAAACTTTACATTCCAAGTGCTGCCATTGCAACTGCAATCGTAGTTATCTGCCTGGCATATTCATTAGGAGGTGCATTATAATGTCTGCTGCAAATATTGCTCACACTGTTTGTTATATCCTTTTGGCGCCGCTTCTCGGCGGTTTAATGTCGGGTATGGACAGAATTATAAGTGCCCGTATGCAGGGCAGGCAGGGTCCTCCTCTTCTTCAGCCTTTTTATGATATCATCAAATTGTTTTCCAAAGAAACAGTCAGCGTTAAAAATATTCAGGTTTGTTTCCTTGTAAGTTATCTGTTTTTTGTAATAGCATCTGGTGCATTGTTTTTTGCAGGCCTTGATTTGCTTATGGTATTCTTTGTGCTTACTACGGCAAATATCTTCCTTGTAATTGCCGCAACCTCAACAAACTCACCTTATTCCAATATGGGTGCACAGAGAGAACTTATTCAGATGATGGCATATGAGCCTATGACGCTTATTACGGCAGTAGGTGTTTACCTTGCTACAGGTTCATTCAGTTTCCACCCGGGTTCCGTTCCGCTTATTGTTAAACTTCCCGGTGTGTTTGCAGGATTTATGTTTATTCTTGTAATCAAACTTCGTAAGCATCCGTTTGACCTTGCTACAAGCCACCATGCACATCAGGAAATGGTTAAAGGTGTTACAACTGAATTTTCAGGTAAAATTTTTGCTATTGATGAACTTGCCGCATGGTATGAAAATATTTTCTTATTTGGTATGCTTATGATGTTCTTTATTACAGATAATAAGATTAGTATACCAATCAGTTTTCTGCTTGCATCACTTTGTTATTTTGTATTAATTCTTATTGATAATTCAAATGCACGTATGAAATGGCAGAAAATGCTTAAAAATACATGGATTGTTACTGCTGTAATCGGTGCAGTTAATCTTCTTGTATTACATTTCTTTAATTAAGGAGGAGTTACAATGTCTAAACTCGGAAGATCGCCTTGGATTATGCACTATGATGCTGCGTCCTGTAATGGCTGTGATATAGAAGTTCTTGCTTGCTTAACTCCTGTTTACGATGTAGAAAGACTCGGAGTTATAAATACAGGCAACCCTAAGCACGCCGATATCCTGCTTATAACAGGCGGTGTAAATAATAAGTGCGCTGAGGTTGTTAAGCAGATTTATGATCAGATGTCAAATCCGAAAGTTGTAGTTGCAGTAGGTATCTGTGCCTGCAACGGTGGCGTGTTTAAAGACGCTTATAATATCAAAGGCGGTGTTGATACCGTTATTCCTGTTGATGTTTATGTACCCGGCTGTGCAGCAAGACCCGAATCCATTATTGACGGTGTTGTGAAAGCAGTTAAAGTGCTTGAAGAAAAGAATGAAAAAAGACTTGCTGAAAAGGAGGCAGAATAATGAGAGAGGAATATGAACTTATTAAAATTGATAAATCCGACCTTGATAACATTATGCGTCATCACCGTGACGAAGGCTGCCGCCTTGTTCAGATTCACGCAGTAAGTCTTGTCGGTGTTACCGAACTTACGTACTCTGTTGCAACGCCTGAAAATCATTTTATAAATTATAGAATTGTTCTTAATAACGGTGAAACAATGAGCAGTATTACGGATATTTTTCCTGCCGCTGTTCTGTATGAAAATGAAATCAAAGAACTTTTCGGTGTTGATATTCAGTGCATATCGCTTGACTATAACAGAAAACTTTATGATATTTCGGCCGAAACCCCAATGAAGAAAAAGGAGGGTAATGAATAATGGCTAAAACTATTGTTCCTTTCGGACCTCAGCATCCTGTACTTCCCGAGCCGATTCACCTTGATTTGGTTCTTGAAGATGAGAAGGTTGTAGAGGCAATTCCGTCAATCGGTTTTGTTCACCGCGGTCTTGAAAGCCTTGCTTCAAAAAGAAATTTTAACGATTACGTTTATGTGTTTGAAAGAATCTGCGGTATCTGCTCCTTTATGCACGGTATGGGCTACTGTGAAGCAGTTGAAAGAGTTTTCGATAAGGAAATTCCCGACAGAGCAAAATATCTTCGTACTATCTGGAGTGAGATGAGCCGTATTCACAGTCATCTTTTATGGCTCGGTCTGCTTGCCGATGCATTTGGCTTTGACGCTCTCTTTATGCAGTGCTGGAGAATGCGTGAAAGAGTTCTTGATATGTTTGAAGAAAGCACGGGCGGCCGTGTAATTTTCTCCGTTAATAAAATCGGCGGCGTTCTTAAAGATATGGACTCCGATATGCTGAATGCCTTTGTTAAAGAACTGAAAGGTATGGAAAAAGAACTTAAAAAAGTTACCGATGTCTTTATGAAAGACTATTCCGTTCAGTCAAGACTTAAAGGTGTTGGTATTCTGACTAAAGAAGACGCCGTTAAATTCGGTGCTGTCGGTCCTATGATGCGTGCATCGGGTATTGAACTTGACACAAGAAAACTTGGCTATGCCGCATATAATGACCTCGATTTTGAGATTATTACAAGCAATGACTGCGATGGCTATGCAAGATGTCAGGTTCGTATTAACGAAATTTTCCAGTCAATTCATATTATTGAACAGGCTGTGGCAAAAATTCCTGACGGCGAAATTGCAATAAAAATTGCAGGTAATCCGAACGGCGAGGCTTTTGTACGCCTTGAACAACCACGTGGTGAAGCGATTTATTATGTTAAGGGTGACGGTACTCCGTTTCTTAACCGTGCAAGAATACGTACCCCCACATTTACAAATTTAACTTCACTTCTTAATATTCTGCCGGGTTCCGATTTGGCAGATGTACCTCTTCAGGTACTCACCATTGACCCGTGCATCAGTTGTACTGAAAGATAAGGGGGTAATCATATGTCTAAATTAATGGATTTTGCTCCTATTGCTTTGAAAAATCTTTTTTCTAAGCCTGCAACAAAGAATTATCCCGCCGCTCCGATTGAATTTCCCGAAAGGAGCAGGGGACATATTGTAAATAATTTTGATGACTGTATTCTCTGCGGTATCTGTCAGAAAAAATGCCCGTCATCTGCAATTACTGTAGATAGGGTGAATAAAACCTGGTCTATTGACAGAATGGGCTGTGTTCAGTGTGCAAACTGTGTTAACGGCTGCCCTAAGCATTGTCTTGATATCCAGCCCGGTTATACCGAGCCGGATTACAAAAAAACAGTTGATACATTTCAGAAACCGATTGAAGAAACAAAGGCTGAAAAGAAACTTGTCAATTCAATGGACGATTGTATTTTCTGCGGTATCTGCAAAAGGCAGTGTCCAAATGATGCACTTGAGGTTGACAGAGCAGAAAAAGTATGGAAAGTCAATGATGAAAAGTGCGTTAAATGCGGTCTCTGTGTTGAGAAATGCCCGAAAAAAGTGCTTTCCATAACTGAGCAGGAAGAAGTACATACCGAAAAAGGCTCACTTACAAACGATATTTCAAGTTGTGTTCTTTGCGGTATCTGTCAGAAGCAGTGCCCGAATGAGGCTATCACTGTAGACAGAAAAGAAACCAAAACATGGTCTGTTAATCTTGATAACTGTGTTCAGTGCGGGCTTTGCACAGAAAAATGCCCTAAAAAGAGCCTTTCTTTTACAGGCAAGGGTGAGGGAACAGTAACATTTACAAAAGAGTAATATGGGGGATATTTGTACCGAATGACCTATAAAATTTTTGTGTGGGGTTTGGTTCAGGGGGTCGGTTTCAGACCGTTTGTGCTTCGCCTTGCACAGGAAGAAAATATTACAGGATATGTTAAAAATAAAGGTGCTTTGGTTGAAATTATTGCCCAGGGTAATGAACAGGCGTTGAAGATTTTTTTTCAGCGCCTTGCTTGCTGTTTGCCGAATGGCGCAGAAATATGGAATATAAGTAAAACAGTAATTGAAAATGCTGAAATTTATAATGAATTTTATATAGAACAAAGCAGTAATAAAGATGATATGCTGCCGCTTGTTTTGCCTGACATCGCCACTTGTGATATGTGTGTAAAAGAACTTTTTGATAGTAATAACAGGCGATTTCATCATCCGTTTATAAGTTGTACCGTCTGCGGTCCGCGTTATTCTGTTTTAAATAAACTTGCCTATGACAGGTGTAATACAGTTTTAGATAAATTTCCGCTTTGTGATGACTGCAGTGAAGAATATAATAATTCCGATGATATAAGGTGTTATGCTCAGACGATTTGCTGTAATAATTGCGGTCCTGAACTTTTTTATACCGAAAAAGGAAATCCTATTAAAAATGCAGTAAACGCCCTGAAAAACGGCGGAGTTATTGCAGTTAAAGATATCGGCGGCTTTCATTTTGCCTGTAATGCGAATGATGAAAACGCAGTAAATAAACTGAGATTATTAAAGAAAAGGGAAGAAAAGCCCTTTGCCGTAATGTTTGAAAATACCGAAAGCATAAAAGAATATGCTTTTGTTAATGATATGGAATCGGATTTGCTGAAAAGCAGTGCCGCACCGATTGTTCTTTTAAAAAAGAAAAATGATTTCGGTGGCTTTGTTTGTCAGAACAGCGGTGATGTAGGTGCAATGCTGCCGTCAAATCCTGTTCAGCATATGCTGATTCGCAGTGTGAATTTTCCGCTTGTTATGACGAGCGCTAATATTACAAATGAACCGATTATTACCGACAATGAAACGGTTTTAAAACTTTGGAATGATAGTGTATATCTTGACGGTGTGCTTTATCATAACAGAGATATTTTAACGCCGCTTGATGATTCGGTTACACGTGTAATTTCAGGCAGAGCGCAGATTCTTCGCCGTGCAAGGGGTTATGTTCCTTTGCCGATTGTTCTTTCTAAAAAAACGGATAAAATAATTCTTGCAACAGGCGGCGATTTAAAATCATCTTTTTGCCTTGTAAAAGAAAACTTTGTATATCTTAGCCAGTATTTCGGTGATTTGGAAAATGAGCAGGTTTTTGAGACATATAAGAATAATATCAGTCATATGGAAAATCTGCTTTCACTTCACCATAATTATCTTGTAAGTGATTTACACCCCGATTATTTTTCGTCAGGTGTTTATAATGCCGATTTGTCTGTTCAGCATCATTTTGCCCATATCGCTTCTGTAATTGCCGAACATAATTTAAAAGGCGATGTCCTCGGCTTTGCATTTGACGGAACGGGATATGGTACAGATGATACTGTCTGGGGCGGAGAAATTGTTATTTTTAAAGATAAAAAATTCAGCCGTGCCGAAAATTTAAAACCTGTTAAGTTTTTTGGTGGCAACACCGTGTCAAAAGATGCCCGCAAGGCTTTAAACTGCTATCTTAATGAAATCGGCAAATGTAACGACGATATGGTGAAAACTGTTTTAAACAGTAATATAGGCTGCTTTAACAGTACGTCAATGGGCAGATTATTTGATGCCGTTGCCGCATTGCTTGAAATTGAAAATTATAACGGTTTTGAGGGCAAATGTGCAATTGCTCTTGAAAAAGGGGCTCGAAAAGCAAACGATTTTATTAAATTTGAAATCCCGAAGTGGGATTGGCGTGTGCTTTTAAATCAGATTATATCCGCCAAAGATAACGGCGAGAAAACCAGCAGTATTGCGCTCGGCTTCCACGTCGCAATTGCTGATGAAATCTTAAATACCGCAAAGCGGTATGATATAAAAAATATTGCGCTGTCGGGCGGTGTTTTTGCAAACAGAATTTTAACCGAAAGAGCAATTTCACTTCTTGAGAAAAATGGTTATAATGTTTATATAAATGAAAAAGTACCGACTAATGACGGAGGAATCTGCCTCGGTCAGGCTTATATGGCGGTGTTAAGCAAGTGAGTTAAATTCGAATAAGCCTAAAATGGTTTTAAAAGGAGAAATGAGCAATGTGTGTAGCAGCACCGGGAAGGGTAATTGAAATTAACGGCAATACGGCAACGATTGATTACAGCGGCAATCGTGTTAAGGCGCATACAGGCGTAGTAGATGTTAATGTCGGCGATTATGCCCTCGTTCATGCAGGATTGATTATTCAGGTTCTTGATGATTATGAGGCACAAAGTATGATTGATTTGTTTAAAGAGTTAGAGGATATTGAAAATGCCTGAACTTTCGGAAATTATTGATGAACTTAAAAATTACGACGGCAGACCGCTCACTTTTATGGAGGTTTGCGGCACGCATACTGCTTCAATAAGCGAAGCAGGCATTCCGTCTATGCTGTCAGATAAAATAAGGCTTATTTCAGGTCCGGGCTGTCCTGTCTGTGTTACCGTTGCCGAGTATATTGATGTTCTTGTGGATTATTCACGGCAGGAAAATACTGTTGTTGTTTCTTTTGGCGATATGCTCAGAGTGCCGGGCAGTAAGGAATGCCTTAAAGATGCAATGGCGTCAGGCGGTAAGGTGAAAATGGTGTATTCGCCGCTTGAAATGCTTGATATGGCTGAAAAAGATAAATTAACAACGTATATTTTTGCCGCCGTTGGTTTTGAAACAACCACGCCGATTTATGCCGTTCTTATTGAAGAAGCAATTAAGAGGAATTTAACGAATATTAAATTGCTTACGGCGCTTAAAACAATGCCGAAAGCAATTGAATTTCTGTGTGAAAATGGCAGTAAAATTGACGGCTTTTTAGCACCCGGCCATGTAGCGGTAATTACAGGCGCAAAAGAATTTAAAAGCCTTGCCGTAAAATATAATCTGCCTTTTGTGGTTTCGGGCTTTGAGGGAAAAGAACTTATTGCATCTATTTATGCGCTTGCCAAACTTGTCGGCAGGGGAGAAGTCAGAAATCTTTATAAACGTGCAGTCAGCGAAAACGGCAACGAAACGGCAAGGAAAAGCGTTTTAAAATATTTTAAGCCGTGTGATGCTGTGTGGCGTGGTATCGGTCTTTTAAAGGGCAGCGGAATGGCTCTTAAACCTGAATATGCTTCGTTTGATGCAGGCAGCAGAGATATTATTAAGGATACAAAAATAAATCCTGCCTGTCATTGCTCAGAGGTTATTATCGGCAAAACATCACCGACAAAATGTCCCTTATTCGGTAAAATTTGCACTCCTGAAAATCCGCAGGGTGCTTGTATGGTGTCTACCGAAGGCAGTTGCTATTCTTATTATGTCAACGACAGAAAGGATTTTTAATATAAAGTTATGAAAATTACTTTGGCTCACGGAAGCGGCGGAAAATACACTTCCGATTTGATTAATTCCGTTTTTGAAAATTCATACGGCAATGATGTTCTTGCTAAAATGGAAGACAGTGCAGTTGTAGACGGCTATAAAAAAATTGCCGTAACTACCGATTCATTTGTTGTAACACCGCTTTTTTTTAAAGGCGGCGATATCGGCAGACTGTCGGTCTGCGGCACTGTTAACGATTTGCTTATGCGCGGCGCTGTGCCGAAATATATTACATCTGCATTTATTATTGAAGAAGGTGCAGATACTGATGATTTAAGGCGTATTGCGCAGTCTATGGCAGAAACTGCGAAAGAGGCAGGCGTAATCATTGTTGCAGGTGATACAAAGGTTATTGAGGGTAGCGGCGGCGTTTATATAAACACAACGGGTGTCGGCTTTGTTGAAAATGACAGTATTTCTTCATCAAACTGTAAAGCAGGGGATAGAATTATCCTTTCAGGAAATCTCGGTGATCATCACGCTACAATTCTTTCTGCAAGAATGAATATTGAAAATACAATTGAGAGCGACAATGCACCGCTCGTTGATATTGTTAAAAAACTTATGGATAATCATATTGATATTCACTGTATGCGTGATGTTACGAGAGGCGGACTCGGTACTGTTTTAAATGAAATTGCAGATGCATCTGAAGTCAGAATAAATCTTAATGAAAATGATTTGCCTGTTGACCCGCAGGTTAAGGCTTTTGCCGATTTCCTCGGTCTTGAAATTATGCATATGGGCAATGAGGGTAAGATGATTGCAGTAGTTTCACAGGCAGATGCAGACAAAGCCCTTGAACTTATGAAAAACTCCGAATACGGTGCAAATGCGCAGATTATAGGCGAAATCTCAGACGGCGGTGGCGTTGTTTTAAATACAACACTCGGCGGTCAGAGAAAAATATCTGTTCTTCGTGGTGAGGGGCTGCCCCGTATCTGTTAAAAATTAACTAAGCCGTCAGGTAAATTAATACCTGACGGCTTTTTTGCTGCTTTATATTAACAAAAATAAGTTAATTTATTATTCTTTTTCCGTTGTTTCTTCCGTATCCTGTTTCAAATCACCGAGCATATCAAAAATTGATTTCTGATTCAGCGTGTCAACACGGTCAAATTTAATTGTTTCGTCATCATCAACTTTGCTGTTGTTTGCATCTTCAATTAAAGTAAGCGAAAGTGTGTCCCCGTTTACTGAAAATTTGTAAACAATTTCTTCCTGTGATTTTGTGTTGATGAGAGTCAGTTTATCGCCTTTGATTTCATATTGCCCCGAGAAATTGAACGATGAAATATATGAATCATAGTCACCGTCTTCATGGAATTCGTAAGCGGAAAGACCCGGCATATCACGGCTTTGCCATTTGCCTATAATTTTGTCTTTATCGTTAGTTATAACGCTGAGTGAATATGAAATCGGATTGAAATCATTTGCAACGCAAACCGCAGTCAGGCATATAGCAACTGCCAGAACTACAGCAATTACAATTGATGCAATCATCTGCTTTTTTGTAAAGGTTTTTGCTTTTTTTGCAGTTTGTTCGCCTGCCTCGGCAATATCAGTGTTTTCTATATTTTCATTGTTTTTTTTCATTTATGCTTTCAATCCTTTTTTTGTTAAAATAGCATCAATTTTAGATGAGGAATCAAGAAGCGTTGATACAGACATATCGTGATTTAAAGTATCAAGGAAATATGCGATATACTTTGAAAGTTCAACTGACTGATACCATTCTCTTGAAAGAAGTTCAGGGGTCTGGTAAACACCGTTTGTTGTGAATACTTTTTCAAATACGCCGTTTGCATATGCATCGTCAAATACCTGAAGACCATTTGCAAAAAGTCCGAATGTAGTGCATACAAAAATTCTTGCAGCACCGAGCGCTTTAAGTTTTTGTGCAACCTCAAGCATAGATTCACCTGATGAAATCATATCGTCAACAATAATGATGTCTTTACCGTTAACGGAATCACCGAGATACTGATGTTCAACAATCGGGTTTCTGCCGTTTACAACTCTTGTATAATCTCTTCTCTTATAAAACATACCGAGATTAACGCCGAGTTGAGTAGCAAAGAAAATACATCTGTTCATTGCACCTTCGTCAGGTGAAATAACCATAAGGTGGTCTTTGTCAACCTTTAAATCATCAACCGTGTTTACGATTGCCTTAATCATCTGGTATGTAGGCATAACGTTTTCAAATGATTTGTGTGGGATTGCATTCTGAACTCTCTGGTCATGTGCGTCAAATGTAATAATGTTTTCAACGCCGAGTGCAACAAGTTCCTGCAAAGCCATTGCGCAGTCAAGTGATTCACGGCTTGATCTCTTGTGCTGTCTGCCTTCATAAAGCATAGGCATAATAACGGAAATGCGCTTAGCCTTTGAAGATGCGGCAGAAATAACTCTCTTTAAATCAGCATAGTGATCGTCAGGTGATTTCGGTACGGTCATACCATACATTTTGTATGTTACATTGTAGTTGAAACAGTCTGTAACAATGTAAAGGTCATAGCCTCTTACAGTGTCGTTAATGACCGCCTTGCCTTCGCCGCTGCCGAAACGCGGATTTGAAATGTCAATAAGGTAAGTGTCTCTTGTGTAGCCGAAGAAAGCGATTGTATCCTGATGCTCAAGAGCCTGCTCCTTGCGCCATTTTACAAGGTATTGGTCAACTTTGCCTGCAAGTGCTTCACAGCCGGGCATAGCAATAATACCAAGCGGACCGTAAGGAATGTTTTCAACATTTTGTGCTGTTAATCTTGCCATTTTAAAAATTCTCCTTCAGATTTATACTTATTTATTCAGTTTGTTATGCGCTTGTATTTTACTATATTTAATAATAATTGTAAACCTTATTTTAAACTTTTAACTATTTTGTCATTATTTGGAGTATTTTGTTCGATGTTTTTATCATATTTTTCTTTGTCTTTTTTGTTCATTATTATAATAAATAATGCGGTGATTATTCCAAGAACTGTGACAAGACTTACCGCAGACCCGGCCATAAGACCTTTTGGTTTGTACTTATATTCTATGGTGTGTTCACCGGGTTTCAGCATTATACCGAGTTGACAGTTACCTACACCGAATGTTTCTGTCTTTTCACCGTCAACGGTTACGCTCCAGCCTGAATCATATGGGATTGATGAATACAGAACGCAGTTTTCTTTTGCTGTTACTTTTCCGGTTATTTTTGTTTCACTGAAATCTTCAATATTCATTGATGTGACTTTAAGTTTATTGTACCCCATATCAAGAACGTTTTTGTCAATACTGTAACAATAAATATCAAAGTTGCCGTCACTGCCGTCTGCCGTTGTGCAGTCAAGTGAAATAGTAACTTCATCATCAATTGTTTTATAGCCTAAATCAAGAATATACGGTGTATCAAGGCTTTGTGTAACAGTGTCTTCGCCTGATTTGCAGGTAACGTTGGTTATGTCTTTTGATGTTATATAAAGATACATATTGCCGTTAGTGTTCGGTTTAACCGTAATATCAATATTGCCGAAGTCACCCAACGGGCTGAACCAGTATGAGCCGTTATTTGCGATGTTTTCGCCTGTAACTCCATCGTAACTGCAGTTGGTATAGTTAACTTCTTTGAATACATCGCTGTAACCCGTTGCTTTTTCAAAGAATTCACCTTGAACACGGAACGGATTGTTTTCAGTAGTATCCCAGCCGTTTATATTTTCGCTTACACAGAATGAAATCGGTAAAAAGTAATCGTTTTTGAAAACTACGGATTCACCGTCTGAACTTTCATAAAATTTTGTGTAAAGATCGGTTGACGGGCGTGTTTTTTCATCTTTGTAAATCAGATATTTGATGTTATACATCATATTGTAAACAGGCGTCTGCGTGTTGTAGGTGTAACTGTTTATTCTGTTGCCGAACATACCGAGGCTGTACTGTAAATGTGAATAGTCTTCATAAGCCATAGATGAAAATGTGCTTATGCCGTCATAACCGTAAAGGCAGGGATCCATTCTTGTGTTAAGATTGGTCAGTTCGGATTTATATAAATCTTTGTCATTTTCTTTAATATAATTAATGTCTTCACGGTATGTTTCATAGTTTGATACATAGTCGGTTTGCTTTTGTGCAAGGCTGAATGCTTTTGTGTCTGCAACAATGATTTCACAGAAAGCAACAGAAATAATCATTGTACCTATAACTGCCTTGCCGAAATTCTTTTTCTTTGCTAAAAACAGTACAGCGCACCAGATGATTATAAATGCAATAGTCATATACGGTGTCAGATTTTTCATTTTTTCCGTTTTCATTTCTTCGGCAATTACCGCCATTGCAATCCATGCCATTGAAGTAAATCCGATTTCTTTTATTCCGAGATATTTGATGTTTTTAAGCGCTTTGTAAGAAATAACAAGCAGAATAAACGAATACATATAAGAAAAGCGGTAGGGCAGGTCATTCGGAAAATGAAAAGCGTGCCAGATATAATTCAAAATATTGACGTCAAATGAAACAAACAGGAAAAGAAGAATTGAAATATAAATTCCTTTTTCTTTCATTTTTATGTTTTTGTTTACAACAAACAGCGGCACAAGAATAAGGCTGATAACTCCGCAGTAAACATTCGGCAGAACGTCTTCACCGCTTGAACGGATTGTTGTTTCAAGAAATGCGAAGTGCGATTTAATGAATTCGAATGCCGAAAAATATAGTTTTGCCGTTTTTGGAAAATCACCCGATGTGGCGCTTGAGCCTGTAAGAATAAAGTAAACAGGTAAAAGGAAAAATGCACACAAAAGCCCTGCAAGAAGCGAAGCCCCTGCAAATCTTAATCCTCTGTCAATCATTTTATTGTTTAAAATCGCCTTTAAAGAAATTTTCTTCTGCGGAATATATGAACTGTCAATTTTGGCAGATGAAGAATTGTTCATAAAATAATAAGCAATAAAGTAAATTACCGCAAAAATGCACGCCATATAGCCCATATAATAATTGCTGTAAAGAAGCAGAATAAGCGAAATTATATAAAGTGCGGGCTTGCCCTTATTGATAATTCTTTCAATACCGAGAATTATAAGCGGAAAAAGGAACATTGCGTCGATCCACATAATATTCCAGAAATAAGCAAGAAAATATGCAGAAAAGGCGTAAAGAATACCGAATGCAGTCACATAAATTTCATTTGCTTTCTGACTTTTTTTGAGATAGAAGGTAAAAGTTCCTGCCGATAAAATGCATTTCAATCCGACTAAAAATGTGATTGCATACGGCATCTGAACTCTGTCAAACAGGAATATCAATGCAGTAAGAGGGCTTGAAAGATAGTTGAAATAATTGCCTAAAAAACTTGAACCTCCGCCCGATGTAAAACTGTAAATAAATGATTTTCGTTCAACAACTCTGTCAAACAGTTCAACAAAAAGCGGACCGTACTGATGGTATAAATCCATTCTTAAAACAGTAGTATCGCCAAACGGAAAAACCTTGAAAACAGAGTAAATAAACACAAGGCAGAGAGTTGCAAGCGCCATTGAAAGCAAAACAAATCTGTATTCAAAAACGGCTTTGTAAATTCTGCCGTTTTTCTTTTTTTCAGGCAGCGAAATGCAGTCAAAAATCAAAAGCCTTGCAAAAGGATAATTTATTATAAAAATCAATATTGCCGAAATAAACCATGCCGTAAAATCAAAAGCGCCCAAACGGTCACACAAAACAAATTTTATGGCACTGTAAATTGCAAAGTGAATACCGCCTCCAAGCAGCGCAAACAGTATCTGGCGTATATTTCCGTTAAGTCCATCATCCCTGAACACAAAATAACGTTCGGCAAAATATAAAATAATTTCACTGATAATAAAGCCGATAGTTACCGAGATTTCAGTGCTTACACCTAAAAAAGTTTTAAAAATCTGTTTAATGCATATAAGTGCAAAAAAAGAAAGCAAAAAAGCAATTGTATAATTAACTGTTTCGCCGTTTATAAATTTGTTTGATTTTGTTTTGGTTTTGCAAAGAATTGTATTCATATAATCACCGATTTTGATTAAATTTATATCTTATAAAATAATAACATATATTTCCTGTTTCATCAATCCTTTTTCTGCTTTTTGACAAACAGTAATATTCAGGGACAAGACGGCATATACCTTAATGAGGTGAGAAAAATGAGCATTGAAACGGTTCTGCCGTATCTTACTGACAGTATAAACAATGTGCTTTTATCACTGCCGAAAGAAATACTGAATAAATTGACGGAATTGAGAATAAGAAAAAATAAACCGCTTATTCTTGTGTTTTCTGATAAATCGCTGTTTATTACTGAAAACGGTAAACTGATGAATCACAATACGCAGTTTACATATAAGGTGCTGGAAGATGAGTTTGATTTAATTTATAAAAGACTGAGTAATTTTTCCGTGCAGACGCATATTGATGATTTAATAAATGGGTTTATAACGGTGGACGGCGGAAACAGAGTTGGTATTGCATCTACTGCGGTTTTAAAAGACGGTCAGATAGCCAGTGTAAAAAATGTTACGTCACTTAATATAAGAATAGCAAGAGAGGTCAAGGACTGTGCACGCCAGATTATGAATGTTCTTTATATAAACAGTCTGCCCAGTATTATTGTAGCATCACCGCCTGCAGGAGGAAAAACAACTTTTTTAAGAGATTTTTCAAGATTATTATCTTCAGGCTTCAATAATCAGTACCGAAAGGTTGCAATTATTGATGAACGCAGTGAAATTGCATTTAAATCAGGCGGCAGAATAATATCCGACGTAGGGTGCAATACAGATGTCTTGTCTGCATTCCCGAAGGCAAAAGGCATCGAAATTGCCGTCAGAACGCTTTCGCCCGATTTCATTATCTGTGATGAGATTTCGGGTATAGATGAGGCAAAAGCAGTGCGGCAGGGCTTTTTGTCAGGCGTAAAATTTGCTGTTTCCGTTCACGCCTCAACCAAGCAGGAAATTTTGGATAAGCCTGTTATAAGAAATCTTATTTCACTCGGTGAATTTGATTTTGTTGTATTGCTTAATGACTATACCAATAATTTTGAAATAATGGAAGTAAGTGAATTGAGAAGTGAAATTGATAGGAATCGTATTAATAAATATAGCCTCGGTTATAACGGGCATCAGTATGGCGCAGAAACTTAAAAATAAATATGTAATATGCTGCGAACTGCTTGAAATGTGCAATTTAATGAGTATTGAAATCGGTTATTATTCAAATGACACAAAGTCTGTAGTAAATCATTTGTCAAATGAACCGGGGCTGTCGCATTTAAAATTCCTTAAAACGTATAATCCTGAAAATATAAACATAAAAACAGAACTTACAGACAGCGAAAATGAAAAAATCAATGCGCTTTTCAAAATTCTCGGCACAACCGACAGTGACTCAATGCTTGATGTGATAAATTCCTTCAGCAAATCAATGGAAGAGAGCAAAGAAAAATATCTGGGCAGTTTTAAAAGCCACAGCAGACTGTATATAGCATTCGGTGTGTTCGGCGGAATGACAGTTTCAATTCTTTTGGTGTAGGTGCGTTATATGGATGTTAATTTTATTTTTAAAATTGCCGCAATCGGAATAATCGTTTCTGTTTTAAACACCGTGCTTATCAGATCGGGCAGAGAGGATCAGGCAATGCTTACAACGCTTGCAGGTGTTATTGTTGTCCTTATGATGCTTATTCCCGAAATCAGTTCGCTTTTCTCAACTGTTAAGGCTTTGTTTGACTTATGATGCAGGTTATCGGAATTTCGGTCTGCGGTCTTCTGCTTACTGTTTTGCTTCGTGATTACAATAAAACCGTTTCTCTGATTGTTATGCTTGCAACTGCAGTAATTATTTTTGTTCTTGTGGCTGACGGCTTGTCAGGCGTATTTGGATATATTGCAAAAATATCCTCAGGTGCAGAAAGTACTGCGGAATATATAAAACTTATGATTAAAGTACTCGGTATTACATTAATATCACAGTTTGCTTCTGATATGTGCCGTGATGCAGGTGAAAATACTCTGGCAAATCAGACTGAAACAGCAGCCAAAATTATTGTAGTGCTTATGGTGCTGCCGCTTTTTGAGTCTGTTCTTAATATAATTACAGGATTGTTAGAATGAAGAAATTAAAAAAAATCATATCAATAATTATACCGTTAGTAATATTGTTTTCTTTTCCGTTTCAGGTGTTCGGTGAAGAAGAAATCGACAGGGATGAATATAATAATACATTAAATTCATATGATTTGTCTTCTTTTGAAAAACTTGATGATGATACATATGATTTTCTTAAATCAGCGGGATTTCTTGATTTTGATTATGAAAATTTGATAAATCTTTCTTTTGAAGATTTAAAAAATGAGATTGTTTTCATTCTTAAAGGTGCAGTTGAAACGCCGTTTAAAGCAATGCTTTCTTTGCTTGTATTTATCATTTTATCTTCATTTTTCAAAAGTATGAAATCAAGTGTCCGTGATGATGATTTGTCGTCAATGTATTCTACTGTCAGTGCACTTGTAATTTCGGTTGTATTGCTGATGAAGTTGAAAACAACGATTGCACTCGCTTGCTCAACCATATCCGTATGTTCTGATTTTATGTTTGCTTTTGTACCTGCATTCTGCGCAATTGTTGCCGCATCGGGCAGTGCTGTGTCTGCTTTTTCAACTAATACGCTTTTGCTGACGCTTTCGCAGATACTGAATTATATTTCAAAAAATATTTTTATACCGCTTTCCAATGCTTTCCTCGCAATAGGAATATGCTCGGGAATACGCTCCGAATTAAATCTCGGCGGAATAACTGCATTCCTTAAAAAGAATATTACAACGGCAATATCAGTATGCGCTGCAGGGTTTGTTTCTATTCTGTCAATTAAAACGGCAGTGGCGTCAAGAGCAGATGCTATCGGTCTGCGTTCAATCCGTTTTGCGATTAATTCGGTTGTGCCTGTAATCGGCAGTGCAATAAGTGAGGGGCTTCTATCCATTCAGTCTTATTCATCACTTATTCGTTCAAGTGTCGGCGTTGTAGGAATTATTGCTGTAGCCGTTGTTTTCCTTCCTGCAATAATTGAGGTTGCAATGTGGCGCCTGTTTTTAAATCTTTCAACGCTTCTTTCGGAAACTTTTTGTGATTCTTCCGTTTCAAGTGTAATAAAAGCATTTTGCGATGCATTACTTATAATGAATGTAGTTTTAATTCTTTCAATGGTAACAACAATTATTTCAATAGGAATTCTTGTTGCGGCAAAAGGAAGTGCATAATGGATTTTTTAAAAAACTGGATATTTTCCGTCTGTCTTACACTTATACTTGCTGTAATATTTTCAGTGATGACGCCAAAAGGCAGTTTAGGTAAGTTTTATAAAATGATTATCTCAATGTTTATTTTTGTTTCATTCCTGTATCCTGTTTCAAATGCTAAAGCAAGTGATTTTAAAATTGATTTGCCGATGTTTAATAATAATTATGAACAACAGATTGAA
>JACTVT010000023.1 GCA_014465955.1 Eubacterium sp. | reverse complement strand
TGAAATCATATACGACCAATAAATACGGGAAGCAGTTATGGCAGCGGTCATATTACGACCATATTATCCGAAATGAAGAAGATTATTTAAATGTTTGGGAATATATAAATAACAATGTCAAAAAATGGACAGAAGATAAATATTATATTGCATAACAAAAGGACGGTCTTTGACCGTCCTTGATTTTTGTATTGTTCTATATTATTCCTCACCGTTCCAGCAATAGGTGCAGAGCTTGCTCGGGTCAATGCCGACAGACTCAATCATATCGTCAAGTCTGTGGTAGCGGAGTGATGTGAAATGCAGTTTTTCGCAAATCTTATCAAGCATTTTCTGATACTTTTCACTGTCGGGATTTGTATATTCCTTAATAGTTTCTTCGCTTACGTCATCACCTTCAAGTTCACAGATAACACGTCTTGTGATAAGTTCCATTTCAGATGTTGAGCGTGAGAAATTCAGGTATTTGCAGCCGAAGAAAAGAGGTGGGCAGGCAGGTCTTACGTGAACCTCTTTTGCACCGCTTTCATATAAAAATTCGGTCGTTTCACGAAGTTGTGTGCCGCGTACGATAGAGTCGTCGATAAGCAGCATGCTTTTGCCCTCAATTAAATCGTGAACAGGAATCAGTTTCATTTTTGCAATCAGATCACGTTTGCTCTGGTGGGTAGGCATAAATGATCTCGGCCATGTCGGTGTATATTTGATGAAAGGTCTTGAAAACGGTATGCCTGATTCGTTAGCATAGCCGATAGCGTGTGCCGTGCCTGAATCGGGAACGCCTGCAACAATGTCGGGCTTAACATTATCCCTTTTTGCAAGCGCTTTGCCGCAGTTATACCTCATTTTTTCAACATTAACACCCTCGTAAGATGAGGTGGGATAGCCGTAATATATCCATAAAAATGTGCAGATTTTCATATCTTCGCCCGGCTTCTGAAGTGTTGTCACTCCGTCGGGTGTCATAACCGCAATTTCACCAGGTCCGAGTTCCTTGTAATCCTGATAGCCGAGGTTAAGATAAGCAAAACTTTCAAAACTCATACAGTATCCGCTGTCTTTTTTGCCGATTGTAATCGGTGTTCTGCCCAGTTTGTCCCTTGCGGCGTAAATGCCCTTTTCGGTCAGAATAAGCATACTCATTGAGCCGTCAATAATTTCCTGTGCATATTTGATGCCGTCAATAAAATTATCTTTCTGGTTTATGATTGATGCCACAAGTTCGGTGGGGTTAATATCACCGTTCTGCATTTCAAAAAAGTGAACATTTGATTTGATAATTTTATTAACTATTTCATCGGCATTGTTGATTTTACCAACTGTTGTAATGGCAAAGGTGCCGTGATGTGAACGAACAAGAATCGGCTGAGCCTCAAAATCGGAAATACAGCCAATGCCGAGATTGCCGTGCATTTCGTTTGATTCTTTGCTGAATTTTGTTCTGAAAGGTGCATTTTCTATATTGTGAATTGCTTTGTCAAAGCCGTTTTTCTTGTCATAAACTGCCATGCCTGCACGTCTTGTGCCGAGATGAGCATGGTAGTCAATTCCGAAAAACAGGTCAAAAACACAATCTTCTTTAGAGGCTACACCGAAAAAACCGCCCATAATTTGTCCTCCCCTGTAAAATATATAGAATATTATAGTTTGTATAATGTATTATAGCAAACTCGGTCGAAATATTAAAGTACATTTTTGTATAAATTTTAAGATTTTTTATTACAATTTTGTAATAGAAAACAATAGTAAACTATGATAGAATATTAACGGGTGATAGTATGAAAAATCATACTATCAAATTATATTGCCCTCAAAATTTGCCTGTGGCATAATTTTGAGATGGCTGTATCACCATTAACGCCTTGTCAGGCTGTAGTCGGGTGTTAATGATATTGATAAATGATTTGCAGCTTGAAAGGCTATGGTGATAGTATGAAAATTTTTGTTCTTGAAGATGACAGTGCAATCGGTATGGGGCTTTCCTATTCTCTTGAAAATGAGGGTTATACCGTAACGCTTGCCAAAACGGTTTCGGATGCTTTGAATATTATTGAAAAAGAGACATTTTCGCTCTATATTCTTGATTTAACCCTGCCTGACGGAAGCGGCTATGATGTGTGCAAAAAAATCAAGGAAAAAGGCGATCTGCCCGTTATATTCCTTACTGCTTATGATGACGAGGTAAACGTTGTTATGGGCTTTGAACTCGGTGCAGATGATTATATTTCAAAGCCTTTCCGTCTTAAAGAGCTTTTGGTACGTATTAAAAGCGTTCTTCGCCGTTATAACAAAGACAGTGCCGACGGTATAATTAAAATTAAAGAACTTACGATTAATACAAACGAGGCAAAGGTTTATAAAAACGGCACCGAAATTGTTTTAACCGCAATGGAATACAGATTGCTGCTTATTCTGCTTAATAACAGGGGCACAGTGCTCTCCCGTGCAAAACTGCTTGAAAATATATGGGATATAGACAGCGCCTTTGTTGAAGATAATACCCTTACCGTTTATATAAAAAGACTTCGTGATAAAATTGAGGAGGATATAGCAAACCCCGTTTATATCAAAACGGTGCGTGGACTCGGCTATGTTATAGAAAATGATTAATAAGGATATTAAAATAATAATTTCAACAGGCGTTTGCTCAACGCTGCTTTTTTCGTTTATCTGCCTGTTTTTCAGCAAATTATGTGCTCTGCTATGCTTTGTGCTCGGTATTCTGATTATGTCGGTCTGCCTTTATTTTACGAAGAAAAGGTATGATAAATTAAGCGAACTTAATGATTATCTGTCGCTTGTCTGCTCAGGTAATTATGATTTGAACATTGCCAGTAACACAGAGGGTGAACTGTCTATTCTTCAGAATAATCTGTATAAAGTTATTATTCTTCTTAAAACACAGAATGAACTGCTTGCAAAGGATAAGGTTTATCTTGCCGATTCGCTTGCAGATGTTTCACATCAGTTGAAAACACCGCTTACTTCAATGATGGTTATGACTGATTTGATGAAAAATGAAAAGGACAAGCAGAAAAATAAAGAATTTTTAGAGATTATTGAAAATCAACTCGATAAAATGCGCTGGCTGATTCAGAATCTTTTAAAAGTTTCAAAACTGGATGCAGGCACTGTTGCGTTTAAATCAGAACAGGTGTCTGCTGCTGATGTTATTACGGAAAGTTTAAAACCATTTCTTGTAACGCTTGATTTAAAGCAGATTTCACTTATAAATACAGCAGAAGATTTTACATTTACGGGTGATAAAAACTGGACTGTTGAGGCGCTCGGCAATATTATTAAAAACTGCCTTGAGCATACAGATAAAAACGGAACACTTGAAATTTTTACGGAATGCACCAACGTGTATAACTCCGTATTTATTAAGGATAACGGCTGCGGCATTGCCAAAGAGGATTTGCCGCATATATTTGAACGCTTTTATCACGGCAAAAATTCCTCAGGTGAAAGCGTAGGCATAGGACTTGCTCTTGCCAAAATGGTTGCAGAAAAAGAAAAAGCATCAATTATTGCCGAAAGCACTGAAAATGTGGGCACACAGTTTGAATTTCGCTTCTATAAGGCGATAATATGATTTTTATAAGGCTTTCCCTTGAGGAGAAGGCTATCAGTAGGGTGCGGCGTCCTCGACGCACCGTAAATTTAAAATAACATTCCCGTAGGGGAGGGCCTCCGTGCCCTCCCGCTTTGTTTAAAATCAATATGACTGAATTGTAATATAAAATTCACCGAAGTGTAAGATTATACGGTTATGATATAGGCAACGAAAGGGTAATCCAAACCTGCCAAAAATGAAATATTAAAGCGACTTTTAACTTTTTCACTGTTGCCTTGCGTTAGCAAGGCTGCCATCTCAAAAGCCAAAATTCATCTTTACTTTAATCATTTTTGGTGCAAGGCAGTTTAAATTGTGCTGGTTTGTTCTTAATCAAGGCACAAAAACGCAGGAATACTCGTGTATTCCGAGTATTTTTAACACAGAGTAAGGGCAAATCAGCCGATTTAAACCACGGTTATGATTACCCTTTCGTTGCCAACAACGAAAGGAGATAAACATTATGAAAATTCTTGATGTAAAAAATTTATCCAAAACTTACGGTAAGGGCGATACGATGGTAAAGGCTCTTGACGGTGTTTCATTCTCTGTGGAACAGGGCGAGTTCGTTGCTATTATCGGTCCGTCAGGCTCGGGCAAGTCAACTTTGCTTCATATTCTCGGCGGTGTTGATACTCCTACCTCGGGCAGTGTTATCATTAATGATACCGATATTTCACAGCTTGACGAAACAGCGCTTGCAATCTTCCGCAGACGTCAGATTGGTCTTATCTATCAGTTCTACAACCTCATTCCGATTTTAACGGTTGAGGAAAATCTGACCCTGCCGCTTCTGCTTGACGGCAGAAAGCCTGATAAAAAGCAGGTGCAGACCCTGATTGATAAACTCGGTCTTTCACACAGGCTTACACATCTGCCAAATCAGCTTTCAGGCGGTCAGCAGCAGCGTGTATCAATCGGCAGAGCGCTTGTAAACAATCCTGCGCTTCTTCTTGCAGATGAGCCTACAGGTAACCTTGACAGTGAAAACAGTAAGGAAATCATTGCTCTGTTAAGGCATTTTAATAAAGAATTCAAACAGACGGTAATCATCATTACCCATGATGAAAAAATCGCCCTCTCGGCAGACAGAATTATCTCTATCGAAGACGGCAGAATTAAAAGAGATGAGGTGAGGATGGGTTGAATATCGTAAACAAATTAACCCTTCGTCATCTTAAAGAAAATAAGGGCAGAACAGTTATCACAACGCTTGGTATCTGCGTTTCGGTTGCAATGATTACAGCCGTTTTCGTTGCCATGGCATCGTTTTTGAATCTTTTCGGTGAAATTGACCAGATTGCAGGCGGTCACCGTCAAGCAGTCCTTGGCGTAACTGCTTCTCAACTTGCCGATTTGAAAAATGATGACAGGCTGGAGCGTGTCGGCGTCAGCCTTGACAATCCGTCGTATCAACTTGAAAACAGAAAATCAAATTCAGCAGGCACAGGCGAAATTTATATAGGCGATAAAACGAACCTTGAGCAAATGTTTACAGGCAATTTTGAGGGTGCTATACCCGAAAAGAATAATGAAATTGCCGTTGAGCAGTCACTGATTGATAAAAATAAACTCGACTGGAAAATAGGTGATACCGTTTCCATTTCGATCGGCGACCGTTATTATATCGAAAACGGCGAAAAAGTTATACTTGCCGGTTCGTATTTCGGCGATGAAGAATTTGAAGTAACAGAAATCGGCGAATTTAAAATCACGGCAATTCTTCATGATAATCCTGCCACAAGTGCAAGGGCAAAAATTATACGTGGCCTTGATTTAAGTACATTAACACTTGCCGACGGCGAATTGGCATCCGCCTATATTGAAGTCAAAAACCTTAATTATAAATCACTTCAAACGATTAAAGATATTATAGAAGATTATAAAATTGAAGAGTACAACATTGATGATGATTATCTTGCAACCTATTTTGCGATTGATAATAATAGTGCAACAATGCAGACTTTTCTGCCGCTTGTGGCAATCATTCTTGTTATAATTATGATTGCATCTGTTGTGCTTATATATAATTCCTTCGGTATGTCGCTTTCAGAGCGTGTAAGGTATCTCGGTATGCTTGCATCGGTCGGCGCTACAAAGCAGCAGAAAAAGATGTCTGTTTATTATGAGGGCTTTATTCTCGGCATAATCGGTATTCCTGTCGGTATCGGTGCAGGTATTCTCGGTATCGGCATAACATTAAAGGCAGTCGGCGGAAAAATTATCGAAACAGGTATGCTAAACGGTGTAGACAGCACTAATATGGATATGAATGTTGTTACGCCGCTCTGGGCAATTGCAGGCATTATTCTTTTCAGTGTGCTTACAATCTTTATTTCGTCGGTTGTTCCGTCAAGAAAAGCGTCAGCAGTTACGCCGATTGATGCAATTCGCCAGCGCAAAGAAATTACCGTTAAGGCAAAAGGGCTCAAATCGCCTAAAATTATTCGCAAAATTTTTGGTTACGAGGGCGAACTTGCTTATAAAAATCTGAAACGAAACGGCAGAAAGGGCAGGGTAATCACTGCTTCAATCGCACTGTCTGTTATCCTTTTCTTCAGTTGTAATTATTTCTGCGATATGTTTACAATGAGCGCTAATCTGGAAACCATGCCATATCAGGTGCAGGCAACAGTCAGTTATGAACATAAAGATGAATTTCTTGAAAAACTTGAAGATGTTTCCGATATAGATAATTATTATTGTGTAAACAATGAATTTTTCACAGTCAGCAGTGATGAAAACAGCAGCCTTAGAAATAAAGATTATCTTACTTCGGGTTACAGTAAATTCTTTAATCAGAAACGTTATTTCTTTGTTAACATTATTGATGATAAGAATTTCAATAAACTCTGTGAAGATAATAATATTGATTACAAAAAGTATTACGGCAGTGAAATCAAGGGTGTAGTTCTTAATAATGTTAATCATAAAAACGATTCAAAGCCGTTTACAGATAAAATGCTGGATTACACTTTTGATAATACGGAATACAAAGTTCAGTTTACTGATTTTGTTAAATATGATGCTAAAAACAGTTTGCTGAATATAAATCCTGTCGATTCCATTTCGGTTTATATCCCGCTCAGTTCTTATTATAACAATTATGTAAAAAATACCCATGATGATTTTCTTTATATGCTTGGTATTGAAACAAACGCACATGAGCAGGTTGCGGATTCCATTCAGGAAATCTTTGATACAAATGAACTCGGTTCAAAATATGTTTCCGATTATACTGAAAATATGAAGATGATGAATACCGTTGCATTTGTTATTCAGGTATTTGTTTACGGTTTTATTGCACTGATTACATTGATTACGATTGCAAATATTATCAACACTGTTTCAACGGGTATTGCAATGCGCAGAAAAGAATTTGCAATGCTGAAATCGGTCGGCACAACGCCGCAGGGCTTCAGAAAAATGGTTGTGCTTGAAAGCGCATTTTACGGTATGAAGGCACTTGTATTTGCACTGCCGATAAGCGCTGTAATATGCTTTGCACTTAATTATACGGTAGGTTCAAACTCAATTCCGTTTGAGATTGACTGGATTATGACGCTTTGCGTTATCGCAGTTGTTTTTGCAGTAGTAGGTACTTCCATGCTTTACTCGGTATCAAAACTCAGAAATGACAACATTGTTGAAACCCTCAAGGAAGAAATCAATTAAATAACAATTTGAATGTTGTTCTGTAGGGGTCGATGCCCTCATCGACCCGTTTGGTAGGGCGGGGTGTCCTCACCTCGCCGAAAATGTAGGGGAGGGTCTCCGTGCCCTCCCGCCGTAGGGTGCACCGTCCTCGGTGCACCGCATAATAAAACCAAAGGAGATAAAATGCGTCACATATTTTCAATTCTTTGCTGCCTTGTGATTATTATCTCTGCTGTTTTTGTCGGCGTTGTAAAACCCGAAACGATTATTAAAGGCTATGCTTCGGTTGTTGAAATTATCGGCAAATCACAGTTAACATCTAATTTCAGTCTCATCGGTGAAAGGTATGATGAGACAGATGATTATACAGGCTCGTATAAAGGCACTACCGAAAAGAAAAGCGGTCAGGATGTTGTGTACGGCGGCTGCTCGCTCAGCGGGGTAGATCTTAAAATCAGCGGTCATATTGATAAAGAGTCAGGCAAGGTTAAAATCTTTACCCGCAACGGCAAATCAATAGATCAGATTGAAGTTGATGATAGCGGCACCTTCAGTCAGGAAATCAACTTTGATGGCGGCGACAGCTATATCCTCGTTCAGTATGATAAATTCACAGGCACAATAGATTTTACAACAGAATATCTGTAAACAAAAAGCGGTGTGTTATACACCGCTTTTGATTATTCGTAGGGGTCGATGCCTTCATCGACCCGTTTAATTATTCTTCAAATCTTTTATATACCTTTCCTTTTTCCACGTTTTAACCTGTTCACACGCAAAATTTTTAATCACCACATTTTCTGCGTGGCGGATAAAAAGGGCGTAACTCGGCAGATTTCTGAATCTGTTTGCCTCGGGGTATTCCTTTGCATATTCGGGAATAAAGAGCCGCCTGTCAATCGTATACGGTCTTTTGCTGTTTTTGATTTTTATGTTTTCAAGCGTTACATTTTTAACTCGCTTTGTTATGCCTTTTTGCTTGAAACCGCAAATCATTATAGGCATTTCCGCATCGTTGGCATTCAGATTTTTTATGCTTATATTTTCAATTCCGCTCTTAAAATTGAATCTGTTTTTGTCTGCCGAAACGCCTTTTTCAGCCTTCTGACCACGCTCTATTGCATTGGCACTCTGCGCTGTAACTTCACTCGCTCTGTTTCTGTTCCCGAGCCTGATAAAAATAGGACACGAGCAGTTATTTACAGTTATGTTTTCCGCCGTAACATTGCTTACTTTTGAACCGTCAACCGCTTCAACTGCAATTGCCGACACTGTGTAAGGGTACAAATCGGGCAGAAATAGTCTGCAGTTTTCAATCTGTATATCGCTGATGTCAAACGTTGTTTCAGTGCCGATTTTGATTGAGTTTGTTCTTGAAATGATTTCGCAGTCGTTGATTTTTATGTTTTTCATTTCGCCTGTGCAGCCGAGCCATATTGCATTTTTGATAACGATTCCGTCATCTGCTGTTGAAATAAAGCAGTGATTTATTCGAGCGTTGCTGCTGCCGCAAAGGTCTATGCCGTCGGCATTTGCCGCATTTCTGTTGTTGTTAATCACAAAATCGTGAATGTCAATATTATCGCAGTTATCAAGCCTGAAAGACCACGAGGCACTGTTTTCTATCATAAAATTATGCGCCGTTATGTTTTTGCAGTTTTTCAGAATGATCGGCGAGCCGTACTTGCTTTTGTCTGCAAATCGTAATTGCTTTCTGTAATCCTGACGCAGTTCAATCATATCAATGTACTTGCCCGGCGCAGTCATATTTTCATCATAAACAGGCTTTTTGCCGAAAAAGTTGCCGTTGCCTTTTATTTTCCCGCCGCCTGTTATTGTTATGTTTTCTGTATTGTCAGCAAAAATCAGGGCGTCATTCGTATATCCGATGCCCGTTTCGTTTGCAATGATTGATGCACCTTCGGCAATGAAAAGCGTAACGTTTGATTTAAGAAAAACGGTTGTAGATGTGTAATCTCCGCCGTTAATCAGAACTGTTCCGCCCGTTTTTTCCGCCTCGTATATTGCTTCGTTTATAAACGGGGCGTTGTCAATGCTTTTGTCGTTCGGCAAGGCGCCGAAATCGTTTATGTTATAAACATTTTCTGTCGGCATAGCCTGCGGTTTTATGTAATTCTCCACAGGAAAGTAACTTGAAAAATCGTGCTTTCGTACTTCAGTGTAACGCTCTCCGTCAGTAACTCTTGTGTCCTTCCAAAATAGCAGAGTGTTTATTTTGTCAAAAATATTTCTTCTTTTTTTAGCCATTATTTTCTCCGAAAACCAAGTCAGTGATTACTTCTTTTGCAATTAAAAGTCCTGCAACAGGCGGTACAAACGAAATTGATGCAGGGGGCACATTCCTGCATTTTGCCTCTTCGGTTGAATATACAACCTTTAAGTGGTTAATGCCTCTTTTTCGCAGTTCCGTTCTCATCTTTTTGGCAAGTGGGCAGTAACTTGTTTTTGAAATATCACAAACAGTCAGTTTTTTGGGTTCAAGTTTGTTGCCTGTTCCCATTGATGATATGATTTTGATGTTGTTTTTTACTGCCGTTTCGGCAAGAAATAATTTTGATTTCACACTGTCAATCGCATCAATAATGTAATCGTATTCGGTAAGGTCAATTGTGCTCGTTTCGTCAAAAAATTCCTTGATTGCAGTCACTTTGCAGTCAGGGTTAATGTCAAGTATCCTGTTTTTTGAAACAGTAACCTTGTCCTGCCCGATTGTGGAATTCAGTGCAATCAACTGGCGGTTGATGTTTGTTTCGTCAACCGTATCATTATCGACGATAGTAATTGCACCGACGCCTGCTCTTGCAAGCGCTTCAACAGCGTATGAGCCGACTCCGCCGACGCCGAATATAATCACAGATGCGCTTTGAAGTTTGTTGAAACCATTCTTGCCAATCAGCGGTATTTCTCTTGAAAATGAATTTTTCATATCATCACCCGAAAAAATTATACCATACAGTTGTTTAATTTCAACCAAATAATTGATAAAAATCGAAATTTATAATATAATACTCTTGGTGATTCAAATGGAAGAAGTAAATAAGGTTGTTCAGAAACTGATTGACAGGGAATACCGCATTTCGTTTGCAGAAAGCTGCACGGGCGGTCTTTGCTGCGCAGAGCTTGTCGGTGTTGCCGATGCATCAAAGGTGCTTGATGTTTCGTTTACAACGTATGCAAATGAAGCAAAGGTTAATTTTATAGGTGTCAATGCCGATACGATTGAAAAATATGGCGTTGTTTCCGAAGAGGTTGCAAAAGAAATGTGTGTCGGCGTTGCAAAAACGGCAGGCAGCAATATCGGCGTAGGCGTTACCGGCGTTGCAGGTCCGGGCGGCGGAACAGATAAAAAGCCCGTCGGTATGGTTTGTTTTGGCTTTTATATTGACGGCAATATTAAAACATTTACAAAGCAGTTCGGCGCTCTCGGCAGAAATAATGTGCGTAACGCAAGCGTTAATTTCGTTTTTAAAACATTGAATGAATTGCTATAATTTTTTCAAAAAATACAAAAAGGTGTTTTGTTTGCTATTGACCAATTCACCTTTTTGTTGTATAATTCTAATGCTTTCAAAAAAAAGCAAATTCAGAAATCTTATATTAAAAAATAATTTGCTGGTATGGCCCAGTAGGTAGGGCAACTGATTCGTAATCAGTAGGTCAGCGGTTCGAATCCGCTTACCAGCTCCAAAAAACCTCGCTCGGATTGCTCCGAGCGAGGTTTAATTTTTTGCCCCTGACCATCTAAAGACCATTTATGATTTAAGCTGGGAATTTTACAATCTTGCTATCTTTAACGCTTGATTCTAACAATGTTCCCATTGTATCGGCAACTGTCTGTTGCATATTTTTTACATGCATATAGGTTTGTATAATTAGTGATTCTTAAGAACTATGTTGATGAAATAGTTATGCAAGTTTCGGAAGAGATTAAGATAAAAAATTGTGAAGGATGCTGATTTTAAAATTGCCATTCCATTACTGTTTTTTATGTGATAATATCACTGAAAAATGATAAGAAATTTTTATATAATAATTCTGTAAACATATCCTAATTAAAACAAATAGGATACAAAAATGCAATAAATTATAGCAGTTACAATGGAAAGGTGATAAGATAAATGAAAGTTGTAATTATAGGCGGTGTCGCAGGCGGTGCTACAGCGGCAGCGAGAATACGTAGGCTTGATGAGCAGGCGGAAATAGTTGTTTTTGAGCGCTCGGGATTTATTTCATATGCTAACTGCGGTCTGCCTTACTACATCGGCGGTGCAATTGAAGATGAAAATGATCTGACCTTGCAGACACCTGAAAATTTCCATAAGCGTTTCAGAGTCAGGATGAATGTGCATCATGAGGTCACGGCAATCCATCCGGACGTTAAAAGCGTTACCGTAAAGAATCTTGAAAGCGGTAAAGTTTTTACCGAGAATTATGACAAACTTGTGCTTTCACCCGGCGCTAAGCCGATAAAACCAAGTTTTGACGGTGTTGACAGCGATAGGATTTTTACTTTGCGAACAGTTGAGGATGCGCTGAAAATTAAGAAATATACGGATGAGTATCACCCGAAATCCGCAGTGGTAGTAGGCGGAGGCTTTATCGGAATTGAGGCTGCAGAAAATCTGCGCTGCCTTGGAATGGATGTAACAATTGTTGAAGCCGCAGATCAACTTATGGCTCCGTTTGACAGGGATATGGTATCGTTTATTCATGCTGAAATTCGTAAAAACGGTATACATCTGATGCTTGATACTATGGTTGAGGGTTTTGCCGATAATGATTGCGGTGTTGACGTGAGACTAAAGAATACATCAACGCTTCATACTGATATGGTTGTAATGGCAATCGGCGTTGCTCCCGAAACTGCACTTGCTGAAGAAGCGGGTTTGGAACTCGGAATAAAAAACAGTATTGTGGTCAATGATAAAATGGAAACCTCTGTTCCCGATATTTATGCTGTAGGCGATGCTGTTCAGATTAAAAATTTTGTAACCGACAAGGACACGCTGATTTCTCTTGCCGGCCCGGCAAACAAGCAGGGCAGAATTGCTGCAGACAATATCTGCGGCGGTGAAAGTCATTATACAGGCGGTCAGGGTTCGTCAGTCATCAAAATATTTGATATGACTGCTGCCGCAACAGGTATTAATGAAAAAACAGCAGAATCTCTTAATATTGATGCAGACAAGGTTATTCTTTCTCCGATGAACCATGCAGGATATTATCCCGGAGGTACGATTATGACTTTAAAGGTATTGTTTGAAAAAAACACATACCGCCTGCTTGGGGCTCAAATTATAGGCTTTGAAGGTGTAGATAAAAGGATAGATGTGTTTGCAACTGCTATCCGTGCCGGTATGAAAGCATATGATCTTACCGAACTTGACCTCGCATATGCTCCTCCGTATTCTTCTGCAAAGGATCCTGTGAATATGGCAGGTTATATTGTTGAAAACATTAAGAACAGTATTGTAAAGCAGTGGTATTACGGTGATGATGAAACACTTTCCCGTGACGGCAGCGTAACACTTCTTGATACACGCACACCAATGGAATACAGTATGGGGCATATAAATGGTTTTATAAATATCCCTGTTGATGATCTGCGTGAACGCATTGGTGAACTTGATAAGAGCAAGCCTGTGTATATTATATGCCAAAGCGGACTGAGAAGTTATATTGCAAGCAGAATACTGGTGGGAAACGGTTTTGATACCTATAACTTTGCAGGCGGTTTTCGTTTCTATGATGCAATCCATAATGATAAAGCATTAAATAAAAAATCCACCCCTTGCGGAATGGATGCCTGAAAGGAGGATACAGAATGAAATATATATGCGATGTTTGCGGATATGTTTATGATGAAGATGCAGGCGATCCGGATAATGGAATTGTACCCGGCACAAAATGGGAAGACCTTCCTGATGATTATGAGTGTCCGTTGTGCGGCGTCGGCAAGGATAAATTCAGCAAAGAATAATAACGGAAAAAGCGTTGAGAATTCTTTTTTGAAAACTCAACGCTTTTTTATTAACCGATAATTTTTTCAAGCCCTTTTTTGTCTTTAATTTTAATTGTTCCCCGTGAGAGTGAAATCAGTCCCTCATTTACAAAATATTTTAGCATTCGTGTCACCACTTCGCGGGGATTGCCCAGATGTTTGCCAATAACTTCGTGGGTGATTTTCAGGGTGTCGGTATCCTCAATATTAGTTTCATTCAAAAGAAAATCAGCAAGCCTTTTATCGAAACTTTTCCACATCACTTGGTCTATCAGCCACATTACATCTGAAAATCGGCTTGCCATAACTTCGTTTGTGTAATTTGCAAGCGGTGCTGAAATATCCATAATTTTTTTATAAATTTCTGACGGAATAATTAAAACCTCAGTGTCTTTTTCTGCGGTAATAGTTATATCAAACTGAATGCTGTTCATTATACAGGATGCGGAGAAAAGGCAAATATCACGTTCAAAAAGACGGTACATCGTAATCTCTCTGCCGTCTTCGGATATGGTGAAAGCACGAATCTGACCCGACAGTACAAGGATTAGACCGGTGCAATCCTGTGAGCCGTTATGCAAGAGTTCGTTTTTGTTGAAATGACGAACAAAAGCAGTTTTTGTAAGTGTGTCTTGCTGTGCTTTTGTCAGTTTATCAAATACGGGCAGGTATGTTAAGTAATTCATAATCGGAGGTCTCCTTTTATGAAGATTAGTATAATATGTTTTTCGGCATATGTCAATAACGTTATTGACATATGCCGAAAATAGCCTTATAATATATAGCGAGGTGATGAAATGCCAAGACCGACAAAATGCCGACGGGTGTGTTATTTTCCTGAAGTTCTTGAGTTTTCTCCTACGGAAGCAGTGGGCGGTGAGCCGATTGTTTTGACGGTTGATGAGTTTGAAACAATACGGCTGATTGACAAAGAGGGGCTCAGCCAGGAAGAATGCGGAACACAGCTTGGTGTAGGCAGAACCACAGTACAGAAAATATATGAAACTGCAAGAAAAAAGATGGCGGATGCACTTGTGCTTGGACGCACCCTGAAAATTGAAGGCGGCGATTTTCATCTTTGCAGCGGCAGTGCGGATTTGTGTTATAAAAATAATTGTATCAAACGGCAAATTCAAAAAGAATATAAAACAGAAAAAGGAGCAAATACTATGAGAATTGCAGTAACTTATGAAAACGGAAACATTTTTCAGCATTTTGGTCATACTAAACAATTTAAATTATATGACATTGAAGACGGCAAGGTTGTTAAATCAGAACTTATAGATACCAACGGTTCCGGCCACGGCGCACTTGCAGGCGTACTCTCTGCTGTAAAAGCAGATGTTCTTATTTGCGGCGGCATTGGCGGTGGTGCACAAATGGCTCTTGCACAAAGCGGAATAAAACTTTACGGCGGTGTCAGCGGTGTCGCTGATGAAGCAGTAAATGCTCTTGTAACAGGCAACCTTGTATTTAATCCTGATGTGCATTGTGAGCATCATGACCATGAACATGGCGGGGAAACTCATACATGCGGTGATCAAGGCTGCGGTCACGGCCATTGCGGAAATCATTGATGGAAATGTTTATTTTACGCATCGGTAAATGTAAAAATTAAATCAAAAGAAATAATATCTTACTTATGCTTAAAATTTATCGTTTCTGATAAAAAAGAAGAGTATCGTGTGATACTCTTTCTTTTTTGTTATTTATTTGTTGATTTTAGTTTCTTCCGGCCTGTAAAGATTGAGATGCCGAAGATTACAATCAGCATTGCACAGGCAAAGCACATCCAGAAAATGAGTTGCGTTTTGCTTTGCGATGCAAATGTGTCGTAATAGCCTTTAAGGTAAATTACGCTGACTATCAGCGGCAGAATGTACTGCATATAAACTCTTATCCATTTCGGGAATTTTTTGCCCGTGCCTGTGTTTGCTTCTTTGAGAAAATTTTCAAATCCCCAGCCGTTTTTGTTTACACAGAATAGCACAAATACAAGTGAGCCGAGAGGCAGAAGATTGTATGAAACAAGGAAATCCTCCAAATCCATAATCGTTGTGCCTGCGCCGAGCGGCTCAATTTTTGAAAGGATGTTAAAGCCGATAATTGCGGGAATCGAAAGCACTGTAATAAGCACAAAATTTATGCCTACCGATTTTTTTCTGCTCCAGCCGTTCATATCAATAAATGCGGCGATAATATTTTCAAACACTGCAATAATGGTGGACAATGCCGCAAATGACATAAATATGAAAAACATTGTGCCCCAGATTCTGCCGCCTGCCATATTATTGAAAAGGTTAGGCAGTGTGATAAAGAGCAGTGACGGACCTGCACCCGGCTCGACGCCGAACGAGAAACAAGCAGGAATGATGATAAAGCCTGCCATAAGTGCAACAAATGTGTCAAGTAATATAATGTTTACTGCTTCGCCCGTGATGCGCTTCTTTTTATCAAGATAACTGCCGAAAATTTCCATAGCACCGATACCGATGCTGAGTGTGAAAAATGCATGGCTCATTGCCGCAAATACAGATGTGCCGATACCGTTTTCGGCAACGCTTTTGAAATTCGGAACAAGATAGAACTTAATGCCTTCTGATGCATTTGGCAGAAAAACTGAGTTAACTGCAAGCACAATCATAAGTATGATTAAAAATGACATCATAACCTTTGTAACCTTTTCAACGCCGTTTTTAACGCCGAGTATACATACGCCGAACGAAATTACAATTGCAATCAGTGCCCACAGTCCCATTGTCAGCGGCTGTGAAAGCATAGTGCTGAATACATTTGCTACACCGTCAGCATCAAGACCTGTCATTTTGCCTGTCAGTTCAAGATAAGCGTAGTAAAGCATCCAGCCGCCTACCATTGTGTAAAACATCATCAGCAGAAAACTGCCGAGTATACTTATCCATTTGAAAATGTGCCATTTTGTGCCCTCAGGCTCAAGTTTTTCAAATGCTTTTCCCATTCCGAGTCCGCTGCCTCTGCCGACTGTGAATTCACATACAAGAATCGGTAGTCCTAAAATGATTAGAAATGCAAGATACATTACAATGAATCCTGCACCGCCGTACATTCCGCATATATAGGGAAATTTCCACACATTGCCTATTCCGATTGCGCAGCCTGCCGAAACAAGTATAAAGCCAAGCCGTGAGGCGAATTTTTCTCTGTTAGCCATATTTTACCTCTTAAAATTAAAATGATTTCTTTAATTATATACTGTAAACAGTTTAATTTCAACATTATATTTGCTATCGGGTTTATTTTTTAGTAAAATTGCTTTGTGACCTTTTTGTGTTTTCGGTTGTTTTATAGGTGAAAGGGGGAGAAAATGATGATTCAATCAGATATTAATGATTTGTTTAATGAAAAGTATGAAAAGTATTCAAAACTGCTTTTTAGAATTGCTTTCCTGCATCTTGGCAGTACACACGATGCCGAAGACGTTTTGCAGAATGTATTTATTAAGTTGCTTTACCATTCGCCGAAATTCAAGGATGATGAACACGAAAAGGCGTGGCTTATCCGTGTCACTCAGAATATAAGCAAAAATCTGCTTAAATCATCGGCACGAAAAAATAATTGTGAATTGAATGATGAAATTACGGCAGATGATTCGGGCGATATTTCAAAAGCGTTGGATATAAGCAATAAGATAAGGGCACTGCCTGCAACGTATAAAACAGCAATTTTTCTTCATTATTATGAGGATTTGTCCGTTCTTCAGATTTCCAGAATACTCGGGCTTAGTCAGTCCGCAGTGAAAATGAGACTGAAAAGGGGCAGAGAATTGCTTAAAACAGAATTGGAGGAGTACAGATATGAGTAACACTGAATTTAAAAAAGCGTTTGATAATGTTGAACCCGATATTTATATGCAGTCAAGAATGCTTGAAAATATCAAGGATAAAAAGAAAAAGCATTTTCCGCTTATACCTGTTTTAAGCGGAGTGCTTGCGGTTGCCGTTGCGGTCGGCTGTATCGGCGCAGTGCATAATAATTCTTATGTTGACAGACCGTTTTCCGTTATGGTGGTTGATGCATCTGAAGATGTTCCGATAACTGCCGAACTCAGTGATAACGATGTTTTTGTTCCTAATCTGAAACTTGAAAACAGCGATCACGGAAGTGTTGAATCAAAAGGCGATGTTGGCTTTTATGTCAGCGGTGAGGATGTTGATTGTGTTCAGTATCAAAGTAAAACGGGCAGTTTTTACGGCTACGACCATCAGAAAGAATTATATGACAAGCAGAACAGGGAATATTTTACGGCAGTTATTCCAGTTGCTGATGATGAAGTGCAGGAAATACTCAATCATATTGATTTACAGATGATGAATCCTGAAATTGCAGGTTTAAAGTATTATGCTGAAACTCACGATTTGTCAGACTATTTCGGAAGTAAAGATGTTAATTTCAATGATTACTGGGTTTATTTTGAAAAATGTTCCGATGTGGTGGGATATCAGCAGGAAAAGGGCTATGCGTTCTTTGTTATTGATGAGGAAAAAGCAGGTCAGTATTATTTTAATACATTCACTGATGATGACCCGTCAACAGATTTAACGGTGCATAATTATGATTTGTCAGAAGAAACACTGAATATGGTTTATCCTGATTATCGTGAATGTATATATAAAAATTTCGGTTATTATCCCACCGAAGCAATATTAACATTGATTAAAAATCCCGATATGAACAAAAGTGAATTGCCCGGTGATGAAATTACAATTACAGCAACCTTTAAAGACGGAAAAAGAGCAAAAAAGGTTATCAGCGTTTCATATAACGAAGACGGCTGTGCTCAGTTTGAATTAATATCGTAGGATGCGGATTTCTTGATATACAAATAAAACGGACGATGAAAATCGTCCGTTTTATTTGTATAAATATATTACCAATTCTCAGCATATCTGTGAAGTGTGTTTTCAAGTCCGCAGGCAACTGAATTCGGGTCGTCCATCGTTTTGTCACAGCATGAACGGAACACCATTACGCCGCCTGCACCGCTGAATAATGCGAGTGCAAGCTTATCTCCTGCAAGGGCAGGGGAGCAGAATGTGCCCTCGTAAACCTGGTCGCCGTCGTGAATTGTATAATACTTGCTGTTCCAGTAATTTGCCTCTTCAAGTGCTCTCCATGACGCCCAGTAAGGCGTGCTGTTTATCGGTCTTGCATATGCCGCAATACCAATGTTTATTTTAGATATGTCTGCGCCGTTATTGACAAAATCGCGAAGTCCTTCTTCTGCCTGATGAAGCGAACTCTGATAGCCGTCTTCGTCATTTCCGTCATACGCCATATACTGAATCTGGTCTATGCAGTCAAAAGTTTCCTGTGAAAGACCTAATTGACCTGCCGAAAGTGCAGTCGAAATTACAATATCTTCTTTGTATTCACTTAAATCTTTATCAAGTTTTTGAATAAAACTGTCATAATTTTTCCAATCGTCAGCTGATGCGGGATATTCCCAGTCAATATCAATGCCGTCAAAATCGTATTTCTTTGTGAAGTCAACAATCTGATTTGCAACATCTTCCCAGCAGTCAGCCATATAGGAGTTAACACCATTGTGACCGTCACCCCATGCGCCGTCTGCAAGTGCAGTTATAATCAGTTTTACTTTGTGATCTTTATTTGAGCGGTGAGCAATGATTTCTTTTAGCGCATTTACTTCTGCCGCAAATTTTTCTTCGCCTGCTTCACCGAAATTCATTTTGCCGTTTTCATCCCAGTGAACAGCAGCAAAAACAATTACTGAACTGTAAACATCATAAAAGCGTGCATAATTATTGACATAGTCTTCGCCTTTTGCAAGAATTTCGGTAGGCACATCGTCGTCAAGGCGCTGATAAGCCGTTACTTCAAAATCCTTCATATCTCGTTTTGGCTCATTGTAAAGTTTTAATGATTTTATTTTAACAGGTGTGTCTTCATTTCTGAACTTGTCAATTGAAAGACGTATTTTATCGGTTGAAACCGTATCAAAACTGCAGATTCGCATAGCTTGAATTTTTTCGCTCTGGTAAACTGTTACCCATTCGTCATTAACAAAAGCCTGAAGCCTGAAAAATTGTGCCTCGTTGCCTGCTTCTTCAATAATTGCCGTGTTGAATTCGGATTTTTGTGTTAATTGAATTTCAGCATAACTGTTGTTTGCATCGGGAAAACCTTCAGCAGGCATACCTGCCGGTGCCTGCGCAGTCCAGCAACTGTTGTCGTCGCTGAGCATATTAACTGCATCGGGTGTTTCATTTTTTTTCAAACTTTCAAAAATAACAGTTGCGCCCTCAGCAGCATTTACAGACTGCATCGTGAGTTCAGGCATTTTTTCACTGTCTGAATTACCGAATTGAACATTAGGCATAACGCTGCAGCCGATAACAACAGCACTAATAATTACGCCTGAAATAAGTGCCTGAACTGCCTTTTTACTGCCGCTGCAAAATACAAGCATAAGACCCATTCCGCCTGCAAGAGCAGGGAAAATAAGATTCGGAACGATTGCTTTAAAGCCGTTAAGAATTCGGCTTGCAATAAATCCTGCATCAATTCCGAAAACAAGCACTGCGGTGTATAAAAATGTAATAATTGCGATAACTGCAAAAACCGTGTGCAGAATATTCAGAACTGTTATACCTTTAACTTCATTTTTCTTTTCGCCTTTGATTGCAGCAAAAAGCAGGTAAATAAAGTGAATTACTGCCGTAACTGCAATTATACCAAGCATTGCAGGAACAAATTTTGTGCCGAGCGGATACAGTTCTGCTATCCAGCCGTATGCCCATGTTGCCCCTTTAAGGTTTATGAATGCAAATACACTGAGCAGGAAAAATATGTACGCTCCCACTCGTGAATGCAATGCATTTGAAACTTTTTTTATAAGCTTCATAAAAACAGACCTCCTTTGAAGTTTCAGCGGATATTATTGTATCATATTGCGCTTTATTGTTCAATCACTTTTCAAAAAATGTATGAATTTATATATACTTTTATTAAAAAAACTGTGCATAAATTACAAAAATATTTAAAAGTTCTATTGACTTTTTCTTGGTTTTAATATACTTTTATATTAGGGTGTAAAAATTTATTATTTTGGAGGAACGGTTTATGAAAAAATTTGTAAAAAGCGCCGCAGCAATATGCTGTGCGGCATTGCTGGCTTTTTCACTCGGCGGCTGTGCCAAACTTTCTTATGTTGCAGGCGGCACAATGAAATCTATTCAGGAAATTAAAGAGGGTACTTGGAAAACCAATGACCTTGAAGAAAACAATGTGGGTGAAAATGTTGTCGTAATTGATGAATTTTCGCCTGTAACAGTCGGTTCTGTCAGTTTTGAAACGCAGGACGACGCCGTTAATTATTTTGTTGAATGCTATAATAACACCAAGGCGCAGACTGCTATGTACACCGATTCAGAGGGCAATACAAAAGAGTATTATGCTTTTATGGGTGAAGAATCGCTGAATGTTGACTGCATTTATATTGACGGTCAGAAAAATGATATGCTTAATAATGCAGTTCCCGGCATTGTTTCAACTGCGTTTTACAGAAGTTCCTACGGCCTGCCTCCGAGCAGCAGTATGGACCCCCTTTATGATAATACCAATATTGATAAGGACAATCCGGGTGAGTATGATTTGAGACAGTCCTATTTTAAGCCCGAATACTGCCTTGCCTGCAATGTTTCCGATAACGGCGACGGCAATATAAAAATGGTAATTCAGCCGAAAGACGCCTCAATGTCTGCCCGCGGTGCAGATTCACAGGGCAGTTTCTTTGAAGTGCTTATGGACCTCGGCAAAACGGTTTCCGATATTTTCAACGATTATGATATGCTTTCATGGGCTAGCGGTTCTACCGAAGAAAACTGCAAGGTTAATTATAAGGGTGGCACAGGCACATTTGTTATTGACCCTGCAACAAAAACAATCGTTACAGCCGATTATCATATGAATGTTCTTGTTGAAGTTAATCACGCCAATGTAACCGTTATTAAAGATAAGAGCGGCGCAATTGAAATTTCTCACGATATTCATTATCCTGCATCAGCGGAATATCTTATGGAATCAAAGGGTATTACTAAAAACTAAACCCTGATAATATTAAAATTCAAAGACCGAACTGTTTTGTCCGTTCGGTCTTTAATGATTAAAGGAGATAGTGTGAAAAATCACACTATTCCAAATCATATTGACCTCAAAATTTGCCTGTGGCATAATTTTGAGATGTCTAAATTCCCATTATACGCCTTGTCCGGCTACAACAAGGGGTTAGGAATTTTTTATAAACGATTTGTAGCCGGAAAGGCTATGGGAATTATTATGAATAATCTTAAATTTGTTATCACTTATTTTCATAACAATATGAAAATTGTTTCAAACCTTGCGGAAAATGAGCATTATAAAATGGAATATGAAGCAGATGATAATCATTTCCGCGCAAAAATTGTGCCGAAAACAGAGATAGAACTTTTCAGGGCGGATGTTGTTTTTGATTATAAATTTCCTGATTTTTCAAAGTTTTTCGGCAACGGTTATCAGGCGTGGACTACTTCAAAGGAGTATTCGTCAGGCGAAAAAATGCAGGATATTATGCCGATTGCAGCAGGCAGATTAAGAAATGTTGCAGGCATTTCGGCTGATACACGTTTTGTTGAATTCCCGAAAAATGCAGGCGAATTCTACAGCCACACCTATACATATGTAAAAAATGAAAATACATTTGATTTCTTCGGTTCGCTTACCGAAAAGCAGGGATTTACCGTTATTTATGCCGATATGAATAAGAATACAATCACTTTTTCAAAGGATGTTGAGGGCGTAACAACTGCCGATGCATATGAACTGTTTGATATGGTTATGTATTCAGGTTCTTATGATGAAGTGTTTGATAAATATTTCAGCGAAATGGGACTGAAAAAACCGAGAATAGACCATATGTCAGGTTACACCTCGTGGTATAATTATTTTCAGAAAATTGATGAAAATATTATTATCCGTGACCTTAATGCGCTTGATAACTTCAAAGAAAAGGTATCTATCTTTCAGATTGACGACGGTTATGAAACCTTTGTAGGCGACTGGCTCGATTATAATCCTAAAAAATTCCCCAAGGGTATGAATTATATTGCCGACGAAATTCATAAAAAAGGCTATAATGCAGGTATCTGGCTTGCGCCGTTTAATCTTCAGATTAAATCAAGAACATATAAAGAGCACCCCGACTGGGTAATTAAAGAAAACGGCAGACCGCAACTCGGCGTTTTCGGCTGGGGCGGTGCCTATACAATGGATATCTATAACGCCGAGGCAAGAGAATATATCAGGCATTTTTTTGATGTTATTCTTAACCGCTGGGGTTATGATATGGTTAAACTTGATTTCCTTTACAGTCAGTGCCTCACTCCGAGAAATAATAAGTCAAGAGGTACGATTATGTGCGAGTCTATGGCATTTTTAAGAGAATGCTGCGGCAATAAACTCATTCTCGGCTGCGGCGTTCCGCTCGGTGCATCATTCGGCTATGTTGATGCCTGCCGTATCAGTTGTGATGTTGATTTAAATTACGGCGGTATCTATTATAATAAACTTCATGTTAATAATGAAATACCGTCGGCACAGAATGCAATCAATAACGCCGTGTTCCGCCGTCATCTCAACGGCAGAGCCTTCTGCAACGACCCCGATGTTTTCTTCCTGCGCTATTCAAATCTTAAATTTACTATGGAGCAGAAACTTCTTCTTGCAGGTATTAATCATCTTTTGGGCGGTGTGCTTTTTGTTTCCGATAATGCACAGGAATATAAACCGCACGATGTTTCAAATGCGTTTAAGTTTTTCTCAAAACCCGATGTTAAAATCCTTTCAGCAGATCAGTGTGAAGATGATTTTACAATCCATTGTGTTCTTGACGGCAGAGAACAGACACTGCAGTTCAACATTAAAACAGGCAAAAGCAATATCAAACAACTCCTTGATTTGAAATAATTATTTGTTTTCCATAAGTTGCTTTTTAATAATCTCATACAAAAATAATATACTTATAGTATGAGGTGTTACGTTATGGAAAATAATTGTTATCCGTTTGAAAATCTTCCGCTGCCATACAGTTTTGATGCACTTGAACCGTTTATAGATGAAAAAACGATGCGGCTTCATCACAATAAGCATTTGCAGGCTTATATAAATAATCTGAATAAATTGCTTGAAGAAAATCCGCGTCTGCAGGGTTTATCACTTGAAAATCTAATAAAGTGCAAACTTAATTTGCCGAGAGAGAAAGAAATTGCAGTACGCAATAACGCAGGCGGTGTTTATAATCACAGGTTTTATTTTGATTTATTGAAAAATCCTTCTGATAATGAGCCGAGCGGCACTCTTCTGAATAAGGTTGAATGCAGTTTCAAAAGTTTTGATAATTTTAAATCGGAATTCAAAAAGGCGGCGCTTTCTGTTTTCGGTTCGGGATATGCGTGGCTTGTCAGTGACTGCGGAAAACTCAGAATCGTAACAACGGCTAATCAGAATAATACTTTATCATTGGGACTCAAACCGATTTTAACCATAGATGTGTGGGAGCACGCCTATTATCTAAAGCATTATAATCTGAGAGCGGATTACATTGATGATTGGTTTAATGTTGTAAATTGGGATAATGTAAGTAAAAATTTATAGTTAAATAATCAGAGCACTTTTGATGCTCTGATTTTTGCGTTTACATATGTTTGATTAATTATACGGTGATTAATCTGAAAGAATATATAATCGAGTTTGCTTGAATAAGCGTATAATAAGGCTTTTTATATAATTATTTCTGTTAAATAGGTAATTATATCAAATTGTGCATAAATTGTTGCGACTTTTTGTGAAAAAAACAGTATGCTCGGGATGAAAGGAGAAGTAAATATGGAATGGGTAGATAAGATGAATGCCGCGCTTGATTATATTGAGGACAATCTGACTGAAAATATTGATTTTGAAGAAGTGGCTCGAAGAGCATGCTGTTCATCCTATAATTTTCAAAGAATGTTTTCATTTATTACAGACACATCCCTTGCTGAGTATATACGAAGGAGGCGTATGAGTGCAGCGGCATTGGATTTGCAGAAGTCTGATGCTAAGGTGATTGATGTGGCAATGAAATACGGATATGAGTCTCCGATTTCTTTTTCAAGAGCTTTTTCAAAGGTTCACGGCATTACACCTAAGGAGGCTAAAAAATCAGGTGCAGCATTGAAAATTTATCCGAAAATCTCTTTTCAGATTTCAATAAAAGGAGAAATACCTATGAATTACAGAATTGAGACCAAACCGGCATTTGATGTTTTCGGTATTGAAACAGTAGCATCATTATCAGGAAATAAGAAATATATTAGCCCTGCACAGTTGTGGCAGAAATCACACAGAAACGGTGATTATGAAAAATTATTTGAGGCATCAGGGGATTTGCCTGATTTTCTTCCGCAGGATTTATGTAAAATTCACGGTGTTGAAAATTACCGAAAAACTTTTGGCAACACATATTCCTATATGCTGTGTGCCTTTGTTTCGGAAAACTCCCAAACCAAGGGGTATAAGATTCGTCATATTCCGTCACAGACCTATGCAATATTTCCTTCGGAAAGGTTTAAATGGGATGAGATTTTCGGCGTTCTTGAAAATATTCAGAAAAGGTTTTATTCTGAATGGCTGCCGACTGCTAAATATGAAAGAATTGACGGACCTAATTTTGAAATTTATGGGGGAGACAAGGAGTACGGCTATATTGAGTTGTGGTATCCTGTTAAACCTATTGAATAATTATTAATGTGTTGAAGTCAATACTAATTCTTTTTTTGAAGAGTTATTGATTTTTCATACAAATAAAAAAGAATATAAAATAACCCGACTGATAAATCAATTCAGCCGGGCTGTTTTTGTATATGTCGGGTTTAATTCCATAATTTTGCGTAAATACGCAAAATGTCTTCTTTTGTAACATCTTTGATTGTATTGGCAGGGGAGCCTGATGCAATTGCATCGTCAGCCATTTTATCCATAGCCTCAAAGAATTTTTCTTTGTCGATGCCGAATTCTTCAAGTGTCGGAATTTCGCATATTTTACAAAGATTTTTGCAGGCTTCAAGGAATTTTTCAGCCGCAGTTTTGTCATCATCTTTGTGGCTTGCGGCTTTAATTGCTCTGCCCAAATCGGCAAATCTTTCATAAGCACCGTCAATTGCAAAATCGAAACATTCGCTGAGCAGCATTGCGTTTGAAATTCCGTGTGGTACGTGGAATAATGCGCCGATTGGTCTGCTCATTCCGTGAATGATTGTAACAGATGCGTTATTGAATGCTACGCCTGCTTCAAGTGCGGCAAGGCTCATTTCTGCTCTTGCCTCAACATTTTTAGGCTCTTTATAAACAATAGGCAGGTTTTTGAAAATTCTTTTAACTGCACTGATTGCAAGGTCGTCAGTCATTGCCTGTGCTTTTCGTGAGGTGTATGCCTCAGCGGCGTGGCAAAGTGCGTCGAGGCCTGTAGCCGCAGTGATTGACGGCGGTGCTGTCATTGTAAATGCAGGGTCATCAATTGCAAGGTCGGGCATAAGAACGGGACCTTTTAGCAGCATTTTTACGTCTGTTTCGGTATTTGTAATAATTGTGAACTGCGTAGCCTCTGAACCTGTTCCGCTTGTGGTCGGTACTGCAACCATCGGCGGGGTAGGAATGCTGATGATTTTTCCGTAATAGTCATTGATAGCGCCGCCGTTTGTAACAACCGCACCGATTGCTTTCATAGCGTCAATAGGTGAGCCACCGCCGATTGCAATCAGAAAATCGCATTTTTCAGCCTTGTAAGTTTCAACACCCTTGTCAATTAAAAGGTTTGTCGGCTCTGAATTTATATCTTCGTAAATTGTAAACTCAATTCCGAGTTCGTCAAGGATATTTGTTACCAATTTAACATTTCCGAGGCGAACCATAAATCTGTCTGTAACAATTAAAGCCTTTTTGCCGAAATCACTTAGTAACGGCTTTGCATTCTGTAAAGCGCCCTCTCCGTAAACAATTTTACCGGGCATAATAAATTGAAATCCCATATTTTTTTTCCTCTTTTACCGCAAAATACAACTAATATTTTAGTACATTTGCCATAAAAGTCAAGTGTGAATTTGTATAATTTCACTAAATGCATTTTGTTACAATTGTATATCCTGTTATAAAAAAGTAGGGCGGGGTGCCCTCACCCCGCCGTTAATTTTTGTAGGGGAGGGTCTCCGTGCCCTCCCGATAAATTTTATTGTAATTATAAATTAAAGAAGTCCGTCCCACGTATCTACTTCTTTTGCTTTCTTTTCTTCTTCGTCAAACCAGTGCTGAGTTACCGATTTGCTTTCGGTAAAGAATCGGTAAGCATCCTTGCCGAGGCAGTGAAGATCGCCAAAGAAACTCTGTTTGTGTCCGCTGAACGGAATGAATCCTACGGGAACAGGAATACCAACGTTGATACCAACCTGTCCGCCGTCTGTGTAGCGTGCAAACTGGCGTGCATAGTAGCCGCTCTGTGTGTAAATAACCGAGCCGTTAGCATATGGATTTGCGTTCATAATTGCAAGACCCTCGTCAAAATCCTTGCATCTCTTGATGCAGAGAACAGGACCAAACACTTCATCTCTGCCGATGGTCATATCTTCCGTAACATTATCAAAGATAGTAGGTCCTACAAAGTAGCCGTTCTCGTAGCCCTCAGGCACTTCTGGATTTCTTCCGTCAAGAACAAGCGTTGCACCCTCGTCAATACCCTTCTGAATATCTGCAAGTACTTCCTTGTAGTGCTTTTCATAAGTAAGAGGACCGAGGCGTGTGCTCTTGTCCCATGCAGGACCGCAGTTTACTTTCATTGCCTGTGCTTTCAACTCGGCAACAAATTTATCGGCAATGGATTCCTGAACAACACAGCAGGAGAGAGCCATACATCTCTGACCTGCACAGCCGTATGCAGAGTTGATAACGCCTGCAACAGTTCTTTCAATTGCGCAGTCTTCAAGAATAAGTGCGTGGTTTTTAGCCTGGCAGAGAGCCTGACATCTTTTGCCGTTTGCAGCAGCCTTTTCGTAAATTTTAAGACCTACAGGTGTAGAGCCTACAAAAGTAATTCCCTTAACATCGGGGTGTTCAAGAATAGTATTAATCTCGTTTCTTGAGCAGGTAACAATGTTGATAACACCGTCGGGAATACCTGCTTCCTTGTAAAGTTCACCGATTCTCATAGCGGTTCTCGGTGTAAGAGATGCTGCCTTGAGCACCATTGTATTGCCGCAGGCAACGCAGACGGGAGCCATCCAGCCAAACGGAATCATAGCAGGGAAGTTAACGGGAACGATGCCTGCGAATACACCCAAAGGCTCACGGTATTTTACAGTGTCAAAGCCTGCTGATGCGTCCATAAGGCTTTCGCCCATCATAAGTGACGGAGCCTGAATAGCGAGTTCAGTGCCCTCCTGTGCTTTGCCTACATCACCCTGAGCCTCTCCCCATGCTTTGCCGTTTTCTTCACAAACAAGCATTGTAAGTTCGTCAGCGTGATCAATTAATAACTGGCGTACATTGTAAAGAATCTGTGCTCTTTTTCTTGCAGGAGTTGCTCTCCATGCAGGGTAAGCAGCCTTGGCTGCTTCAATAGCCTCGAGCACTTCGTCGTTTGTGCAGCATGGTGCCTGACCTGTGATTTCTCCTGTTGACGGATTGTGAAGATCATACCATACGTCTGTCTTCGATTCTTTGAATTCGCCGTTTACAAAATATTTGAGTTTTTCCATAAAAAAATCGCCTTTCCTGTAATTTTTTTGTGTAATTTTTCGTTAATTATTTTACCACGATAAAGTTATAAATTCAATAGTAAATATCATAAATTCACCAAAATTAACGTGTTTACATAGGATAATCCGAGGTGGTGTTATGACGCTTGCCGATATGTGCGAAATGCAAAACGGAATTATCGTTGACATAGATAATAATTGCCGAATTAAAAGGCGTCTTTTTGATATGGGATTTATAAAAGGAAATGAGATTTCCTGTGTAAGAAGAAATCCGCTCGGTTCTCCTATAGCATATTGTGTGGAGGGTTCTGTGGTCGCTCTGCGAAAATCAGATGCAGAAATGGTTGGTGTTGTTATATGAATAAGGTGCGAAGGGTAGTGCTTGTCGGAAATCCCAATGTAGGAAAAAGTACCGTGTTTAATGAACTTACGGGCAGTAATCAGCATACAGGTAATTGGACGGGTAAAACCGTAGATTCCGCAAAGGGAAATTTTTATTATAAATATAATCAGTATGAACTTGTTGATTTGCCCGGAACATACAGCCTTGTAACCTCGTCAAAAGAGGAGGAGGTTACAAGGAATTATGTAGAGTCGCTTGAATATGACTGTGCCGTTTGTGTGGTTGACGCAACAAATCTTGAGCGAAATCTTAATCTTGCTCTTCAGGTTATGGAGGTTACGGATAAGGTAATTGTTATGCTCAATCTGTGTGACGAGGCAAAAAAGCATAATATCGAAATTGACGAAAAGCAATTGTCCGAAATGCTTGGCGTGCCTGTTGTTCGGGCAACTGCAAGAAGCGGAAAGGGTATAAATAATCTGCTTGAAGAAATACATCTTCTCGTAACAAATGCCGCTGAAAATAATATAGTCGGTGTTACATATGTAAGTCCGATTGAGCAGGCACTGCGGATTTTGAAGTCGGCAGATATACCGAAATATAAGGCAATAAGAATGCTTGAAAATAATCTTGAGCCTGATGATTTGAAGCAGAAAAATGCGTTTTTGAAAGCCAAAAATGTGCTTGAACGTTTTAATATGGCAGATGAAAATTTTGTTGAGGCATTGACTCTCAGTGTATTTCAGCGCTCAAAGCGGATTGCAGGCACAGTGTCGAAAAAACTGCCGTCAAAAGCAGAGCAAAGAGAGCAGTTTCTTGATAAACTGCTTATGGGCAGGGGAACGTCAGTGCTTTCAATGCTTGTAATTTTTGCTGTCGTTTTGTGGATAACAATAGCAGGTTCAAATTATCCGTCTGATTTTCTGCGAAATGCGTTTGATAATTTTGAAGTGTTTCTTGAAAATGCAATGGCAGATGCAGGAATTGCGCAGGTGTGGATAGATGTTTTGGTAAACGGCGTGCTTAAAGTTCTGCTTTGGGTAATAGCAGTAATGCTGCCGCCTATGGCGATTTTCTTTCCGCTGTTTGCAGTTTTGGAGGATTTCGGCGTATTGCCGAGAATTGCATTCAACCTTGACCCGTGCTTTAAATTCTGCGGTGCCTGCGGCAAACAGGCGCTCACAACCTGTATGGGCTACGGCTGCAACGCCGTTGGCGTCACCGGCACCCGCATAATCGACTCCCCCCGTGAACGCCTCATCGCAATCCTCACCAACTCTCTCTCCCCCTGCAATGGCCGTTTACCTCCACCAACACTATGGCAACTACCATGGCTGAAAACAACAAAAACTTCGTCAAAGTGACTATAAATCCAACAATTAATTTGTACAATCTGACCAAAATCAAAAACTTCAGAAAAAAGCATAATTTAACGAGAGTTCAACTCTCAAATCTGACAGGTATCTCAATCAACGCATTGCAATTATGGGAACTCGGACAAGCTAAACCACATTATAAGTATTGGAGAAAGCTATTGTCGTTTATGAGGAACTATGAAAATGAGAATAAGTAAAAAATGCAGTGCATTCGTTTTGAATGTACTGCATTTTCTTTATTGTGCAGATATTAATATGTATTGCCAGCCATCAGAGTTTATTGCCAGAAATATAAATACTACCGCACATATTATACTTGCTATTATTAGAATATTTCTTAATATGTATCTTTCTGTGGAATCAGCATATTCACAGGCTAAAGGTATGCCGATTGCAAACAGTAAAATTATAGCAAATATTATTCCGTACAATATTATTGTAGCAGGAAATAGCAGTAAGCCGAAAATTAGTAGAATATCCCCACCGAGATTTGCTAAACTTTCAACGGCTTCTATCAGCTGGCAAACTAATAGTATACTTGCGGGAACCATTGTTATTGCATGTGTTATACTTGCATATTTACATTTTGAGAATACATAAGCTGCAATAGATACTATAATAACAATTACGGCTAATACTATAACAAGTTTCAACGAGTGATTTTCGAAAAATTCCATAGTCCCGCTGAATATAGAACCTATTATTGATACCAAAATAAATCCAATCAGCAAGACAATAGCTGCTTCTATTAATAATGATGAAAACATAATTATACCTCCGAAATTTAAATTTATTTGTACTAATCTAATAAGTTATCGGAAGATAAAATTAAGTCTTTTTTGAAAAAATATGAATAAATGAACAGAAAAAAGCACGGACTGCATTTAATACAGTTCGTGCTTTTTGTCATTAATGAGTTAAGTATTACGAGTACGTTGAAAAAAGAAAAAACCATAATTGTTTCAGACTCTTAATGAGTTAAGTAATACGTGGATTCAAATTAAAATTAGATAGAGCTTCTTAAAAAGTGTTTCAGACTCTTAATGAGTTAAGTAATACAACAACAAATTGTTATTTCAACTTTATTATA
>JACTVT010000022.1 GCA_014465955.1 Eubacterium sp. | reverse complement strand
TTTCTACCTTGGGTGTTCCTTTTTTGTGCTGTCTGCACAATTTGGGGCTGTTCAATTAAGTTTGTTACCATTTTTATATCGATTCGTTATGGCAATTCACGAATTGCCCGTGCAGGGTACGATGACAACATCGCACCGTCATAAAAAACGGGAGGGCACAGAGACCCTCCCCTACAAAATTTTCATTACCATAGCATATTTTATCTGCCGAACGGTTTATTGAATGAACCAATCTCAATCTGATTGCCTTCAGGGTCAGCAATATAACAGGTTCTTTGTCCCCAAGGTTCTGTTACAGGCTCTAATACAGGTATTGCACCTTTGGAAACGGCGTTATTATACTCAGTATCCACTTCCTCAAATGTATCCACATATAATGCAATTTCAAAATGACCGTTTAAACCTTTAATATATTCGTATTTTCTGTTTGTCATTTTTTCAAAATCATTTCTGCCGTAAAGCAAGAACAATGTGCCGTCCTTTACCAGATATACATTTGAAGTATTTTCATCTTCCTTAATTTCAAAACCAAGTACATCTCTGTAAAAACGAATCATTTTACCCATATCATCAACGAGCAATCCAAAGCCATCTAATCTCATAAAAAATCTCCTATCAATTTTCGGGTCATCGGGGCAAAAACATACCACCCTACAAAAAACACGGGAGGGCACAAAGCCCTCCCTAAAAATTTTTAATTATTTCTTATCAATCTGCTTTGAATATTTAGCAAGATAAACTGTTCTCATAAGGAAGCATTCTGCCTTCGGAACATAATGAGGGCGGTTGAAGATGTTAACATCAACAACTGCTGCACAACCCTTATCCATAATGATTTCAAGAGCCTGCATATCGCCGTCGCTGTTGCCTGTTACAAGAGCACCGCTGCCTGCAATAAGAACTGCATTTCTGCCGTCAATTGCCTTGCCGATTTTCTTAGCACAATCGTCTGTATCGCCGTCAATCCAATCACAGCATTTAACATCAAGACCTACAATCTGAGCAAAGTCATCAATCATCGGGTCCATTGATTCGCCGAGGCAGGAAACTGCAACAATATCAGGCTCTGTTAAGTGCTTAATGATTGAAACATCTTCTGTTTCATAAATAGCCTTATGGATTTTTGCGCACTTCGGTGCAATGCCGTTAATGCCGAGACCTGTTTCAATATCAACATCAACTGTATTTCCGCCGTATGTTAAAGTAAACATACTGCCGTTTCTTACAGATGAGCCAAGATCGCAGATTGCCTGAGGCATTTCGCCGCAGTCATTCTTTTTAAGGAAATAATTTCTCTTTGCTTCTTCTGAATATTCCTTATCCCATGAATGACGGAGATAGTTATCCTTAATAACCTTTTCGCAGCATTTTTCAAGTGTATCTGCAATATTGAAAGCATCTTCATAAGTATCGCCCATACAGAGTGTGCCGTGGTGCATCATCATAATTGCACGTGCACCCGGGTTCATCATAATGCACATTTCAACCTTTTTGCGAAGTGAATTCGTGGTTGACATTGCATAATCTGCACAAGGAACCTTTTCACCCAAAACAGGCTTGAATTCATCATAAACATTTCTGATTTCCATACCTGTAATGCTGACAATTGTAGCAGCCTTCTGATGTGTATGAATAACGAAATCAACTGTAGGATGATGTCTGTAAGCGGCAGCGTGAACGCCTTTTTCTGATGACGGCTTGATATCGCCCTCATAGGAACAATCGTCAATATTAACAACAACGATTTCTTCGGGAGTTAAATCCTCATAGGCTCTGCCTGAAGGAGTAATAACGAACTGTGTTTCTGAAATACGGGCTGAAACATTACCCCATGTGCGGGCGATAAGACCTGTTTCAATCAGTTTCTTACCTGCCTCAACAACTAATTTTTTAGCTTCTTCAATTTCGTAAGCCATAAATTTTCTCCTTTAATTGACTAAAAGGAGCGAGAAATTCCCGCTCCTTATTCATTTTAATTAATTAATAATCAATCTTTTCGCACTTTGAAAGTACTCTGTCAAAACGACGGATACATTCATCAATATCCTCTTCAGTGTAAGCACTTGAAGTGTAAAGACGTGAGCCTGCAAGTGTAACAAGACCTTCTGCCATATAAGCAGCACCCATATACTGCATTTCTGTCTGACGGATACCTGTCTGCTTCAATGTGTTCGGAATAGTCCAAGGTCTCTTCCAATCAACCTTGAAGTGCATTGTAGCAACAGTGTGAAGGTGACAAACAGAACCGATGTTGTAGCAAACAAACGGAAGATCATACTTCTTGATTGACTCGTTAATACCCTTAACAAGTCTGTCAGCCATCTGACCTGCAACCTGACAAGCATTTCTCTTTTCGATTTCACAGATTACAGTGTAACCTGCGCAGCATGAAATAGGTGTAGCAGCCATTGTACCGCCGCACATAGCCTTATGTATCTTCTTGCCCTCAGCCTTATCAAGACCTGCGCCGAGATACTTCATAACCTCTCTGTGACCGCCGATACCGCCTGCACCCGGATAGCCGCCTGCGATGATCTTACCGAAGATTGTGATATCAGGATCAATACCATAGTAACCCTGAGCACCTGAAAGACCGATACGGAAACCTGATACAACTTCGTCGCAAACAAGAAGTGCACCGTACTTACGGCAAAGAGCCTGAACGCCCTTAGGAAAGTCTTTATCTACAGGACGTGTTGCTGATTCAGGACCGATTGGCTCAATGAATACAGCAGCAGTGCCGCCGCGGAATTTATTAAGAATAAGTTTCTTCTCAAGTGACTTAAGGTCATTCGGGAAGAATTCCTGTGTGTGCTTGAATACGAAAAGCGGAACGCCGTGTGACTGAAGGTTCATTGTACCCGGAACACGCATACCCCAAGCAAGCTGATCTGACCAGCCATGGTAAGCGCCGCCCATTTTAAGAATATTCTTATGACCTGTTGCAAGACGAGCAACACGAACAGCACACATACAAGCCTCTGTACCTGAACCGAGCATACGGAACATTTCTACAGAAGGAACGCAGTCGCTGATTTTCTTAGCGAGTTTATATTCATAAGGATGGAAAAGACCTGTTGAAGGGCCGCAGTCATCAAGAAGTTCCTTAACCTTTTCTTTAACAACATCGTCGTTTGAACCGATAATTGTAGGACCGCCTGCCTGAAGGAAGTCGAAATATTCGTTTCCGTCAACGTCATAAAGTCTGTTGCCCTTAGCCTTTGTCATAACAATCGGGAAAGGATAGTTGAATGCAAGGTTATGCTGAACGCCGCCGGGGATAATATTTTTTGCTTCTTCTATCTGCTCTTTTGACTTTTTACATTTCTTTGCAAAATACTCGTCTTCATATTCCTGAAGTGCTTTTCTGCTGATTGAGTAAATCGGTTTTTTGATGAGTGCATCAAGCTGGGCTGTAAGCTGAGATGCATCAGGATACTCTGTGATTGCGAATCTTGTATCCATAATTTTTGCCTCCTTAAAAATTATTTTGTGAGCCGCGGCTCACCCTTTTAACTGTGAGTTGCTACTCACTAAAATTACACTTTAAGTATATCACTTTTTACCGATTTGTCAAATACAATTTCAAAAAAATTTGGCTAAAATTGTTACAAATTCTTGCAGTTGAACTCGATTTATGTTACTATACTTATTATCAACAGTAACTCTTGAGAGAGGATTTGTAACTGTTGCACAAAAAGGTTTTTTATGATTTGTGCAAAGTTACAAAATTTCATAAAATGACAAAAATTCACCACAAGGAAGCCTTTGACAGGATATCCGACGAAAGAAAAAATTTAATACTTGAAGTCGGCATAGAAGAGTTTTCCTCCAAGGGCTACGAAAATGCCAATATAAACATAATTGCCCAGAAGGCAGGCATCAGCATCGGGCTTATGTATAAATATTTTGCTACAAAAGAAGACCTGTTTATGACCTGCATAGGAAGAGGAATGAGTATTCTTGATGATACACTTCAGGAAATTATGGTTTCGGGCGATAAATTGCTTATCAAAGCCGAAAAACTTATAAGAGCCACCTGTGAACTTTCAAAAAAGAACAGCAAATACATTCGCCTTTACAACGAAATCACCGCTGAGAAAGACGGTGAACGTGCCGTAGAACTTGCAAGAGAAATTGAAGTAAACACCAGCAGAGTATATATTACCGCAATTGCACAAGCGCTTGCAGGCGGCGATGTAAGAAATGACCTGAACCCCCGTCTTTTCGCATTTTTCCTTGATAATCTGCTTTTGAATCTTCAGTTCTCGTTCACCTGTGAATATTACAAGGAACGTCTTAAAATTTACACAGGTGTTGATACGGATAAAATGGACGAAGAAGAAATTGTAAAACAACTGCTTAAATTCATTGAATCTGCATTTACATTTGAAAAATAATTTATTAATTCAGCAACAATAAGTTGTTAAAATTTTGTTGATTTATGACGGGAGAGCACAGAGACCCTCCCCTACGACAAGTCTTACGGTATAAAAGCATTTATTAACAATCTGACGACAACAAGTTGCTTTGGGAGGAAAAATATGAGTAAATATGTAATCACCTATGATATAGGCACAACAGGTATTAAAACCTGCCTTATCGAAATTGATGAAACAATCAAAATTCTTGCTTCAGCAACTGTTGGCTACAATCTTTATGTAGATGATGAAACAGGCGTAAAAGGCGGTGCGGAACAGGATACAGAGGAATGGTGGGACGCTATGTGCCGCACCACAAAATCTGTTTTTGACAAAACACCCAATGTAACAAAGGAAATGGTTGAAGGCATCAGTTTCTGTTCTGCAATGCAGGGTCTTGTTCTTGTTGACAAAGACGGCAAATGTATCCGCCGTCCTATGACATATATGGATCAGAGGGCAAGAGAAGAACTCAAAAAAGGAATGGCTCACGGTTTTCAGATTGCCGGTGCAGAAGTCACAAAACTGCTTAAATATTTAAGATACACAGGCGCAGTAAGTTCATCTGTTAAAGATCCTATCTGGAAATACAGATGGGTTGAGGCTCACGAGCCCGAAAACTTTAAAAAGATTTACAAATGGCTTGACATTAAAGAATATCTCATTCTGCGTGCAAGCGGCGAATTTGTTATGACACAGGATTCTGCTTTCGGCACTCTCCTTTACGATACAAGAAAGGGTCACGAGGGCTGGTGCAAACCTGTATGCAATATGGTAGGCGTAAAAATGGAGCACCTTGCTCCTATAAAAAAGAGCACTGAAAAGGTCGGCGAAGTTACCGAAGAGGCTGCAAAAGAACTCGGTCTTGCACCGGGCACAGCAGTTTACGGAGGCGGCGGTGACGCATCACTCATCGGCGTTGGCGCAGGCGCAGTTGAAATCGGCGATACACATATTTATTCAGGCACATCAGGCTGGGTAGGCACAGTTGTTCCCGAGCAGGTTGTTGACGCAGGCGCTATGATGGCTGCCATTGTAGGTGTTAATCCCGAAACATTCAACTACTTCGGCGAACTTGAAACATCAAACAAGTGCGTAGGCTGGGTAAAAGATCACCTTGCTCTTGATGAAATCGGCGTATTTCTTAAAAAATACGGCAATGCAGCAGACAGTTTCGAGCAGGTTGAATTCAACCTTTACGATTATCTTGAAGAAGTTATTGACACAATTCCCGCAGGCTCAAACGGTGTAGTATTTACACCTTGGCTTCACGGCAACAGATGTCCGTTTGAAGACCCGAACTCAGCAGGTATGTTCTTTAATATCCGCCTTGAAACAGGCAAAACCGAACTGATTCGCTCTGTTGTTGAGGGTATCTGCTTCCATATGAGATGGATGCTTGAAAGACAGGAGCAAAAGGTAAGCAAATACAAAACCACTGATACGGTTCGTTTCTGCGGCGGCGGTGCACTCGGTGAAACAACGTGCCAGATTCTTTCCGATATTCTTCAGCGTGACGTTGTTGTAGTTGAATCACCGCAGAATATCGGTGCGGTAGGCGCTGCGGCTTGTATCGCAGTAGGTATGGGTGTTATTGAAAAGATGACTGACGTTAAAAAGTTAATACCGATTAAGACTACATACCACCCGAACAAAGCGAACAAAGAAGTTTATGATAAAAACTTCAAGGTATTCAAAAATCTTTATAAATGCAATAAAGAGAATTTTGCTATCCTTAACGGTTGATAAAATAATATGGAACAGGCGGAATAAGTGCACTCCGCACTACGATAAAAGCACCACAGAAGTTTAATGCTTCTGCGGTGCTTTGCATTTTTAATTCTATTCTGCCGATTTGGAATTGGCATAAATTTTTTGCATTTTTTCATCAGGATAATGTAAATCGAGAAATTCCTCAATTTTGTTAACAGGCTCTGCCCTCGTCTGCCTTACATTCATACGAACTGCCGCTGACGCAGATAAAGCACAGTCAAAAACAAAAAAGCATATAAAGCATACAACAATTATCTTTTCATACGGTAAATTTACTGCCGTAAATATCTTATTCATAAGCGGAATGATCGCCTTAACCCAGAAAACTCCGAGAACACCCCAGAACAAAGAATACAAAAGACAAACTCTGCCGTTTATATTAAGCGGAACATTGCTGTAATCCCATGCAACAGTACCGAAACAGATTTCCTGACCGAGAGAGCAGATATACTCAGTAACAGTGCCGGTAAGAAAAGCAATCAAAAAAATCTTCCATACAGACGCATTCTGAAATCGAATCAATACAAGGGTAAGTAAAACGGCGCCCATTCCGTATGCCACACTTAAATGCCCGAGAACAAGCGACTTGCGGCTTTCAATATATCCATGCCGTATCAGACACCAAAGTGTTTCGATAATATAACCCGAATAACACCCTGCAATAAAAATCCATACATACTGAAAAAAATTAAAACTTGCTGTTTTCATATCTATCGCCTCTTTCTTACAAAAAAGTATAATTTGTAAGAAAGAGAAAAGCAATATAATTAAGAATTACTTTATTTATATTTTATTGATTTGTTATAAATACTTTTACAACCATACGGCATTGTTTAAAAATCATTATATCTCAATTATTTTTGTTGCAATACTATCCGAAAAGGTTTTGTCGTGCTCCACAAAAATTATCGTAAGACTGAATTTTTTCAGCAGATTTTCGAGTTGAATACGTGAAATAACGTCAATATAATTGAGCGGTTCATCCCACACATAAAGATGCGCAGGCGTGCAAAGACTTTCGGCAAGGAGAACCTTTTTCTTCTGCCCTTCACTGAAATCTTCAATATTCTTTTCCAATTGCTCTTTTGAAAAATCAAGTTTACTTAGAACCGTTCTGAACAGACTTTCATCAATTCCCTTTTCATATGCAAGGTCTGAAATACTGCCGCAAAGCCCGTCCGTACTCTGCGGAACATACGAAATAATAAGCCTGTTGTTTCTGCGGATTTCTCCTGTATAATCAATATTCTCACCGCAGATAAGTTTTAAAATACTTGATTTTCCACTGCCGTTTTTACCGCGCAGTGCAATACGCTCACCCTGCTCAATTTTAAAATTAATATTACTGCACACGGTTTTTCTGTCATAACTAACAGAAACATCTGAAAATTCAAGAAGTGTATTGTCAAAAAATTTCAGCGGTCTTATTTCAAGTTCACTGTAACTTTCAACATTTTTCAAAAGTTTCGATTTTTCTTCAATTGCCGAATTCTGCCGCTTTTCAATGCTTTTAGCACGTTTCATCATTTTTGCCGATTTGTGACCGATATATCCCCTGTCAGGTCTTAAACCTGCAACACGTGTACCTGTTTTGCTTTTTTCAATTTTGTCAGACCAGCCGCCCGTTTGCATTGCAGATGACGACAGCCGTTTTATCTCGCCTTTTAATTTTTCGTTTTCCTTGATTTCATATTCGTCACGCAGGGTTTTATTTGCCTGCCAATCAGAGAAATTACCTTTCATTACCTCAATATTACACTTGTTGATTGCCAGAATATACTCGGTGCATTCATCAAGAATATATCTGTCATGCGAAATAAGAATAAAACCTTTTTTCTTTTTCAGATAGCCTGCAAGTTTTTCTCTCGCCTCAATATCAAGATGATTAGTCGGCTCATCAATAAGCAGAAATGCATTTTCTTTTAAAAACAATGCGGCAAGCAGTGCCTTTGACTGCTCACCTTTTGAAAGTGTGCAAAACGGTCTGTAAAGTGCATCATCTGTTAAATCAAGCAGTGACAGTTCTTTTGCGATTTCCCATTCCATAGCGCTCGGCGCAATTTCTCTTACAAGTTCAATCGTCAGCCAATCCGTATTTTCAACGGTGTACGGATAATACTCAAAGTTAACATTTGAAGATATTTTTCCGCTGTACTCAAACTCGTTCATCAGAAGTTTAAAAAAAGTTGTCTTTCCCCTGCCGTTTCTACCGACAAAACCAAGCCGCCAATCGGTATCAATTTGAAAACTGACATTTTCAAAAACATTATCAAAAGCACCGTCATAACCAAAGGTCAGATTTGAAACATTTATCAAAGACATAATTAACACCTCCTAAAAAACAGAAAACTCCCCGCAAAATACGAGGAGTTAAAAAATGGATTAAGTAAATTTAACTTTCTATTGCTTATGCACGGGCAACCATTTCGCCGTACTTTTCCTTGCTTTCCTTAATGAACTGCTCTACCTGCATTGCAGACGGCATAGCATCCGAACAACTGTGAGCAGAAATAAGAATTGAAGCAGAAGCAGAACCGAATTCAAGGCAGTCAATAATCTCTTTGCCCTGAAGAAGGCTGTAAAGGAATGACGAGCCGTAACCGTCACCGCCGCCGAAGCCTTTAAGTTTAACTGCAGGGAAAGGCTTGATTGTATAAAACTTACCGTCATTCGTGTAAGCGGTTGAGCCTTCCTTGCCGTGCTTGATAACGCAGATTGATGCACCGAAAGACTGCCAGTATTCAGCAGATTCAGGGTCAGAGCCTTTAACGCCGACAATACCCTCTGTTAAATCAAATTCCTCACGTGAGCCCATAATGATATCTGCATTCTGAGCAACAAGGCTGTAATAAACAGCAATCTCATCTTTCGATTTCCATGTGTATTCACGGTAATCAATATCAAAAATTATTCTTACATTATTCTTTTTTGCAAGCATCATTGCTTTAAGGCAAGCCTCTCGACTCGGGCTTTTGGCAAGAGCAGTACCGCTGATAACAATTGCCTTTGCAGAGTTGATGTATTCCTCGTCAACATCTTCGGGAGCAAGGCAGAAATCTGCAACGTTATCACGATACATAAGGATTGAAGATTCTTCCTTAGAAAGAATTTCGGTAAATGTTAAACCGATTTTTTCGCCGTTTTTTGCACGGGTGACATGGCTTGTATCAATACCCTCTTTATCAAAATAATTAACAACAAAATCGCCGAACTGATCATCTGAAACACAGCCGATAAAACCGACCTTACAGCCGAGTCTTGCAAGACCAACGGCAATATTTGCAGGCGAGCCGCCTACATATTTGTTAAAATTAGATGATTCGGACAGTGGCATATACATATCCGTAGGGTTAAAATCAATAGCAATTCTGCCGATCGGAATAAAATCAATCGGCTTTGTCATATCAAATTCAATATACTTCATCGCTCTTACTTCCTTTACAATTTATGCTTTATTATCAGTGCCGAAAATCAGGATATGCTTTTTAGCATTTTCATAAGCGCCCTGAACCTCAGCACCCTGAAGGTCATAATAACCTTTGATTTCATCATTATTATAACAAGTATGAACTGTTTTTTCAACCATATCAAAGGTTGCAGTTGCAATATTTATCTTTTTTATGCCTGTTTTTGAGCATTTTACAAAATCCTCGGGGCTGATGCCCGTTCCGCCGTGAAGAACAAGCGGTGTATCAACAAGTTCGGCGCATTTTTCAAGAATATCAAAACGAAGTTTCGGAGTTGATTTATAATTTCCGTGCGCATTGCCGATTGCAATTGCAAGCGCATCAACACCTGTTTCATTTACAAATCTTACAGCGTCATCAGGCTTGGTACAGTTGATTGCAATATCCTCGCTGCCGTCTTCACTGCCGCCGACACAACCGATTTCAGCTTCAACTGCTGCATCATAATCCTGCGCCATTGCCATAATCTTTTTAGTCTGTGCAATATTTTCATCAAGCGGAAGATGACTGCCGTCAAACATAACAGACGTAAAGCCGAGTTCAAGTGCAAGACCGATTTTTTCTTCTGTTTTGCCATGATCAAAATGAACTGCAACAGGCGTTTTTGCATTTTCAGCCGCCGCAACCATAAGAGGGCCGATTAATTCAAGCGGTGACTGTTTAAGCCTTACCTCGGCAATCTGCAAAATAACAGGAGCATTCAATTCCTCTGCCGCTTTTAAAACGCCGAGCACCATTTCCATATTGGCAACTGAAAAAGAGCCTACGGCATAATTGCCGTTTTGAGCGTCTTTCAGCAAATCACGCATATTAACAAGCATAACGATACTTCCTTTCAAAAATGCGAGTCGGTCTGTAAGCCGAGTTCTGTCGTGGGCAATTATCTATCTCGACGCATCGTTGCCGATACGCTCCAGCCACATTTCCGAATTATGTGTCGAGCAAACAACCTTCGAGTCTGTGTTGCAGCGGATAGAGTTTACATGGCAGCCAATGTCTCCATCGGCTCGGTGAGCTCTTACCTCGCCTTTCCATCCTTACCGTTTGCACGGCGGTTTATTTCTGTTGCACTGTTCCTAAGGTCACCCTCGGCGGCCGTTAGCCGTTATCCTGCTCTGTGCTGCTCGGACTTTCCTCATATTGCAAACGCAATACGCAATTGCCTGACCGACTCGCTGCATATATTTTAAAATAATATTAACTTACTGTCAACATTTTTTATTTATTATTGAAAATAATATTTTCATATAGTAAAATCTTATTGAGGTGATATTATGAACCGTAATGATGATATAGACAGAACAGTTCCGCCTGATGAAAACTATTATTCAGGCGAATACAATAGCAGAAATAATTTAGACCGTGATATCATAGATAATCAGAAACCGAATTATCAGCATCCCCAAATGAATGAACCGGGGTTTAACCCTACCGATATGTATAACACCGATTCTTTCGGCAGTGAAAATCCTGCACCCGCAAGAAATTATCAGAATAATTTCAATAATCAAAAAAAGGACAAGCCCAAAAGCCCGCCAAAGAAAAAAGGCAAAAAGAAAAAGCCAAAAGCAGTTCGGATTATTCTTGCAGTTATTCTGGTGCTTGCAGTCGGAATAACTGCGCTTGCAATGCCGATTCTCAGCAAGATCACATATGATGATAAAATAGCGAACGAATATGTAAATGAAAGTGATTTGAAGAGCAGTTCATCTGTAACAAATATTCTGCTGCTCGGGGTTGATGCAAGAGCCGATGAGGAAAGCAATACGAGCCGCTCCGATTCTATGATGGTCGTTTCGCTCGACAGTAAAAATCACTGCATAAAACTTGTATCTTTTTTGCGTGATACATGGGTTTACATTCCGTGTGCAGACAAAAATCAAAGGCTTAATGCCGCCTGCTCACTTGGCGGATATCAGGGTGTTGCAGACACGATTGAATACAATTTCGGCATAAAAATTGACGGCTATGTGGTAACCGACTTTGAAATGTTTAAGGTTATGGTGGACAGCATCGGCGGCGTTGAGGTTGATGTAACCGAAAAAGAGGCGAACGAGGTTACAAATCACCAAAAGCGCTATGACCACGTAACACTTGAAGCAGGCAAGCATACACTGACGGGCGAACAGGCGCTTGCCTACTGCCGTATCAGAAAAATTGATACAGACTGGAAGCGAACGGAACGCCAGCGCACCGTTATGCAGGAAATTCTGAAAGGTATTCTTCATTCAGGACCGATTACAGACTACAAAATGGCAAAAGATGTTGCGCCTTATATTGAAACAAATCTCTCAAAAATGCAGATTATTAAAGCAGGCTTCAGAGGAATAAGCAGTATATCAGGCGGATTTGAACAAACGCATTTGCCGTTTGACGATACATGGGAGTATTCCAAAAAAGGCGGTGCTTCGGTAATTACAATTGACAAAGATGCGAATAAAAATAAATTGATTGAATATCTTTACGGAAATGAATAAAAAAGGCTTCCCCTCAAGGGGAAGGCTTCACTTAATAAGATTACATAAAAAATCCTGAATTCGATTGGATTCAGGACTTTTTTTATACGCTATTGATTTTTATTTTCAGCTTTACGAATACGCTTCGGCTTGTTCTGCTCATTTCGCTTTTTATCTTTAACATACCATACAATAATAAGCAAAACAATTAATACTGCCACAAGCACCAATGCAACAATCTTTAAAATTTCTTTCAGCTGCGTTACTCTCTGACCCATACTGTATAAGAAACCTACACTGACCAAACTTTTCTGCTGATTGCCGTCATCATCTGTATAATAGTAAATGCCGTCATCAAGATATTGTTTTTCGCCGTTTTCATCAATATAGTAATAATTAAACATTTCGATATAATTATCATCTTCAATCTTTGAATCACTGTTAAGATATTCTTCATTAATTTCTCTGTGAAATTCTATTTTAACACGTGTGTCCTCAGTAATAGGAAGATAACTCGGCATAAGCATATCAATCATTCTTGCACTGAAATTCTGACTGCTTACAACTGCACTGAAAACAGAAACCGCTATAATCAGGACTACTATTACAATACCGAATCCCCAGAGCACCTTATGGTTTTTTAAAGACGATTTCAAAGAATGGCCTATTATTTTGACGGACTCTTTATATTCTCCGTTTTTCTTTTTGCTGTTTTCCATTGTATCACATCCTATATGTGTATTTTACCACAAATATATGCCACGGTCAATAAAAATAAAAAATTACAGGCAGAGCGAACCCTGCCTGTAACTCATTTTGTGCACAATGATTTATAATATAAAGAAATTAAAATTAGTCGTCTGTTCCCGGAATTTCTTCAATTACGCCTGAAACGGCTGTAAGAACTTCAACAGCGGCAAATTCTTCAACATCCATCATTGGCTTTGTGTAAGTTTCTCTCATTACAGAAACCTCCTTCGTTGAACCATTAGCTGCAGTTTCCTGCAACTAATGGTAAAAGTATAACACAAATAATTTTAAAAATCAAGTATTTTACTGATATTTAAAATTAATAGCTGTGAATCATAGCATCACTGTAGTAAACAACAGTTCCGTTAGCACCTGTGCAGATTACATATGCAACTGCGCAAGCAGCAGCATCCATGTTCTTAACACCATATGTGAGAGCGAACTGACCGTCTGCAGCCTTATTCTGGCAAACAGCCTGCTTAACAGTACCGTTACCTGCAACCTTACCTACGTTTTCGAGTTTAAGGTCGTCAGCAGTCATGCCCTTACCATATACGAAACCTGATTCGATAAGTGTATATCCTTCAGGAACTGAACGTGTAGCAAGGAACTTAACCTGATAGCCTGTAGCGTTATCGCTTACAGCCTTAACTGTAGGAACAGCATCTACAGCTGCGATAGGAGCAACTGTAATATCAGAACCACAGTAGAATGTATATGTTTCGCCGTAAGCAGCAGCTTCTGTTGAGCCGTTTACTGACCAACCCTGTGCACCTGCAGATGTTACAGTTACAGTATCATTGTAAGCTGCAGCAGCAGGACTTGCAACTGCTTCGCCGTTAACAGTAATTGTGCATCCTTCAGGAGCAGTTACTGTGTAAATCTTATCTTCAACGTTCTTATAAGTAGCAACTACTTTTTCTGCCTTTGTAAGAGCGTTTACTGCATCAAGATCAAGTGACCAAGCGTCAAATGTAACGCCTGCGAACTCAGGAGCAGCAGGAAGTTCCGAAAGAGGAAGATCTGCGCTTGAAACAGTTGTTACTACGTTATCATAAGCATCAACAAATGTGATTGTAAATGCATCAGCAGTATCTTCAGCAAATACAGGAACATATGTCATATCTGCGAAAGCAGCTGTTGTGTATGTTTCTTCTGTAGATACAAGTTTATCAGCAACTTTCCAGCCTACGAACTTAGCACCTGCGTTAGCAGTAGCAACGAGTGTATAGTTCTGAGCATAAGGAACGTTCTTAACAGCGTTAGCAACTGCCTCGCCGTTTACAGTAGCAGTACCAAGTGATGAACCTGAAACTGTGATATCAACACCGAGTGCAGGAATTACAGCATAGCCTTCTCTTGCATCACACTCTGTGCAGTATCTGCCTGCTTCTCTACCTTCGTTAGCACGATCTGCAGGAATTGCTTCTTCATTTACCCATGTATGACCCTTTGCAGGAGTTGCAGGGATTTCTGTGATTTCTGTTGTGCCGGCAGCGTCTGAGAACATCTTGCCGCAAACATCACAAGTCCAGTAAGCATCGTTACCGCCGTTTACGCAGTCAGCTACAACTGCTTCGTGAGCAGTTAAGGTATGACCCTTAGCAGGAGTTGCAGGGATTTCTGTGATTTCTGTTGCGCCTTCAGCGTCAGCAAACATCTTGTTACAAACGTCACAAGTCCAGTAAGCATCGTTACCGCCGTTTACGCAGTCAGCTGCAACTGCTTCGTGAGCAGTTAACTTGTGAGCACCGTAAGCGCCTGTTTCTGTCTTTGTATCGTGACAAACTTCACATTCGTAGTCGATTGTGCCAGGAGTCTGGCAGTCAGCTGCAGATGAACCTGTCTGTACCCACTTATGATCAGCAAGTTCGCCTGTGAAGTTATCATCATATGCGTCGCCGCATACTGAACATACATAATGATCATGTGCTTTAACAACACATGTTGCATCAACATGAGTCATAGTGTATGAATGTGTAGCCTTAACTACTTCGCCGCCCTTTTCAAAGCCGCAAGCTGCACAAGTTTCAACAGCAGTCTTACCGTCTGTTAATGTACCGTCAGCAGTATGAATAGGAGCAACAGCAGGAGCTGTTTCTTTAAAGTCACAAGGAGCTGTTGTTTCATTAGGCTGTTCCTTGAATGCCTTGTCGCCGTCAGCTGCCCAAGAGTAAGTAGTTACTTTATGAGTTTCTGTATCAGCAATATGCTCTGTCTTAGCTGCTGTGTTAGCAGGAGCAGTTGGCTGAGCACCAGCATCAACTTCTACTGTCTGCTGAGAACCATCAGCAAATGTATAAGTGTAAGTATCCTTTGTAGGCTGAGGATCACCTGATGGAGCAAGACCTAATTCAGGAATTGTGAAATAACCTTCTGTCTTTTCTCCGGTCATCCAGTCAACACCGCCATAAACAGCGTCAACATGACCGCCGATATCAACAAGTGTTACGTCACTTGTCATACGAGTTTTGATAACCTGAGTAAGGTCACAGTCTTTTTTAAGTTCAAAACCGAGAACAGCTACAAGTTCGCCCGGAAGCTGTCCAAGTACATTTTCTTCTTCATCAAGAAGATCAGTACTTGCTGCACAGGTATATCCTTCATCAACAACAGAAAGATACATAGCATCAATAAGTTCATTGTCTTCTTCAAACTTTGAAGTTGTACCCATTACATCAAGCATACCGTCAACATAAAGGTTTTCTGATGATTTAGATGCATAAGCAGTTCCATCTGTCCAAGTATTAACAGCAGCATTAGTTCTCCAATATGCCGGCTGAATTGCAGTTCCGTCATAGTCAGCAATCCAAGAGAAACGGTCGATATTAGTACCTTCTACAGTAAATACCAATGCAAAAGTTGCAACACCCTTATCTCTTGAATATGCTGCATCTGCCATAACTTCATCAACAGACATATTTTTAAGATCATAGAATTTTACTTTTTGATTATCATATGACTGTGCACTAGCACCTAAATATCCATTTTTCTGATCAAAAGTTGTCGCAAAAACATGAATTTTAGCGCCTGTATCAACAGGCTCTGCTGCCAATGCAGTAAATGGTAAGGAAAATGCAACCATCAACACTGCCAGAATAGCAGCCAAGGCCTTTTTAAATGTTTTGTTCATAAAAAATCTTCCTAAAGATTAGTTTTTTATTATTGTTTCATCATATATCATATTTTGAATATTCTTACCTATAAACTTCTTATAAATAGCATAATCACCATTATTAATTACACCATCAACATTAAAATCATAACCAAGAATATATCTGTCACTTTGATTATTTACACCTATATATTTTTTATATAAACTATAATCTCCGTTATTTATAACCTTATCTTCGCTAAGATCACAACTGACTATACCCACCATTATATCAGACTTAATATCTGAATCCGATACAACAATGGTAAAATTACGCGTTAAACCATATTTGTAGGTTACAGTTGCTTCATAAGTGCCCGGAATCAAACCATCAATAACAAACTGACCATTGCTATCTGTAACAGAAGTCATTCCGCCTGCAGTTACTACTGCCCCTGAAACAGGATAAGTGCCAAATGAATCTGTAGGTTTTGCCAAAGCACCGATATATGCTGAAACCGAATGAGCTGTTGGAAGCTCAGATGATAAATCACAAACCATAGTTGTTACCGTTCCCGAAAAAGAATACTCTGAATTTTCACCCAAACCATAACAATTATAGGAATAAGGAACTGATGATTTATCAATATCACCGTAATTTGTTTCTAAGAAAAAGAAATTCGGATCTGTTGAAACCGGCACAACTTGTTTCATATCTACAATACTGTCAGAATTAACAGTTATATCCGCTGTAAACAAAACGGTGCCATCCGAATTAACTTCAGTATAATCATCATTAAGTGAAACAAAACACAAAATGAGATTATTATTTTCAATTCTGCAAAGTGCATTAACAGACGTATCATTATCTGCAATAGTAGAAAAGTTATTAAAAACTACTTCTGAACCGTAATTTGCAGTAAATTCCATTTCAGAAAGTGAAGATACTCCTTCTAATACAAACTGCATTTTATAATTGCCGGAAGATAATATATTACCGTCCGCTCTTTTGCCGTCTTCAGCAAAATATTCTGCATAAAGATACGGGCTTGATTTTTCTTCGTTTTCTGCAAAAGCAGATAACGGAAAACTGAATAAAGAAACAATTAAAATCAGGAAAACAGAAAAATATACCGAAAAACTTTTTTTCATAATTCCGTCTCCTTTCTTTTAATTTAAATTTTTTCGAAAAAATTTAAGAATTTGCCTGCAGACCGAATTTTACTCCCATCTGCAGGACTTTTTAACAATTAATTCTACAACTTATTGGATAACAGTATCTGTATACGTCATGTTCTGGAAGTTCTTACCAATAAACTTCTTATAGACTGCATAGTCACCATTATTAATTACATTATCACGGTTAAAGTCGTATTCAACAACAAATCTTGAATTCAAACTATTAACACCTACAAACTTCTTGTAGATACTATAGTCACCGTTATTTACAACTTTATCACCGCTGATATCGCATCCAACGATACCAACCTTAATGTCAGAAACAACATCTGCGCCGGCAACAACAACAGTAAATGTTCTTGTAAAGCCGTACTTATAATCTACTGTAGCTTCATAAGTACCGTCTGCAAGACCTTCAATTGTAAACTTACCGTCAGCATCTGTTAAAGCAGATTTGCCATCAACAGTAACGGTTGCGCCTACTACAGCATAAGTACCGTAAGCATCTGTAGGTGCAGCAAGAGCACCAATATAAGCAGTTACGCTATGACCTGTCTGAACAGGACCCTGACCTTCAATCTCGAGTGCATTTTCTGCTCTCATAAGATTTGTACGAAGGGCACTGATATCAACTACCTGATGTGTATAGTTAGCATCAGGATCATACATATCTTCTCTGTAGCCTGCAGATGTAGGAGCAGTTTTAACTCCGTCAATAGCAGCAGCAAGAGCATTGATATAGTTGTTCCATGATTCTTCAGTATACTTAGCCTCAGGATCATTATTTACAAGTACGCCGTTCTCAAGTACACCATACTTAGGATCTGCATTTGTGTTCTCAGCAGTGAATGTTACAGTGCTTACACCGTCTGCTACATAGTTAGCAGTAAATGCATTACCTGCATATGTCTTAAGGTTAGCGATATTGTAATTATAATTGTAAGCATCACCTGTTGCGCAAAGAAGTTCCTGTAAGAGTGCACGGTCGTTATCTTCATAACCACGGTGAACAATCTGAGCCTTATAAAGGTTGTATACACGGATTGCTTCATTTACTGTTGCAGCATCAGCATCTGTTACATAACGATAAATGATATTACCGTCTGCATCAAGACTTGATGCGCTTGGTTCCCAGTGACCGAGTACATAATCTGTACCTTCAACTGCACCTGATATGATACCCTGAGCCTCATATTTACCACTTTCAATATTACCCTTGAAGAGTGCTAATGTTGTAGTATCAAGAAGATGTTCGTGATTTACATCACTTGCAGCATAGAAATCATAAGTCTTTGCTGACTGGAATAACGGATCAGATGATGAATCAACAACGAAATCCTGATCATATGTGCCGTATACAAGGCTTTCTGCTCTCTGAGCAGCCTTAACCATAAGACGATATGTAAAGATATCGAAGTTTGTTTCATCAAGGCCCTGACGGTCGTCAGTAATTTCTGCCTTAATCTTAGCAGCGAGTTCTTCAGACTGAGCACCCTTAGGATTAAATGTTACTTTACTCTGAGCTGTTGAAGCTGCAGAAGTAACAAGGAACTGACCGGTAGTCTTAAGATTTGAATAATTCAACATTGTATTGCCGTTCTTATCTACGATATCATAGGTAAGTTCAGCAGTAACAACGCCTTCATTCATAATTGCACCGTAAACTGCATAATAAGCAGTATCATTAGGAGCAATTAATGTAGGATCGTTTTTAGTATCACCTACATAAGAAACCGTACTGCCGTTACCGTCTGCATTTACAGTAGCAGATTTTACATATCTTGAAGAAATATCAATCGGTTCAATTGCATTTTCGTTAAGAATATTAATATCTTTTACTTCGATGAAGTAACGGTCAAGCTGTCTGTAGTTGCTTGAACCATTTTCAAAGATAACGGCATTAAGACCGTTAGCAGAGTTATGAACCTTGATATAAACATTTTCAAGATCATCGCCTGTAAAGTAGTTTTCAACAACATTATCCTGAACACCTACTGTAGGAGCAACGAAACGATGGTCGGAAAGGATAGGCATAAAGTTAGCCATATCGTTAGCCATCTTGATAATAGTAGTACCAGCCGGTAATACTGTATCAGGCTGTACAAATCCTGAATTTCTGGTCTTGGTACGAAGTTCACCGGCACCTGAACATTCAGCAATACGACCGATAAGAATACCAATGAAACCGTCTTTTGCGTAGCTTGAGTAATCACAAGCACCGCTTATAGGAGTTACGCTACCGCCTGAAACGATTCTGCTTGAAAGAAGGTCTGTAATCGGCTGAACGCCTGTGTTTGCAGGAAGAATACCTGCAAAGCCGAATTCATCCTTATTATCACGAGCGCCAAGAACTACATCAAAGAGATCTTTAACGATGCCGTAAACTGTAGGAATTGCCTTATCCTGCATAATTGAAGAATCAGTGAACATATATACAAGATTGTAAAGAATTGCACTGAAGCCCTTCTTACCGTGACCGAATCTTGTTGTATTGGTCTCGCTCATATTGAGGATACCGTTAACAAGTGTGCCCATTACAAATTCTTCAGAACTGATTTCAGATACACCGAGCCATTTAGCAACAAATGGTAATAACTTCTTAACGATAATATCAATGTTCTGGAAGATTGTGTTATTGGTTGTAATAGCACTATCATAAGCAGCAAGACTGCCTGTTGTACCATTTACAGTGTAATTGGTAACATTGAGAAGAGAAGCAATACCTGACTGTGTTGCATAGTATACAACAAGTGAGTTAAGCATATCAAATGCTGTGTAACTCTCATCTCTGAGTCTACCGTTCTCTGTGCCGCCCTTTTCAAATACATCCCATCTGTAGTTGATGTTATCTGAACCGTCTGTTGTAAGCGGAACTGATGTCTGCATTACATAAGCCAGAGCGTCACGAGCCATAGGAAGCATCTTTTCAATAGTTGCGTTGTAATGACCGTCTACCTCGTCAACAAGGCAGGTGTAGTCATACTGCGGCATGCTATACTTAAGATACTCTGTAAGAGCAACGTAAAGCATATCTTCAAGATCGTCGCACTTTTCCCATTCTGATGCGTGAATCTGCTTTGTGATATCAATTTCACCCATGATTGCTCTGATGAACGGAAGAATTGCAGTTTCAAGATTATCTTCGGTAATCGTATCAACACCTGCAAAGATTGCAGGAGAAATACTGTCACCAACATACTTGATAAGATTGCCTGCACTTGCAATAACTTCGCTTACGATATTATTAATATCCTGCTGATCTCCTGCTGCAGGAGCCCAGTTATCAAATTTCGGGAAGAGGAAACGGAGCATTTCAACAATAACTGCATAAGCGTCACTCTTGATATTGCCGTTTTCGGTAAATACGCCGAAATTGAAGAAGTTAGCAATATTATTGCCTGTGAGATAGTAATCTTTAAGATTAAGGTTAAGTACACCTGTTTCAATACCGAGTGCTTCAGCAACAGGGCTGTAAAGTAAGTTAGAGAAAAGCTGAGTAGGATCAATCTCTTCATTATGTCTGTCAAGTGACTCGAAAAGAGTTACCATTGCAGCTTTAACGTCAGCAGCGGTTACACCATCTGCAAGACCGATAACTTCATTCTTATCATTAAATACAGCCATACCAGGGAACTGGTAAATTCTATTTGCTTCTGTACTTTCAGGAGTCTGAATAGCACCGATGTACTTACCGATTTCTACATAATCAGCAGCAATCCAAGCATTAATTCCGTCAGCTGTCCAATAAGAAGCAAGTTTTGCAGCATCGGAAGCATCAATTGTTGTACCTGTTACATTGCCTTCAGCATCTTTAATATCATAAAGTTCATGCAAGTAACCGTAATACATCTTTGTAAAGTGAGTTACAAAGTTGAAATCAAGGCTGATTGTTGAGAAAAGCGGAAGAAGTGTATGCTTGAATAACGGAACAAATGCACCGTAAATAGCACCATAAGCATTGTCATTTACATCAAGTGTAAATCCGCTGTCTTTGAAAATATATTCTCCGTCAGCGCCTATAAGTGTATTGAGAACACATTTATTAACTGCATCAAGAGCCCACTGTTCAAGTGAAAGTCTCTTGTCACCATCTTTGAAGTAATAAGTTGTGCCGCTTGTATCAATTGTGTTAATCATACCCTGATTAGCATAGTTGTTAGCAACATACTTATTTAAGATGAAAACAGCCAGGTTGTTAACCAAATCTTTCTGGAAACCTGCCGGCATACCGAGCAAACCGCCGATAATACCGTAAACATTATTTTCAGTAACTACAAGATCTGGAGCAACACCCTTAACAATTGAAATAATTGCAGGTTCAAGAGCGCCGAGAGCCAATTTGCCGTTGAAAACCTGCTGGAAAGTATCGCCGCCTTCTTTTGTACCTGAAGTATTACCGTTATGACTTCTATATGCAAATGTATTAGAATTCATATAAAGAATGTTGAAAAGACCGCGTACAATTTCTTTTGAAGTAGAGTTTTCTCGAGTCATAAGCTGATTGTTGGTAAAGAAACCTGAACCGCCGCCGGTTGAATAATAAGTTCTGTATTGGCCGGCAAGGTTTAAAGATTCTGTTGTACCATCAAGCAAATTATCGTTATCAGCAAGAATAACTCTTACATTTTCAATTGTGGAAAGAAGTCCGTTAACACTTGTTAAATCGTAGTTGAGAGTACCTACCTGAATATCCATAAAGCCCTTTGCAGTGCCAAGATTTTCAGAAAGCATATCATCAGCGAAATCAAGAAGTGCATCAAGAACCTGATCGTCTGTTGCATCTACCCAACCGAGGAAGTTATAAGCAAGTTTATCATCATATAATGATTCATCAACGTCAGCTGAGTTAGCAGCATTTGCGCTCATTACACCTGAAAGGCAAGAGAAAGCCATTAATACAGCGAGAAAAACCGAAATCAGTTTTTTGCTAAAAGTGTTTGACTTCATTTATTTTATACCTCTCGTATCTTTCATTTTTCACTCAAAACTCAGAATAAAATTCTTTGTCTGTGAATGAATTAAAAATAGATTTTGGTTTATACATAAATCACACAAAAAATACAACTTCAATTCTGACCTTCAGACACAGCTGATTATAATTGATAAAGAGCGTTGGATACTGCCTCCCTGCAGTCCGCAACTCAAGTTACACCCCTTGGAAAGTGTAATTATGCCAATAAACACATTATTATTAAAACACATTAATGCTTCAAAGTCAACGAGCAATCAGCAAATACCAAATTTTTGTGACAATTGACAAAAATCAAACACTTTTTTTGTGCAAACAGGCAAAAAACTTTTTACGACTTATTAACAAAAAATTTACAATTAATATTGACAAAATCTGATTAACTGTAATATTTTTTAATCGAGCAGATTTTTTAAGTATGTAAAAACTTTTTACTTTACAATCAACATATTGTATGATTTTTTGTTAAAAACTCCAAATTGTATACAATTTTCAAAAGGCGTTTTACTTTACAGTGTTTTTGCGCTCGATTTATTTTCTAAATTAAAAAACAAATCGAAATTAACGCTCTTTTCATATGAATTATGTTATGAAACCATGATATTTTTCTACAAAATTCCATTTTTTGTTCATAATTTATTAAAATTTGAAAAAAGGTATTGACTTGCGTTTATATATTTGGTATAAATATATTGTATTTGTTCGTGCGCGTGGAAATACTGCGCCCTTTTGCACCGGTATTTGTGAACAAATTGTTAATAAATACCATTTCATGTGTCGGGGCTGTTTTATAACCATGCGAAATACTAAGGGGTTAAACTCCTAAATCATAAATGAAGGAGAGATGATTATGAAAACGAGCAAAAGAGTCCTCAGCTTTTTTATGGCTGTGGTAATGGCGCTTACTGCCTGCTCTGCCGGCTTTGTCGCTTTCGCAAGGGAAACCAACCCGAAAGACAACAATCCGTTCAGTGACAAGTATGCAAGCGCCGAAATGAGTTCAGATGCTCTTAATGAACTTCTGGATTCACTTCTTCCTACGATTCTTGATGCTATCGGGGAAGAAACGCTTGCTTCAATCGGCGTTGACGCTGAAAAAGTCAAAAACGCCAATTATGAAGATGAAAACATTAAATCAGACAGATTTTTTGAATTCATAAGCGAACTGTCCGTATTCCTCTTTGACAAAGTAGGAAAAACAAGTATGGATAAAGTCCTTAATGATGAAGGCCTTTCATCAGGCAATGCCGAAACAGATGCTGCCAACTATGCATATGTTAATGATGATAATGCTGCAATCGATTTCTGGTCTTTATACAATCTTTGCAAAACAAATGCAGATGCAAACGGTACTGATTTCCAGAAGCGCTGCAACGATTATTACAACGGTTACACAAAGGAAGACGGAACCGCTGTAATGGGTCTTAAAGAACTCCTTTTTGCCAGAGATTCCATCGGCACCAAAATTACTGCTCTTAATAATGCAACAACAAAGAAAATATTTGATATTGCTGTTGAAATAGGCGTAGTTCAGAAAAACGGTGACGCCACTGTTATTGCTGACAAAACTGCCACTGAAATTCAGGCACTCATTGATGCTTATGAGGCTAAAAACGGTGCAATTGAGGCAGCAACCGATGAATACGACCTTAATCTTGCAATGGAATGTATCAACAAAACACTTGAATTCATTAACAGCAAGGCAAAATGTTCTTCAGTTGCAGATTTGATTTTCTATCAGATTGTTGAGGAAAAAGCAATTTTTGCTTCAATCTACAATGCAGCTGCTATAATGGGCGGCGCCGAAACCGGTGTTGCTACCGATGCATATGATTCATGGTTTGAAGTAACAAGCGCAGCAAACCCGACTGTTACTTCACGTCAGGAACTTGCTGACAAGTATGTTAAAACAATCATTTCCGATTCAAGCAACCTTGAAAACTCTAAATTCTATTCAGAATATATTGAAGGTCTTCTTCTCAACCAGGGTTACTCAGCAGATGAAATTACTGCTATGGTTGCTGCAGAAGGTCTTACTCAGGAAGATTTAGACTGGCTTGCAACAAAACCGGGTGCTGACGCTTATCAGCCTACTCCCGAACAGAAACAGCAGTTCCCGTATGCTCCGAACTCCGGATCAACCGGAAACATTCTCGGTAATACAAATTCATTCTACAACGCAATTGTATGTAACTCTACAGATCATAAATTCAGCAATGCTGTAAACAGAGCATTCGGTAAACTTCCGGTTGCCGACGCTTCTATCAGAGCATTCAGAACGGAATTCAACAGACCGACAGGAAAAGATCCTGTAAGTCTTATTCCGAATATTATGGCTGATATCAACACATTTGCACACACAACTGTTGCAGCAAACGTTTTAGGCAACATTTCTACAATTCATTTGTTTGACAGTGCTGTTCTTGACAGCCATAAAAACGAAATGATGTCAGGCTATGTTTTTGAAGGCGATAATTACCCATTCAGTCAGGATGATTATTTCAACGCAACAGCATCTGTTATTGACGGTTATATTGAACTTGCCAAAGACCTTGATAATCTTCTTGCAAGTTTCGGCGTTAATATGCAGCTTGGTCTGAACGGCATCATTGACTCACTTCTTCCGAGCCTTATTCAGACTAAGGATAAAGACGGTAATCCGCTGACATATGACCTTATCATAAGCAGTGTTGAAGGTATTTACTCAAATCTTGCAAAAGACCCTATGGGAACACTTGCAAACGTTGTACCGCTTCTCACTATTCTTATTGATGAACTCATCGTTCCGCTTATCTTCAACGGCGACGGCGATGCATACAACCAATTCCTTGATAATTTCATATTCCCTGAAGAAAGCCTTGTTCGTAAATTGCTGAAAAACGATCCTGATACATACAATATGATTTTCGGCTTCCTTGAAGAATACGGTATCACAACATTAAGTTTTGACCTTAACTATATTCTTCCTGCAGTTACCGATTATATTGTAAACGGCAGCACAGACAGAGCAACAATGGGATTCTATGATGGTGTTACCACAACAGACGGCAGACCTGTTCCGATTATGGTAAACGTTCAGTTTGTTGATAAAATGATTGCCGAAAGTGCTTATAATTGTAAGTTCCTTGACGGTTATCAGACCGATGAAAACGGTGAGATTGTTAAAGACGAAAACGGAAATCCTGTACCGTTATTCACTAACGGAATTAAGGAACTTCTTCACACAGTTCTCAGCGTACTCAACGACTCTGTTTTTGAATATGTTGATACACATAACACAAATGCTACAGCCGATACACGAATCGGTAAAGAATTTGCAGGTGCAGAGGCTACAATTTACAAGGGATTAAACAACATCACTGTTGGACTTCCTCAGTTAATTAACATATTTGTTAAAAACTTCCTTGCACTTTACAACACTAAGGGTTCAGACTGGCAGTTTGATGCTCGTATCGCTCACGGAACCGGCACAGTAAATATTTATAAGAGTGACCAGTTAGTTTCTTCAACAGAGTACGGTACGGCAGACAACGCTACCGTAAGTGCTCTTAAACAGGAAATCTTCATCAAGAATCCTGCAAATGTAACTGCTTGGATTGTAAATCTTCTTGTAAATGACTGGTTAAATGCTGTTGTTGATTTACTTAATGACGTACTGACAACAGAGAATGATATTGCAAACAACATTCCGATTATCACAAACCTGCTCAATTCACTTGGCGGATTCGGTGAAACAAGCATTATCACTGATGCACTTAACGGATTGTTCTACCTTACAAGAAACAGTCAGTACAGTTTCACATTTGAAGAACAGGCTATTCCGCTTGCACAGAACGGTGAAACTTATGTAGGTCTCAGCGATGACAGTGCTTATTATCTTATTGCAAACGCAGGTCCTATCATTGAAATCGTTATGGATATTGTTAATGCCAACCAGGGCGGCGACGATACAACAGACGGCAATACAGATGATAATACAGGCGATAATACAGAAAAAAATCTTCCTGTTATTCCTGAAATCACCATTGATTACGCAGCAACACAGAAAAACATTTTGAATAAAGAGAATGAAAAAGCTTCTGAAGCATTGATTTCTGCTATTGATTCTCTTCTTTCAACAATTTTTGAAAACACATACCTTAACGGTTATACAGTTGATAAACTTGACGGTGTGCTTTCAGGTGTAGTTACTTCGCTTGTTAATACTTTCGGCAAAAATACTGCTGACAAGATTCTTAAACTCGTAAGAGATTATCTTGAAGTACTTTGCTATGACAGTGTTAAAGAAAACTTTGCTCCAAAGCGCAACATCAACAATCCGGGTCCTGTAAACGAAAAGAAAGTTTACACAAACAAACAACTCTCAATTCTTATTACAGAGACATATTCACTTCTTGAAGAAATTCTTGATGAAGCAATCAACATCAAGGGCGACGACAATGATTACATTGTAAATGCTATTGACGGTATATTCTCACCAAGTTCAATCGCAGTCCGTTCAAACATTAACGGTGACATTTCAGAATACCTTACATGGTGTGAACTTTCAGCATCAAAGTATGCTAACGACCTTGGCTTTGATTTCAAAGCAGGCGATAAAGACGCTTTCTATGACGGTCTGTTTGAAGCACTTGCTCCGATAACAGCAATCGTAGGCGCATTATTAGGCTCTGAAACAGGTCTTTATGACAACGTTGTTAATCCTGTTCTCACTTCAATCGCAGACAAGTGCGATATTAAACTTTACACTCCTGTCGAATCAACAGGCAAAGAGTATATGAAAGCAGTTGTTTATCCGCTTGCAGATGTTCTCGGCAAATTCCTTGAGGCTCCTGCTTCAACACTTATCGGTGTTCTTCAGAGCATTTCAGGCGTATTAACTGACAGTTCAATTCAGTCTATTGTCAAAAAGGCTCTGCCTCCGATTGCACGTGAGATTAACGGTCTTGTTAATATAATTGAGGTACTTTCACCTTCACTTAACGAGGAACTTGTTATTCCGGGACTCAATATGACTCTCGAATCAATCGGCGGTATTCTTGATACTGCATCAACACTTATTAACGGTGTAACCGGCATTACAAATATGCTTATCGGTATGATTCTCGGCGGTATTGAATGCGAAGGCGGCGTTGCTTCAGACAAGATTAAAATTAACTTCAACTGGGATCACTTTGCAAATACAAGCAAAGGCAATGCACTTCTTATGATTTACAGCCTTGCACTTGATACGGTTCTTGACTTAGACGTTATTCAGAACTTAATCAAAAATGCAAAAGATCTTGACGGAACTACAAAAGCAGGTCTTCTTAAACTTATCAGCCAGCTTGATGCTAAAACAGTATTTGAAGCACTTGCAGCCGCTATAAGATCAGTAAGAACTCCTACAGAAATCCTTTGGACATTTGAAGATTATCTTGCAAAAGAAACAAACACATTCAAATATCCTTCAGGCATCTCTGCAAGCGAAGCAGACGATGCAGTAGACGCTCTTGACAATATTGTTAAGAATGTATTCCCGCTTCTTAAGAGCCTTGATGTTCTTGGTTACGATGACCTTGCAGGTCTTGTAAACGGAATGCTCTTCAAGAACGATATGATTACAACAATCGCAAAAGCAGTTTACGGCGGTATTGAAAGCAAAGCAGGAAACACATTCACATTCTCTCCTGCACAACTTGCAGATTACCTTATGGACAGAAGTTACGGCAACACTTATTCTGACGCAGCAGCAGCACTCAGAAAGTGCTCAAGTTGGAGCCAGGTAAGCAATATCAACTGGGGCTTCAAAGATGGCTCTGCTAATGCAGAACAGGGCTTCATCAATGCTCTCGCTGCTCTTTGCAGACCTGTAAACGATGTACTTGCAGTATTCCTTGCAGGCTCAGAATTCAGAATCGGCGATATTCTTGAAGGTGTTGTAAAAGACCTTGCACTTCATTTTGAAGGTTACATGACCGAGGATAAGAAAGATGAAAACGGCAATGTAATCAAAGATAAGAACGGTAATCCTGTAAAAGTAAATGTAGGTGAATACAGCATCACTCTCAGAGATGGTGAATTAAACATCTACATCAAGAATTACAGTGGTGAAGGCTTATACAACAGAATTCAGATTGATGTTGATGAAGTTGTTAAAATTCTCAACGGCGCAGGTATTGTAGGCGGCAACGGCTACGAAAGCGCAATTATTCCGCTGCTTGAAGCATTAATGTGCGACGGTGTTAAGACTAACGACCAGTATATTAATGATTATAATAAAGCAAAGGATAACCTTCTTATCAATGTTCTCAACCCGCTCTTCTCATTTGTTGATAAGCTTCTTGAGAAACCATTTGATACACTTACAGCAGTTCTTCCGAATGTTGCTTACTTTATTGACAACAACGGAATCGGACAGCTTCTTAACAATCTTCTTTCACCTGTAACACAGGGTATGCTTCCTGCACTTAAGAAGAACAACATTGATGTTAATGCAATTATTGAAGCAATTTTAGGCACAAGCCTTGGCGCTAAAATTGCTGAACTTGTCGGCGTAAATGCCAATATTTCACTTGACCTTAACAACCTTAATAATTGTGATATTCAGAATTATCTTATCCCGATTATCAACGGTATTCTTAAGTCAAACAATATTAACATCACTCTTCCTGACTTCAAGTGGTCAACACTTGCAAGCCACGGCACACAGACATCATTTAATAGTGCTGCAGGCGGTCAGGGAATCCGCATAGTTGCTAAACAGGGTGAAACTCTTATAGCAGTTCTTCGTTACATTGCAGATGTTCTCATCTCCAATTCAAACGAAATCAAGAACCTCATCTGCGGCATTGATGCTGTTGCAAAGAACAAGACAATCGTTAACATTCTTACAACAATCTTCAATCAGATTGCAGGTGCACATGAGGACGACATTGTTAAGGCAATCTTCTATCTCCTTACTCAGGATCCTCAGAACTCATTCTTCGATTACAGAGATTTCAAATTCAAGGATTATGACTTCTCTTATCCGTCAACAGTAGACGTTGACTTCCTTACAACAATCGGCCCGATGCTTGACGGTCTTATCGGCGGTCTTGTAGAAGGCGGACTTAACCAGATGATCGGCGGTCTTATCTATAAAGACGATATCATCAGTTCACTTGTCTGCGGTCTTTACGGCGCAGTTGAAGGCGTAAAGATTAACGACAATATGAACCTTGCTGAACTTCTTGCTCAGACAGATATAGACTTTACAACATCTAATGTGGCTAAACTCCTTACAGATAAGGATTACGGTCAGTCATATGCAAGCGTTGCTAAGACTATTGAAAAAGCAGGCTCATGGAGCAAGGTTAACAAAGACAGCCTCCACTGGGGCGTAACTGACAGAGACAGTTTTGTTCACGCACTTTGCGCAGCACTCCGTCCTATCTACGGTGTACTTGATGTACTCCTTAACGACGGCTCACTCGGTCTCTTCAAACTCATCTACCTTCCTGGTTCAGATGGTTACACATCAGCAATCGTTCCTCTTATGGAAGCATTCGGTCTTTACAACATTAAAACTCAGTATCAGTACAGACAGGATATGAGCAAAGAATACGACGCTATTCTTCTTGACATTCTCAATCCTCTCCTTGACAAGGTTGAAGATATTCTTAATGCACCTCTTGAAATGCTTTGCGACATTCTTCCGAACCTTTCACTGTTCTTCGCTAACGACGGCTTACTTCAGTTACTTGATAACCTTCTGTTACCAATTACTGCTCTCCTTGATTCACTCAAGCCAATCGTTGATGTAAATGATTTACTCAAAGCAGTAGGTCTTGACATTGAAAAGGAAATCGGAAAACTCGGCATTGCACCTAAGGGCTTCAAGTTTGATATTTACAACCTTTCAGGTACATTAAAACCGTTAATCGGTGCTGACAACATCGTATCACTTCTTAACAGCGTTCTCGGTATGATTGAAGTCGGCGGCAGCAAACTTAACATCAAACTTATGCCGATAGATTGGTATCAACTTGCTTCACACGGTGAGTTAATCACTGACGAAGCATCACAGGCTGCTACATTCGGTGCAAGAATGTATGTTAAGGCTGATCAGAGTGAAGTTCTCATCGCAGTTCTTCGTTACCTTATTAACACAGTTAACTACGAAAACAACTTCGATACTATCAGCAATCTTATCGGCGGACTCCTCGGAGATGTAAGCGATTCCGTATCTGATATTATTTCTCAGGTACTCGGAATGCTCACAGGCGAAACTGATGAAGTTATTTCATCACTTTGCGAACTTCTCCAGACTCTTGCTTAATTAAGAGCATAACCTAATAATTAAGGGCATCTCGAAAGAGATGTCCTTTTTTACTTTGATAACAATTTGCAATATACGCTCACTATATTAATTGTATCTCATAATTCATAACTTTTCACAATCAATAATTACTCTGTAAGTCCACCGCCGTTTCACCCGTGGTGCCGCTGCACCTTTGAAATTGTTGAACCCGCCGATTGGGATAAATGGATGGACGATTATGTAAAACGGCACAAATCAAGCGGGGAAAATATAAAAGGGTTATCAGCCAAAAACGGGTATGATTCAAATAATAATGCTCCTAAAATGGTGAAAACTATTGATTATAATAATAAAAAGGCTATAATGAAAGAGTTAGATGCTTTTGAAAAAGAATCAATTAATTTGCCATATGAACGGAATTGTACCGTTACAGCAGATGGCAAAGTGTGGCACCTTGACGGTTCATCAGGTTTTGTTGAAGCAGGACTTATTGAAACGCAAAAAGGCGGTTCAAGTCTTAAAGGTTCATATTCATATCATAATCATCCGAAAAATGAGACTTATTTTTCATTCAGCGGAAACGATGTGGGCTTTTTCTTGGAAAAAGGTGAAATATATTCAAAAGCGTCTGATTATAAGTATTCATATATAATGAGAAGAACAGAAGATACACTATCATCAAGTTATGAGAATATTATTTCTGAATTTAATATTTTATATGAAACAGATATTTATCAAATGGCTTTTGATGAATTAATA
>JACTVT010000021.1 GCA_014465955.1 Eubacterium sp. | reverse complement strand
TTTCTACCTTGGGTGTTCCTTTTTTGTGCTGTCTGCACAATTTGGGGCTGTTCAAATCCGCCGTTCCTTATTTTGTGTAATATTTGTCGCTTTTCCATTTATTCGCATTACTGTTTATATATTCCCAAACATTTAAATAATCTTCTTCATTTCGGATAATGTGGTCGTAAAATGAACGCTGAAAAATCGGTTTTCCGATTTCTTTAACTGTTAAACCTTTGAACGACCTTATTAATGAAGATACCGTAGGGGTCGATGCCTTCATCGACCCGTCAATCACAATTAATAAATGTATGTGATTCGGCATTATTATATATTTGATTATTCCCGGAATGTTTTTTATATATTTTTCTGCAATTTGCCCATATTTCGTCAATGTTATTTTCGGGGCGATGAGGACATCGCCCCCTACAATTTTACTTAAAATGCACTTTTTACCCTGCGTGCATATCGTTATAAAATATGCGCCGTTTGTGCTGTAATCAAAATTTTGCAAACGGTTTGGTTTACGCTTCTGTAATTCTTCCATACTACTCGCTCATAATTTTGGCGAACTGTGCGTATTCCTTTTTGTTATAAAAATATGATTCATCTTTATCTGCAATACCGAGGGTCTGCCACCACTCGGTTTTGAGTTTATTATACAGTTTATCGTAAGTAGGCTGAGCCAGCGTATTCAAGTTCCAGAGTGAAAAATGAAGTGCGTAATTGATATAATCCTTTTCCACCTCATCGTAAATACCCTCTGAAACAAGGCGTTCTTTAAGCGCCAAAAGGGCATTATAAAAGCAATCCCACGATTTTTCCCTTGTTTTTGAAAGGGAATCACTGCTGTCACGCCTTTGATGAACAAGCACCTTATCACTGCCGACATAGGCAATTTTTTTTGCAATTGCAGTTGCCGAAAATACAAACAGCATATCGTTGCTTGTGCGCTGCTCCTGAAACCACAGATTATTTTTAAGTACAAATTCACGGTTATACAGTTTATCCCACGCCCAGCCGACAAAAACTTTAAACACATTATCCGTCATTGCACGGCGGTTAAACGGCTGATACGGCGGAAGTTCGGGATAGCGCACAGTCCAGTTTACCTGCTTATACTCATTTTTATTTTCATAATACTGGTCTGATTTGAAAACAGAAAAATCTGCGCCGTACTGCTCAGCGGTATTATACGCCTCAAGCAGCATATTCTTATCAAAAAAGTCATCACTGTCAAGAAAACTGAGGTATTTGCCTTTTGCCATACGCAGACCCGTATTTCTTGCCTTGCCCGCACCGCCGTTTTCCTGTGAAACATAAATGAAACGGCTGTCTTTTTCCGCAAATTCCTTAATAATCTGCGCAGAACCGTCTGTTGCGCCGTCGTCAACGCAGATAACCTCAATCTCTTTCAGCGTCTGGTCGGCAACGCTCTGCAGGCACTGCCTTAAATATTTTTCAACGTTATACACGGGAATGATAACGGAAACCTTAATGTCAGTCATTTTTCTGATATCCCTTTCTGCGTTTATTCAGTTTTCTGTAAACCTTTTTCGCAAATCTCTTAAAACGGACAGGGATATACATAATCGCTCTTCCGATTCTGTAGGATTTTGAACGCTTAATCTTATCAAGTTCTGCTTTAACCTGTTTAAAATTATTGTTAAAACTTGTGCTGCCGTTATTCATCGGCAGTGCTTTTAATTTATAGTAAACATTAGGCTGGCTGATAAGCAGGTGAAGATTATCACGCTCGGCAGCAGTAAACAATTCTTCATCCATTTCACCAAGGTCACGGGCACGCTTCATTTCCTTGCTGAAACGGTCTACATACTCCTTTTTCAGCGAATTATCAATTCTGCGCAGCGTTGCAACTGAATTATGAAAACGCTTTAAGGTGTAATAAGTTTTAAAACGCTCCCATGTTTCGGGGTGCTCAATCAGAATATCCCTGATGTGGTCATACTCAACATTGATACAATACACCTTCTGCATATTTTTTACGGAAGAATTCGGGTTATCGCGCCTGTTCATATAATAAGGCTTATTAATAATCATTGCCCTTTTTGCAAAAGCAAATGTCTGAAACCAGAAACCGTTATCCTGGAAAGATGCACCCGGTGTTTCATTATGACGGATACCCCATTCATCAAGGAAGGACTTTTTGTAAATACCGCTCCATGTATTCATAATAAAACGGACAGCCTCAGGTGTTTCGCTCGGATTGAAAATCTGATTATAATACATATCTTTTCTGTCAAGATGATTATAAGTTAAGAACATATCGCCGTTTGAAGCACGCTCGAAGCGGTAAAAATCGGCCTTAACAAAATCAAGGTCATTCTCGCTTGCGATTTTATAAAGATCACCGAACATATTAACGGGCACAAAATCATCAGGCTCAACAATGCCGATATACTCGCCCGTTGCCTTTTCAAGCCCGATGTTCATACCGATGCCGTAGCCGCCGTTTTCTTTATCCACAAGAATAATACGGCTGTCTTTTTCAGCATAACTTTTTAAAATTGCGAGCGAGCCGTCTGTAGACCCGTCGTTAATACAAATGATTTCTATGTCGGAAAGGGTCTGATTTGTAATGCTTTCCATACATTCAACAAGATAGGGTTCAACATTATATGTCGGAACTATAATAGAAACTTTTGCCATTTTAATCTCCAATACCAAATTAGTCCCCCTTGTCAAAGGAAGATTCCCCTGTCAGGGGAAATGTCTGCGTTAGCAGACAAAAGGGTTGTGAAACAACGGTTATTTACAACCGAGGGGGATTTTATATACAAATCCCTCCACCGTCTACGACGGTCCCCCTCCCTTTAACAAGGGAGGCAAATCGGAAGAATTTTATTTAAACTCCTCTGCTACGCAGTCAAGCGCAGAAGCGATAACCTTGTCCATATCGTAATACTGATATCTGCCGAGGCGGCCGCCGAAAATCACATTCTTTTCAGCCCTGCCGAGTTCTTCATACTTTTTATAAAGCGCGTTGTTTTCCTCGTTATTTATCGGGTAATAAGGCTCAATGCCTACGCTCCACTCACTTGAATATTCACGTGAAACCACGGTGCCCTTAACATCCGAAAATTCAAAATGCTTGTGCTCAATAACACGTGTGTAAGGTACTTCACGCTCAGTGTAATTCACAACGGCGTTGCCCTGATAATTATCAACATCAGGAAGAACCTCTGTTTCAAAACGAACTGTTCTGTACTGCAAAGCGCCGAATTTATAACCGAAATACTCGTCAATATTGCCTGTATAAACAATTTTCATATCTGAAATATCATTATTCTTTTTATAATCCTCAAACGAGGTTTCAAGAAGAACATCAACGCCGTCGAGCATTTTTTCAATAATTTTTGTGTAGCCGCCGATCGGTATACCCTGAAAGCGGTCGTTAAAATAGTTGTTATCAAACGTATAGCGAACAGGCAGTCTTTTAATAATGAAAGACGGCAGTTCGGTACAACTTCTGCCCCACTGTTTTTCCGTGTAGCCTTTTACAAGTTTTTCGTAAACATCTTTGCCTACAAGAGAAAGCGCCTGCTCCTCAAGATTTTTCGGCTCATCAATATGATACTCGGCCTTCTGCTTTTCAATAATTGCTTTTGCCTCGGCAGGTGTTTTTATACCCCACATCTGTGCAAATGTGTTCATATTAAACGGCAGATTGTAAAGTTCATCCTTATAAACGGCAACAGGGCTGTTTATATAATTATTGAACTCGGCAAACTGATTTATATAATCCCACACTGCCTTATTGCTTGTGTGAAAAATATGTGCACCGTACTTGTGCACGTTAATGCCGTTTACGTTTTCACAGTAAATATTTCCGCCGATGTGATTTCTTTTTTCAATCACAAGGCACGCTTTGCCTCTTTTTTTTGCCTCATAGGCAAACACAGCACCAAAGAGTCCGCTGCCGACTATAAGATAATCATATTTTTTCATTGTTATACCTCTTATATTACAGGAGGGCACAGACTGTCACACAGCCGTCCCCTTTTGTCACTGCGTGACATTTCCCCCACACTGTGGGGGAATCTTCCTCCCCTACAGAATTGCCAGCATATTTTGCATAACCGTAGGGTGCGGCGTCCCCGACGCACCGCCGAACAAAATCAATATAATTTATTTAAAATTCAAAATTCTTTTGCCGATTTCAAACAATTTACTGTCTGCGCTTACAAATCGGCTGATTTTCCGTGCAAGGCGCACCGACAGTTTTTTCTCTGCCTGATTCTTGTAAAAAAGTTTGTCTGCATTTTCCTTTTTATATTTATACATCAGGTATTCGGCGAAGGAATGATTTAACATCACATTCAAATCATCAAATTCCTTTTGGAAATAATAGTATTCCCGCTCAAGGTGCTGATTAATTCCGAAAGCCGAAATTCCCTCATTTTTAATTTTGTCATACACAGTTCTGATGCCGTCTTCGGTAGTCTGCAAAAGCACCGAGCGGAACAGTCCCGAAAGCAGTCTGTTGTAAAAACTCTGCCAAACAGGTTCATCGGGATTTTCCTTTTTCAGCATTTCGTAAACCGCCATATAACTGTCGTAAGCGCAAAGCGGATTTTTTGACGCCGTGCCCGTTATGCTCAGGCTGTTGTTGGTTCTGTAATTTATAAGCGGCTTCTCTGTATACGTGATTTTTTCTGCAAAATACATTGCCGTCATAACAAAATAGGTATCATTCGCTTTTGGCAGTGACTGAAATTCAATGCCGTGCGACCTGATGAAATCGGCACGGAACATTCTCTGCCACGGCACGTTTGACGCTATATTGAAAATATATTCGGGGCAGGTTTTCTTAGAAAAAACTTTGTTTTTAGGCAGAAAACGCTTTTTCAAAAAAGTCTGATCCTCTGCCCGTCTGCCTGTTTCACTGTCATAATTATAAGCGCCGCACAGACAGATATCCGCCCCTGTTTTTTCACAGTTATTATAAAGCACCTCAAGTGCATTTTTTTCAAAAAAATCATCTGAATCCCAGAACACAAAATATTTGCCTGCGGCATTTTTCATACCGTTATTGCGTGCCGCACCTGCAAATTTATTCTGCTGGGTTAAAATTTTTATTCTGCTGTCATTCTGCTGAAATCGCTTTAAAATCTCTAAACTTCTGTCAGTTGAGCCGTCATCAACGCAGATAATTTCAATATCCGAAAGCGACTGATTAACAACGCTTTCAAGACATTTTTCAAGAAACTTTTCGGCATTATAAACAGGAATGATGACAGATGCTTTTATGTTTGACATTTGTTCACCATATAATATCTGATTTGAACTTACAGGTTAATTCAACTTACAGACTTTGAGAAATGGAGATGAATTTTGCATTTTGTGAGCGGGTGCCGTACATAGGTACTGCCCCCGAACAAAAGGCGAAAAACGCCAAACAACGAAGAAACTCGATGTTTCTGCGTTGTTTAAAAATGCATGTCTGACACGGTGCGTCGGGGACGCCGCACCCTACAAATAGAAACCAACGCGCTATTTAGAATTTCGGCGTGGTTCAGCCCATTTATCAATGTCTGATTTCTTTAATTATATATTATTACCAACAAATAGTCAATTAATTTAATTATTATTGATAATATGTTCAAATTATGTTAAGATTACATTATGTTTCTTTAAGGAGTAAAAATTATGGAAATTAAAGAATGTTTTAAAGAAAAATTCGTCACTGACGAAGAACCGTTACGTGCCTACTGCCCATACAGAATTGCACCCGTCGGTGCTCATTCCGACTATCAGCACGGGCTGATTTCGGGCTTTGCTATTGACCACGGCGTTGAAATATATTTTCTGCCGAGCAATGACGGCGAAGTTACGCTTTACAGCGGCAATTTTGAAGGCGTTACCAAATTCTCAATCTACACACTGCCCCAGCGCAGTTATGAATGGGGCGATTTTGCCAAAGCGGCATTTGTTTCACTGAAAAGAAAATTCAGAATTGACAAGGGTCTTATCGGTTTTATAAACGGTACTCTGCCCGTCGGAGGTCTTTCCTCATCTGCCGCAGTTTTGATTGCATACATAACGGCAATCTGCAAGATTAACGATATTAAAATCACGCGTGCAGAACTGATTGATTTTGCGCTTTATGCCGAGCACGATTATCTTGAAATGAACGTCGGCAAAATGGACCAGAGTTGTGAAGTTTACTCTAAAAAAGACCACCTGCTGTTTCTTGATACACTTGATGACAGTTACAAACTGATTCCCACAAACCCCAATATGCCGCCGTATGAATTTGCGGTAATTTTTTCAGGCAAAGAACGCAAACTTGCCAACACGGCGTTCAATTCAAGAGTTGACGAGGCAAAAGCGGCGGCGTATGCTTTGCGTGCGTTTGCCGATATTCCTTACGGCAGTTTCAAAGATTCCTATATGCGTGATGTGCCGAGGGAGGTTTTTGACGAACATAAAGATAAAATTCCGCCCGCATGGCGCAGGCGTGCCGAGCATTTTTACGGCGAGTTTGACCGTGTTCAGCGCGGTGCAAAGGCTTGGGAAAACGGCGATATTGCCGAATTCGGCAGAATTATGTTCGAGTCGGGCTACAGCTCAATTTACAACTGGGAAACAGGCTCGCCCGAACTGCAGTCGCTTTATGAAATTATGAAAAAGTGCGACGGCATCTACGGCGGACGATTCAGCGGCGCAGGTTTCAACGGTTCATCAATTGCTCTTATTGACCCTGCAAAGCGTGACCGCGTGGCAGAATTTCTGAAAACGGAATATCTTAAACTCTACCCGCAGTATGAAAATGATTTTTCAATCCACTTCTGCAAAACTGCCGACGGCGTGGAAATTGAGAAATAAGTAAAACAAAACAGCCAAAAGGCGGTGTGATTATAAAATCACACCGCCTTTTCTTCAATTCGTTCCACAGTTATGCAATAACGTTATTTAATTCGTAGGGGCAGATATCATCTGCCGCAGCGTCTTGTAACAAAAAACGGGAGGGCACAGAGTCCCTCCCCTACGATGAACGTTATTTGATTTTATTGCGGGTCGATGAGAACATCGACCCCTACAATATATCAATAATATTTTGATGACCTTACTTCGTCGGAACAAGCTTGTCCTTGCCGCCCATATACATTCTGAGCGGTTCGGGAATGTTTACACTGCCGTCGGCATTGAGGTTATTTTCAAGGAAAGCGATAAGCATTCTCGGCGGTGCAACAACCGTATTATTAAGCGTGTGAGCAAGGTAATTTCCATCTTCGCCCTTAACACGGATTTTAAGGCGTCTTGCCTGCGCATCCGAAAGATTTGAGCACGAACCTACCTCAAAATACTTCTTCTGTCTCGGAGACCAAGCCTCAACATCAATTGATTTCACTTTAAGGTCTGCCAAGTCACCGCTGCAGCATTCAAGCGTGCGAACAGGAATGTCAAGACTGCGGAACAGGTCAACCGTGTTCTGCCAGAGTTTATCAAACCAGATCGGTGACTCCTCAGGCTTGCAGACAACAATCATCTCCTGCTTTTCAAACTGATGAATTCTGTAAACACCGCGCTCCTCAATTCCGTGAGCGCCTTTTTCTTTTCTGAAACAAGGTGAATACGAAGTAAGCGTCAGCGGCAGTTCACTTTCCGGCGTAATCGTATCAATAAACTTGCCTATCATCGAGTGCTCCGAAGTACCGATAAGATACAGGTCTTCGCCCTCAATTTTATACATCATAGCGTCCATCTCGGCAAAACTCATAACGCCGTCAACAACGGCAGAACGAATCATAAACGGCGGCACGCAGTACGTAAAGCCACGGTCAATCATAAAATCTCTCGCATAGGAAATGACTGCCGAATGAAGCCTTGCGATATCGCCCATCAGATAATAGAAGCCGTTGCCTGCAACTTTGCCTGCGGCATCAAGGTCAATGCCGTTGAAGCGATCCATAATATCGGTGTGATAAGGCACTTCAAAATCGGGAACGAGCGGCTCGCCGTATCTCTGAACCTCAACATTTTCACTGTCGTCCTTACCAACAGGCACCGACGGGTCGATAATGTTCGGAATTGTCATCATAATCTTTGTAACTTTTTCATTCAGTTCCGTTTCGCGCTTTGAAAGTTCATCAAGTTCATCAGCCTGTGCCTTAACTTTTTCACGCAGAGCCATTCCTTCTTCCTTTTTTCCCTGCGCCATAAGTGCGCCGATTTCCTTTGAAAGTTTGTTTCTGTTTGCACGAAGATCATCGGCATTTTTCTGCACTGCGCGCTTTTCCTCATCAAGTGCAATCACTTCATCAACAAGCGGAAGTTTCTCGTCCTGAAACTTCTTTTTAATATTTTCCTTAACAATTTCAGGGTTTTCCCTGACAAATCTAATATCTAACATTTTTTATTCTCCTAACTTATTTGCTATATTTTTTAAATCCTCTATCGAATAAAACTCAATTTCAAGCGTACCTTTTTCCCTGCCGTTAAAGACTTTTACACGCCTGCCGAGTGTTTCTGAAAGCGAAAGTTCCACTTCATCATAAAAACTGTCACGCCTTTTGGAACGTTTCACAGAAACAGTACTGTTTTTTTCACTGATTTTAGCAAGTCTTTCAATATCGCGCACGGTCATTTTGTTTTTTACAATATTCTGTGCGGCCTCATAAATCAATGCTTCATTATCAAAAGCAAGCAGTGCACGGGCGTGACCTGCCGAAATTTCACCGTTTTTAGCCATATCGCGCACTTCAGGCGGCAATTTTAACAGTCTCAAACTGTTTGCGATTGCGGGCCTTGACTTGCCGACGCTTACGGCAACCTGTTCCTGTGTAAAACCGCACTTGTCAATCAGCGCCTGCAGACCCTCCGCCTCTTCAATCGGATTCAAGTCCTCACGCTGAAGATTTTCTATAATTGCGATTTCCATCGTTTCGGTATCGCTTAGTTCCTTAACAACAACGGGCACTTCTTTCAGTCCTGCACGTTTGCTTGCACGCCAGCGGCGTTCGCCTGCAACAAGTTGATAACCGCCTGTTGCAATCGGTCTTACAAGAAGCGGCTGAAGTATGCCGTGCTGACGAATACTGTCTGCAAGTTCGTCAAGTGCCGCCTCGTCAAAAGTTTTGCGCGGCTGGTCTTTATTCGGCACAATCTCGCTGAGCGGCAGGGTATTTGTTGAAACCATACCCTCAGTGTCATTTTCACTGAAAAGTTTTTCAAGACCTTTGCCGAGTCCCTGTCTTTTTGCCATAAAATATCCTCCTTTATCAAGTTTAAATTAAACATTTACTTATTGTTCTGCTCAAACCGAACAATTCCGGGGCAGAATTTACATATTTTCAATTTAATTTTTGAATCCGACCTTAAATCAATACTGTGATAAAACTTTACAGTTCGTCTGTAATTTTTACCGTTATATTCATAATCAACACATAAATTAATATTATAAGCGTTTGTACCAAACCTTTTAAACTCATCAACATATATATTGTAGACCGTTGCATCCACTTTATAACTGCACATACGCTCATATATTCTATTAAGAGCAAGTCTAACAGGGAAGAACAGTATTAACCATAATATCAGTCCGATAGCAAACAGAAAAATTACAGGTAATGAAGTAATTGAAATACATATTGTTATTACAATAGCCAATGCTGCCGAAAATAAGAGTGAAAGTTTATCAATAATATTCAGATATTCAAAAAAATAATCTAAAACATCTAAAAAATGAGTGCTTTTCATTATTGTCTTTTCATAACCTCATCTGCAAACTTCTTATAAGCAAAACTTGCTTTGCAGTATTTTTCATAATATATAATAGGTTCGCCGTAACTCGGCGCTTCTGCAAGTTTGACACTGCGGGGAATCATAGTTTTATATGGCTTGTTCGGAAAATACTTCTGCACTTCTTCAATAACCTGATTTGTGAGTTTCAAACGGCTGTCATACATCGTAAATACCACGCCGTCAAGTTCAAGATACTCATTATAGTGCTTTTTTACCGTTCTGATTGTATTGAGCAGTTGACTCAAGCCCTCAAGCGCATAATATTCGCACTGCAAAGGAACAATAACAGTATCCGACGCTGTTAAAGCATTCAGACTGAGCAATCCGAGGCTCGGAGGACAGTCGATAATAACATAATCAAATTCAAGCGCCAGCGAAGCAATTGCTTTTTTCAGAGCATGAAAACGCTGATCAACCTCTGCAAGTTCAAGTTCTGCACCTGCCAGATTCATATTAGCAGGGAGTACAAAGAGGTTTTTGAACTCAGTTTCAATCATAATGCCCCTTGCAGGCACCTTGTTTATAAGAATATCGTAGGTAGAGTACTCAACCTCGCTTTTGTCAATACCGACGCCGCTTGTGGAATTGCCCTGAGGGTCGATATCAACGAGCAGTGTTTTTTGACCTTTTGCACCGAGTGCGGCGGCAAGATTAACACAAGTGGTTGTTTTGCCGACTCCGCCTTTCTGATTAAATATAGATATAGTTTTTCCCATAAAAAAACCTCCGTGCAAATATTATACTATAATATTATTGCCATATCAAGAAAAAAGGGGGTTGTTTCACGTGAAACATTAAGAAAATTTTTATAGAATTGTGGGCAGTGGATTACTTCAAACAATATATAGTGTTTCACGTGAAACAATTAATTGTTGTAAACTGTAATGTTTATCAAATATAGCGGAAGGGCACGGAGACCCTCCACTACAAAAATATCATTGTAAATTTGTAGGGGACGATGCCCTCATCGTCCCGTTCAACATAAATTCATTTAAAAACACAGAACAGCCCATCGTTTCCGACAGACTGTTCCGTGTGATGAAAAGAGGAGAATATGTTAAAACAGGTAACCCTGTTTTAAGCAGGATTGGATTGGGCACTGTTATCTGCCCGTTTTGGGATTCTCACAAGATATTCAATATAATCTTCAGTTTCAGTTTTATTGCTTTCGGCAGGAACGCCTGCCTCTTTCATAGTTTTAATCGCCTTATCCACCGTGTTTACAAAAATTCTTACATCACGGAAGATGCGCACTATATTTTTATGACTTTTGACACGCTTGTTTGTGAGCGAGGCAATATAATTTTCAGTCTGCTCAACATTCAGCCCACGCTCCTTAATCACGTTAAGGGCTGTCCATATCTGCTTTTCTGTTTCAAGTTTAAGCAGGGCACGGGCATGGCGCTCTGTCAGGCCTTCTTTTTCAATAAAATAACGAACTTCGGCAGGGAGTTTCAAAAGTCTTAACTTATTAGAAAGTGCACTTTGGCTTTTACCGAGTCTTTTTGCAATCTGCTCCTGCGTCAAACCGAACTGGCTTTGCATCTGCTCAATTGCCACTGCTTCTTCAAAAAAGTTGAGGTCGGCACGCTGAATATTTTCAAGCAGAGAATATACTGCACTTTCTTCATAATCACAATCGAGGATTATGCACGGCACATATTCAAGGTTTGCAAGAATAGAAGCACGCAGTCTGCGTTCACCTGCAATCAACTCATAATAATCACTGTGGTTGATACGCCGTGCAAGCAGGGGTTGAAGTACGCCGTTTTCCCGAATAGATTCGGACAGACCGAGCAGTTCTTCTGATTTAAACTGTTTTCTCGGCTGATACGGATTAGGCAACAGTTTTTCGGTTGCCACTTTTATAATCTCATCGGACAAGTATCTCAACTCCTTAAGGCTTGGCTTGTCTTACCGACTGATTAAACTATACCATAATTTCACATAAAAATAAAGGATTTCTCATAGTGGGAAATCCTTTTTATATGACAATATCATTCTTTATCAGAGCGGGCGGGTATCTATTTTTTTTGACTTTCTGGGATATTTTGTCGGAGTGTGCGATATTTTTCTTACAAAAACTATGTTTCTGCTTTCTCCGTTTGAAAGTTCAAGTGAAACAACCTGCTCTATCTTACCGCCAAGCGTATCTATAGCGCTTTCGCCGAGCTCTGCCTCACTCCTTGCACCTTTAAGGGCAATAAACAGACCTCCGACCTTAACAAGCGGCAGGCAGTACTCGGCAAGCACATTAAGCGGTGCAACGGCACGGCTTACGGCAACGTCAAAATCCTCACGATAATCACGGTCTTTGCCTATATCCTCGGCACGCTCGTGCAGAACCTCGCCGAACAGACCCGCATTTTTCAGAATTTCTTTGATAAAACTGAGTTTTTTTCCAACCGAATCAAGAAAAGTTACTTCAAGGTCGGGGCGTGCAATCAGCATCGGCAGAGACGGAAAGCCTGCACCGCAGCCAACATCAATAACACTTGCCTGAGGCGGAATTTTATTGCCGTAAAGCGCAGTAAGGCTGTCTGCAAAATGCTTCACAACAATTTCGTCAGGCTCGGTAATTGCCGTAAGATTTATGTGTTCATTCCAGCGAACAAGCCTTTGCGCAAGCAAATCAAACCTGTCAAGCGCAATATCGCTGAGATTAATGCCAAGGCGCTCACCCTCGGCTTTAAGCAAATCGTAATTAATCATATGTACCCTCGTTTAGAATCCCTCCGCCTCACAAGTTCGGCACCTCCCTTTGACAAGGGAGGCTCTTATTTAAACCTTTTAGTCCCCCTTGTTAAAGGGGGAAAGGCACAGCGTGCCAAGGGGGATTTGTATTTTTATTTCATTGCATCTAAAATTATATTAAGTGCCGAAACGTCGGCAGGATTTACACCGCTGATTCGGCTTGCCTGACCGAGATTTTCGGGGCGGACTGCCGAAAGTTTTTCAACTGCCTCAAGCCTCAGCCCTTTCAGTGACGAATAGTCAATATCATCGGGAATTTTTTTGCACTCAATACGGCGCATTTCCTTAATCTGCTGCTGCTGCCTTGCGATATAGCCCTCGTATTTGACAGCGATTTCCACCTGCTCAAACACGGCATACGGCAAATCGGGCCGGGTTTTGTCAACAGCGGTCAATGCTTCATATGTAACCTGCGGGCGTTTCAGCAGTTCTATCAGTTTGCAGCCCTTCTGCGCAGGCGTCGTGCCGCATTTTGCAAGAATTTCCTGCAATTCGGCTGAAAGCGGAATTGAGGTCTGCTCAATTCTCTGCCTTTCCTGCTCGACCATTTTTTCCTTTAATATAAATTTATCATATCTTGCCTGTGAAATCAAGCCGATTTTGTAACCTGTCGGCGTTAAGCGCACATCGGCATTGTCCTGACGGAGCACAAGACGGTATTCACTGCGGCTTGTCATCATTCTGTAAGGGTCGGAACAGCCCTTTGTAACAAGGTCGTCAATCAGCGTACCGATATAAGAGCCGCCGCGGTCGAGAATCATAGGCTCTCTGCCGAAAATTTTCAGTGCGGCGTTTACGCCTGCAACAAGCCCCTGTGCCGCTGCCTCCTCATAACCGCTTGAGCCGTTGAACTGACCTGCACCGTAAAGACCGTCAAGATTTTTGAATTCAAGCGTTGATTTCAGCGCCGTCGGGTCTACACAGTCATACTCAATCGCATAGGCAGGGCGCATCACCTTTGCATTTTCAAGCCCCGGAATAGTGTGGATAAAATCAAGTTGAACATCTTCGGGCAGGGAAGACGAAAGCCCCTGCAAGTACATTTCTTCTGTTTCAAGTCCGCACGGCTCAATAAACAACTGATGTCGCTCCTTATCGGCAAAACGAACAATTTTATCTTCAAAACTCGGGCAGTAGCGAGGGCCTTTGCCCTCAATTTTACCGCTGTACATCGGACTGCGGTGCAGATTGTCAAGAATAATTTGCTTTGTCTGCTCGTTTGTATAAGTAATATGGCAGCAAACCTTGTTTTCGGGAGCAGTTTCGGTTTCGTAACTAAACGGCACGGTTTGCTCGTCGCCGTTCTGAACTTCCATTTTTGAAAAATCAATACTGCGCTTGTTGACACGGCTTGGAGTGCCCGTCTTGAAACGGCGCAGAGGAATGTTCAGTTTATAAAGCGCCTTTGAAAGTTCAGTCGCAGGGAACATACCGTCAGGTCCGCTTTCGTATGAAACATCGCCGATATAAACACGGCCGCCGAGGAAAGTGCCCGTTGCAAGAATAACAGCTTTGGCAGTGTAGACCGCCTCAAGTTTGGTAGTAACTGCCCACAGATTATCGTCATTTTTATACAAATCAAGAATTTCAGCCTGACGAACGTCAAGATTTTCCTGAAGTTCCATAACGTGTTTCATACCTTTGGAATACTCACGCCTGTCAATCTGCGCACGAAGCGAGTGAACAGCAGGACCTTTGCCGAGGTTGAGCATACGGCTCTGAAGTGAATACTTATCTGCCATTCTGCCCATTTCGCCGCCGAGAGCATCTATCTCACGCACAAGGTGGCCTTTTGAAGTTCCGCCGATTGACGGATTGCACGGCATATTGCCAATCCAGTCAAGATTAATAGTAAACACGGCAGTTTTACATCCAAGGCGTGCCGAGGCAAGACCTGCCTCAATGCCTGCGTGGCCTGCGCCTATAACAATAACATCATATGTATCTGCAAAATATTTCATAGTTTTCACACCTGTGATTTTATTGCGGGTCGATGTGGGCATCGACCCCTACGAGGATTATTTGTTGATTTGCGGGTCGTCGAGGACGCCGACCCCTACGATAGCGTTGTTTTAACAACAAAACATATAAAAAAACATAATTAAAATAATTAGTGGATTTTTTCTCGCAACAAGGCTTTGACTAAAATTTATTCTAAGGAGCATATATAATATATGTGACTGAATAAATTTGAGTCTATAACGAAGTTGCGGGGAAAAAGACACAATTATTTACCGACACAAAATTTACTGAATATATTATTTACAACTTCAATATTTGCCTTTCTGCCCGTCAGCATCAGCAAATCATCAACTGCACTGTCTATCATAACATTTACGGCGTCATAGGTCAGACCCGAAAGTGAAGCGGAAAGTGCCTCGTCAATATGCCCGAGTGCATTTTTTACACACTGCTTCTGGCGCTGATTTGCGAGCATCGGCGCTGACGCATCAAACGAATCAATACCGAGAATTTCTTTAACTGCGCCCTCAAGTTCACAAACGCCGTCGTTATTTTTTGCGCTCATATAAAGCACCTTTGAAAACGCATTTTCAATAACCGCCGTGTCCGTTTTGCAGTTCAGGTCGGTTTTATTGATAATCGCAACGGCTTTTTTGCCTGCACATTTTTCAATCAAATTATAATCATCACCGCTCAGCGGGGCAGAACTGTCAAACACGGCGATAACAAGCATTGCACTGTCAATTTTATCAAGCGCACGTTGAATGCCTATGCTCTCAACAACATCATCGGACTGACGTATTCCCGCCGTGTCGTTCAGGTGAAGAACGAGCGTGCCGAGGCGCACCATTTCCTCAACAATATCACGTGTTGTGCCTGCAATCTGTGTAACAATGCTCTTGTTTTTGCCCGAAAGTGCGTTCATCAGGGTCGATTTTCCTGCATTCGGTCTGCCTGCGATAACAGTGTCAATACCCTGGAGCATTGCCTGACCATTGTCGTAATTATCAACAAGCGAGGTCAAATCCGCTTTTGCATTCTCAAGTGTTTCAATCAGATTTTCGGGGGCAAGCTCCTCGATTTCCTCGTCGGGATAATCCACCCACGCCGACATAAGCGCCGAACAATCCATAAGATTTTCAAGAACACTATTAATTTTATTGCTCAAAGAGCCCTGAAGCGCATTGTATGACGCACGCAGAGCAGTTTCGCCCTGCGCCGAAATCAAATCGGCAACGCTTTCAGCCTGAGTTAAGTCCATTTTGCCGTTCAAAAACGCACGCTTTGTAAATTCGCCCGCCTCGGCAGGCTCTGCACCTGCGCTGAGAACAGCTTCCAGAGTTTTTTCAACAATAAAAATACCGCCGTGAACCGAAATTTCAACAACATCTTCGCCCGTATAACTTTTGGGCGCACGAAAAACAAGTGCCACAGCATCATCTGATTTCCGATTATCTATAATCACACTGCCGAATTTCGCCCTGTAACCGTCAAGGTTTGCAAGCGGTGAGCCGTCTTTTGCAGTGAAAACACGGTCGGCAACTTCAATTGCGTTTTCGCCGCTGATTCTGATAACACCGATACCGCCGGCACTGTTGCCCGTGGCAATTGCACAGATTGTTTTCATTGTAATGGCTCTCCTTTCATTTTCAAAAATGAATAATTTCGGTTTGGTTGATTATATTTCGGGAGGGCACGGAGACCCTCCCCTACAAAAAAACTTAAATATAACTCTGTAGGGGCAGGTCTCTGCGCCTGCCCGACAAAATGAATGATGAATAATGAATAATTGTAGGGGCAATTCACGAATTGCCCGTTTAAATAAAAAATATCGAAAAACGACGGAAATAAAAAACTTCCGTCGTCACTCAATAAAATTAATCCCTGTTAATTTCAATTTTACCGAATTTCGGCAAGTCTGCACGGTCTGCCTTTGGTGCTGTACCCGCAGGTGCAGTTGTTTTTGATGAAGAAGAACGGTCTCTGTAGCCTGAATTTCTTCTCGGGCGGTACTTAACGCCGCCTTCGGGCTGAATAACAACCTTTCTGTCCTGTCCGTAGCCGACAGACATAGACTCTACACCGTCAATACCGCTTACGGCAGTATGAATAATTCTTCTTTCGTATGGGTTCATCGGCTCAAAGGTATATCTTCTGCCTGTTCTTAAAACGTAATTTGCGTTTTTAACTGCAAGATTTGTGAGCGTGTCCATTCTCTTTTCACGGTAATTGCCGATATTAACTGTTACACGCACATATCTGTCACAGTTTCTTTTAAGGGCAAGACTTGTGAGATACTGAAGTGAATCAAGTGTTTCACCGCGTCTGCCGATAATAATGCCGTAATCTTCACACTGAACTTCCATTTCAACTACATTATCGTTGATTTTTGCAGTTACAACGGCATCATCTGCGCCGAATCCTTTAAGAATTTCTTTAAGGTAATTCACTGCAACCGAAGTATCAATATCTGAAATATTTTCAGAAACGGCTTCCTTTTCCTGCACTTTTTTCTGAACCTTTTTAGGCTGCTTTACTGCAGGCTTATTCTCCTTCTGCGGGGCAGGCTTTTTTTCTGCTCTCTCTTTAGGAGTTTTTTTCGGAGCAGGCTTTTTCTCTTTTCTGCCGTCGTCAAACCACGCCTTAACTTCTGCGTCTTTGCCGCCGAAAAGACCGAGCGTCTTTTTCTTGGGCATCTGAATAACTTCTATGTTTACATCAGCGAGCGCAGGAGCATTAAGACCGGCTTTGGCGTTTGCAATTGCTTCTTCAACAGTTTTGCCTGTGCCGATATATTCCTTTATCATATGATAATTTCTCCTGATTATTATTTAATTCTTTTTATACTGTCCTCACGTGAGCGGCGCTCAATTGTGTTTTCAATCATAACTCTTGCCTGTGAGCGCTTCGGAGGATAGAATTTTGCAATAAACAGCTGCTGCAAAATTGCCACAATGTTTGATATAATCCAGTAAAAGCCGACTGCTGCGGGAAGCTTGAAGGCAATAACCAACGAAATTACAGGCATCATCAGCATCATAATGAGCATCTGGCCCATCTGCTGACCCATTGCCGGGTTGTTTTTCTTCTGAATAAGGCTTGAAACAAGCGTTGAAAGCAGTGACGTTGCAAACGAGATAATCGGAATTATAACAATAATACCGTCTTTCCAGTGCGGAACAGCCGTCATGTCAAGACTGCCTATATAGAAACCCGAGCGGAACGCCTCAATAGCCTCAATTTTATCGGGTGTAAACAGTTCGGGAGCGGCTGCAATAATCTGGTCTTTAAACTGAACCCAGTACTCAAGCACACCGAGCTGAACATAAGCACCCTCATAACCAAAACCTTTAATTAATTCGGTTAACTGCTCTGCGTAATCGTTAAAATTACTCATTGAGAGCACGTAGCGAAGCGGAAAATAAATAATTCCTATAATACCCATAAGAAACAGCATCTGAAAAATCATAGGACCGCAGCCCATATTCATCGGGTTGTGACCTTCTCTCTGATACAGTTCATTCATTTCCTCGTTCATTTTTGCACGAGCCTGCGGGTCGGTAACGTTTGCGTATTTTTTCTGAATTTTCTGAATTTTAGGCTGAAGTCTTGAAGTTTTTGCCACCGTTTTCTGCTGCTTGATATTCAGCGGAAGCAGAATCAAACGGGTAACTACGGTAAAAATAACAATGGCAAGGAAATACTTATTGTTAAGCACTTCCATAAGAAAGCCCATTGCCTTACCGAACACCCAGTAAAGCGGAAACAAAAATTTTTCATATAACCCCATGCCCGTTGCGGCAAGCGCTATAGGATTTAACAAGATTTCATTCATTATTTGTTATCCTTAGATTTTTATTTTTTCGGCGGAACGGGATCGTAACCGCCCTTGCAAAAAGGGTTGCACCTTAAAATTCTCCAAAAGGCGAGGGCACTGCCTTTAATCAGCCCGTGCGTTTCAATTGCTTCCACTGCATACTGTGAGCAGGTTGGCGTAAATCTGCACGCACCGCCCGAAAAGCGGGGGCTGAGCGTTACCTGATATGTGCGAATCAAAAACAAAATCAGTTTTTTCAGAGGATTTTTCATTTTATAACCCCCATTTTGCTGAGATGTGCTTCCATATCAGCCAGAACTCTCTGCATTTTCACCTCTGTTGTTTTCGTTCTTGCAACAAAAACAATGTCAAAACTGCCCGAAAGCCTGTCCTCACACTGAGCAAAAGCCGCTCTTATAACACGCCTTGCCCTGTTCCTTTTTACGGCATTGCCGATTTTTTTACCGCTTGTTATGCCGACTCTTGTAAACCCAAGACGGTTTTTCATAACATAGGTAACCAGAACGGGCGACGCCTCGCTTTTTCCGCGGTAGTAAAGCCTGCGGAAATCTTTGTTTTCTTTTAAGGAGTTTTTCACACTAATCCCTTCTTAGTAAGAAAGCTGCTTTCTGCCCTTAGCACGGCGGCGAGCCAATACTTTTCTGCCGTTTCTTGTTGACATTCTCTTTCTGAAGCCGTGCTCCATCTTTGCGTGTCTCTTCTTTGGCTGAAATGTTCTTTTCATTAATAATTCACTACCTTTCACAGACTAAACTGGTCTTAATCTTTATATTCTCTGCACGGTATAGTGCAGGCAAAATACGTGTAAAAATTGCTTTAACTGCAATTATCCACATTAACGCATAATAGTATAATATAATAAAGCACCCATTGTCAATAAAAAGTTTAATAAATCTTGTAATTTTAACAATTATATATTATAATAATACCATATGTTGTGGTGAAGAATTTTTCAGTCACAAGAACGTAATTTATAATAATTCGGGCAGGCACAGAGACCTGCCCCTACAGAGCAAACTTAGAATTATTTTGTAGGGGAGAGTCTCCGTGCCCTCCCGTAATTAGAATTATTTTGTAGGGGAGGGTCTCCGTGCCCTCCCGTAAAATGAGGAATTCATATGTTAGGTATTATCGGCGCAATGGACATCGAAATAAATTCCATAAAATCAAAAATTGAAACACCTGCAAAATCAACGCTGGCAGGCGTGGAATTCACCTGCGGCTATATAAACGGCGTTATGGTTGCGGCGGCGGTGTGCGCACCCGGCAAGGTGAATGCGGCGCTGTGCACGCAGGCTATGATAGATAATTTTGATATTGATGAAATCATAAACGTCGGCGTGGGCTGCTCGCTTGCCGACAATGTTGTTATAAAAAATATCGTCATTGCCGATTCCGTGGTGCAGTATGATATTGATATTACTGCGCTCGGCGAGCCAAGGGGCTTTATAAACGGGCTGAATATGATTCGTGTGAAAACAGACAAAAATATCAGCGACTCACTTGCAAGAATTGCCATAAATTCAGGCGAAAAAATTCACCGCGGAATTATTGCCAGCGGCGATACGTTTATTGCAGACGATAATCTCAAAACGATGATAAAAGAAAACTTCGGCGCAATCTGCGGTGAAATGGAGGGCGGCGCAATCGGTCACGTCTGCAAAGCAAACAATGTTCCGTTTAGCGTGCTGCGCTCAATCAGCGACGGGGGAGACGAAAATGCACAGATTGATTACCCTCAGTTCAAAAAAATTGCCGCTGAAAAATCAACGGCAATTATAATGAAGTATATTGAAAGTAAAAATGAGCAATTGAAACTGTAAAATAAACGGTGCGTCGAGGGTGCGGGTGTCCGGTGGACACCTCTGCGAAGCAGAAGCACCGACCGAGCCGACAGGTGAGACCGCCGCACCCTACGAAAAACTTAAATATAACTCTGTAGGGGGCAGGTCTCTACGCCTGCCCGTTATTATTATTGATTATTGGATTTTTTCTCATAGCTAGGCTTTGGCTGAAATTTATTCTAAGGAGCATATCTGGTATATGTGACTGAATAAATTTCAGACTATAACGACGCTATGAGGAAAAAGACACAATCAGATAAAGTTGTTCATTATATACTCTTCCGCCTGTTCAATAAGAAGATGCAGGGCAGTGTTGTTAAGATCCTCTGTGCCTGTGCGTGATTTGTCTTCAATAAAGGCGAAACGGGCGTCAAGCACGGCAATCGCCGCAGAGGCAAGTTCGTGACCGAGTGTGCTGTCCAGCCTGAACATTTCGGCAGGAAGAACGCCTGCCTTGGCAAGCGTAAGCGCACCGCGGTAAATGCAGAGCGTGTAATAATCATTAAGATATTCGGTAACGTCAGAGGCAGATGCAACGGCTGTGTCAATCATCATTTTTGTTGCCTGCGTAAGATTTGCAAGCGACTCGCCGTTATCGTTGGCAGAATATTTTGCAAAGTAATTCTCGTCCATACCGTATCTGCTGTTTGAAACGCCGAGCAGATAATCGGTTGTAACGCCATAGTATTCACTGCATTTTATAACAAAATCAAGACCGCATTCACGGATTCCTTTTTCATAATGGCTTAAAAGCGCCTGGCTGATGCCGAGATCGCCTGCCGCCTTTTTCTGTGAACAGCCTCGTTCCTTTCTTAATCTGCAAAGAATTTCGGCAAATTTTGTACTTTTACTTACTTTTTCACTCATAATAAACTACCTTTTCAACACGATAGAGAATATTTGCAATAACGCATTTTAAACAATAATAACGGGCGGATATTATCCGCCCAAAACGGTGCGTCGAGGACGCCGCACCCTACAAAACGTTATATAAACTTTGTAGGGGTCGATGACCACATCGACCCGCCTTAACGCAACATTTATTATACAAACTGTATTATACAGGACATTATAACAAAAGTAAAGTGCTTTTACTCTTTGTAAACATTTTGTAATTTTTGGCTTAAAAACGGAGATAAAAAAATGAAAAGTTACACAATCTATTTATTTCGTCACGGAATGACAAAAGGAAATCTAAACGCACAGTATATTGGGCATACAGACTATCCGCTCACTACAGATAGTATATCGAAACTTAAAAGCATAAAGGCGAAGCACCATTATCCGACTGTTTCGGCTGTGTTTTCAAGTCCGCTCAAAAGGTGCATTGATTCGGCAAACATTATGTTCCCGCAAAATAATCCGCTTGTGATTAGTGACCTGATTGAATATAATTTCGGTGAATTTGAAGAGTGCACGGCAAAAGACCTTGAAAATAATGAGGATTTTCTGAACTGGATAAGAGGAGATATGCACGCACGTCCGCCATACGGTGAAAGCAATGCAGAATTCATTCAACGTGTTTGCTCAGCATTTGAAAAAATTGTTGAAGGTCTGCTCAAAACAGGCACAACCGAGGCGGCAATCGTAGGTCACGCAGGCGTGCTGATGACAATTCTTTCCTGCTACGGTCTGCCCGAAGCACCGATGGCACACTGGCAGATGGACGCAGGCTACGGCTTTAAACTCAGAATCACGCCGTCGCTTTGGTCGCAGGCAAATAAATTGGAGGTTGTGGACACAGCGCCGCAGTCGCTTCAAAACCAATAAAAATAAACGCCTTGGAAATCCGAGGCGTTTTTTGTTTAATGAATAATGAATAATGAAAAATGAATAATTTCGGTTTATTTGATTATATTTCGGGAGGGCACGGAGACCCTCCAAAAATGGTTTGTTTAATTTTACGGGAGGGCACGGAGAATTTGCAATTCGGCAGACCCTTTTGTCTGCTTACGCAGACATTTTTGCTCAGCCGCAGACGGCAGACCCCTCTGCCACTGCGTGGCATCTCCCCTATTAGGGGAGTCTCCTAACAGGGGAATAACCTCCCCTACAGTAGGGGCAGGTCTCTGCGCCTGCCCGTTATTTGCCGACAATGCAATATAACAAAAAATTTAATTGATTAGTGGATTTTTTCATTAGACAAGACAGAGGGAAAATTTCGTCGACGGGAGCATATCGTGTATATGTGACTGAATAAATTTCAGACTATAACGACGCTATGAGGAAAAAGACACAATCAATCGCTGTTTTTCCAGCCTGCCGATATTATATCATTATTCGTGCCGAGATAAACTATAAGGCTTTCAACAAGTTCATTGTCTTTTGCTTTTGTTGAAATATCCGCCTTAACCTTAACATTGCCGTCTGTCTGACCGCCCGTCTGAAGTTTACGAAGCAGAACATTTTCTGTTTCTCTGATTTTTTTAATCAGTTTTTCCTTGATTTCGGGTGCATGGTCTTCATCACATATAATTGAAATTCTGTAAAAGGTTTCTTCTGCCTTCTGACTTTTCTTTTTATCATAACGCTGTTTTTTATCTATATATTCAGTAACAGGGTGAAGAACAAGGTGTGTTATCAGAATAGCAAGGGCAACGGCAACGGCGAACCATATTTTATCAATACAGCACAGTATGCCGACTGCAGCAGATGCCCACACAGTGGCGGCAGTATTTATGCCTTTAACCTTTGTGCCGTCACTCAGAATAACGCCTGCACCGAGAAAACCAATGCCCGAAACAATCTGTGCGGCGATTCTTGTAACATCACTGTTCGCATCTCCTACAAGAAAGGCAAAACTTGCAAAAGCAAAACTGCCCACGCAAACAATAATTGTTGTTATAATTCCGGTGTAATGTTTTGTCAACTGACGCTCCGTGCCGATAAGTGCACCAAGCAGAATTGCAATCATCATTCTGATTAAAAATCCAGGAATTGTTGTAATTGCAGGCATTTTAAGACCTTCTATCTTTAAAAATTAACGGGAGGGCACGGACTGGTACACAGCCGTCCCCCTTTGTCACTGCGTGACATTTCCCCCGTAGTACGGGGGAATCTTCCTCCCCTACAAAAAACTTAAATGTAACACCGTAGGGGCAATTCACGAATTGCCCGAAACATTTTTACTTTAATTTATCAAACTTCGGGCGGTTTTCGGCAAGCGTTATGTTTGTTTTGCCGTAAATGCGCTGCTGCGTAATCTGCGAATAAAGCGGAAAATCCACTTTCCAGATCCACGCACCGTAGAATGTTCCGCCAACACAGCCTTTGATAGCCTTGCCCTCGGCATCGGTAAGCCCCTCATCATTCGGAATAGTATAAGTCTGAGTCTGATACTGAAGCCAGCCGTGTGAAAGTGCATATTTTGCAATCGAAATAATCTCTTTCTTTGAAAAACCTGTCTTAACATACGGCAGAAGTTCGCTTACAACCTCTACAACCTTAATGCTTGAAGACTCTTTTGCTTTTTTGAACAACTGAAGAAGAACCGTTTTCTGCCTGTCTGCACGGGCACCGTCGGAATCTATTTTTCTGATTCGGCAGTAAGCAATTGCCTCATCGCCTCTTAAATGGAGCAGTCCTGGCTCGCCGTCAATTCGAACGTGGTCGTAACGCTTCTGATGATTGTTAATTTCATTGATTTCTTTTTGCGTCATCTCAACATCAACACCGCCGAGCGTGTTTATAATATTTTCAAAACTGCTGAAGTTTACGATTACATAATTATCAATGTTTATTTTATACATATGCTCAACGGTTCTGATATAGCAGTCTATACCGCCGGACGTCATAGATTCGTTGATTTTACCGTACTTTCCGCTTTTTTTGTCGCCCTCAACCGTTTCCCAGTAACAATAAGCGTCACGCAGAATGGAAGTAAGAATAATCTCGCCTGTGTCAACATTCACACTGGCAATAATTGCGGAATCGGCACGTGTTTCTTCATCAATAACCTCTTCATCACGTGTATCCTCGCCGATAAGCAGAACATTAAGCACGTGAGTAGACGAGACGGGCGTACCGTTATAGTACCATTTCTTTACCATATCCTTGTAAGACGAAATATTTTTCGCCGAATCCTCGGTAATCGGAGTAAAATCTTCAACAAGGTTGTCCATACCGTGCCATTCCTCGGTGGAAACAACAGGGTCAGGCGTATTTGTAGCGTTGTCAAGCAAATTGTTGTAATGAATTGCGACTGCCGCAATGCCTGCAATAATTGCAAGCACGGCAATAACAATGCACACTCTTGCAGCGGTATTCAATTTTTTCTTTTTCTTTTTTGCCTTTTCTTTTTCAGCCTTTGATTTTTTCAGCGGTTCGGGGTCTTCATAACTGTCCGATAAAGAAAACAAATCCACTTCGGCAGAATCATTTGCTTTTTTTTCAGCAAAAATTGTCTGAACCCTTTCTTTTTTTTCAGGCTGTTCATTTTTTATACCAACGGAAGCATTTTCTGCATTTTTACCGTTATTATGCGGTTTTTCGGCAGGCATTGAAGTCTTTTTCTCATCTGCCGCGCCTTTAATTTCGGCTTCCTGCTCTTCTCTTCTTTTTCTTACCTCGTTTAAAATATCATCAACATCGTAAGAAGGGTTGCTCATTAAATATCCCTCTTTTCAAAACAAAAGATAAAAACATTATATATTATAGCCGGCAAATTTTCAACAAATTAATAAAAAGTTTAAAAAATTAATAAAAAAGCCCTCCTTGTTAAAGGAGGGGGGCGCTTGCGGTGGGAGGATTCTGTAATGAAACAATCCCTCCGCCTCGTACCTCAGCACCTCCCTTTAACAAGGGAGGCAATATATCATATTATTCTTCCGTGGTTTCGGTTTCTTCTGCTTCCTGTGTTTCTTCTGCTTCGTCGTCTTCTTCAAGGCGTTCGACAACGGAGATTGTTGCAACACGCTCGCCGTCATTAACCTTCATAACCTTAACGCCCTTGCCCGGTCGCTGGAAGGTTGAAATCTGGTCAATGTGCGTTCTGATAACAATGCCGTCTGTTGTAATCATAATAACATCGTCATCCTCGGTAACGCTTGCAATCATTGCAACCTTGCCGTACTGCGCAGTTCTGTAGTTAATCAGACCCTTGCCGCCTCGTGACTGAACACGGTAATCGTCAAAACTGCTCTTTCTGCCGAAACCTGTTTCGGAAACGGTAAGCAGTGTATAGCCGTCAAGCGATGCAGAAAAACCAACAACATAGTCGCCCTCGTCAAGCGCAATTGCCTTAACACCTCTTGCAGTTCTGCCGATAAGCCTTGCGTCGTTTTCATCAAAGCAGATGCTCATACCGTCGTGCGTTGCAACAACAAGTTTACGCTTGCCGTCTGTAATCTCAACATAAGCAAGTTCATCGCCCTCGTCAAGATTGATTGCGATAATACCGCTCTGGCGGATATGGCTGTATTCATTGATATCTGTTCTCTTGATGATACCGTTTTTCGTAACCATACAAAGGTATTTTCTTTCTTCCTCTTTCGGAATTTTAACCATTGCTGAAACTGTTTCGCCCTTTTCAAGCGGAAGCAGATTCACAACGTTCATACCCTTGCCCGTTCTTGAAGATGCAGGAATTTCATACGCCTTTTTTCTGAACACCTTGCCGCGATTTGTGAAAATAAATATCACATCGTGTGAAGAACAGGAGAACATTGTTTTTGCAAAATCCTCTTCACGGCGGCTCATTCCCATAATTCCTCTGCCGCCACGGTTCTGCGCCTTGTATGTATCAACCGTCATACGCTTCATATAACCCATATTGGTAAGCGTAAGAATTGATTCTTCAACAGGGATAAGATCCTCATCCTCAACACTGCCTGTCATTGCAGTGATTTCCGTAAGTCTGTCATCGCCGAATTTTGCGATAATTTCGTCTGACTCTTCTTTGATTATGTTATAAACGCGTTCCTGATGAGCAAGAATATCCTGAAAATCAGCAATTTTTGCGTGAATTTCATTCAATTCATTCATAATCTTTTCAATTTCAAGACCTGCCAACTGACCGAGTTGGAAATTAACGATAGCCGTTGCCTGAACATCATCAAACTCAAATTTTTCAATAAGAGCCTGCTTAGCCTCGGACTTACCGCCCTTGCAGGCACGGATTGTTGCAATAATTTCGTCAACAATGTCAATTGCACGGGCAAGACCCTCTAAAATATGTGCCCTGTCCTGTGCTTTTTTTAGTTCATACTGAGTTCTGCGAACAATAACCTCTTCACGGAAATCTATGTACTGCTGCAAAACCTCTTTCAGCGTAAGAATTTTCGGAACTCCGCCGACAAGCGCAAGCATAATAACGCCGAAAGTTACCTGCATCTGCGTCATTTTATAAAGATTATTCAATACAACCTGTGCATTTGCATCACGCTTGCAGACAATTTCGATATGAATACCCTTACGGTCGGAATAGTCTTTAATGTCGGCAATGCCCTCAAGTCTTTTATCCTTAACAAGATCTGCCATGCTTACAATCAGCCTTGCTTTGTTAACCTGATAAGGCAGTTCGCTTACAACGATTTTATAGCGGTCGTTCTTATCTTCAACAATTTCCGCCCTTGCACGCAGATAAATTTTGCCCTTGCCCGTTGCATAAGCCTCTTTAACGCCCTTTGTGCCCATAATAATTCCCTTGGTTGGGAAGTCGGGACCTTTGATGAACTGCATAATTTCGGAAAGGTCGGCATCTTTGTGATCAAGCATATATTTAACTGCGCCGATAACCTCTTTGATGTTGTGCGGCGGAATATTTGTTGCCATACCTACGGCAATACCGCTTGAGCCGTTAATAAGCAAAGTCGGAATTCTGGTAGGAAGAACGGTTGGCTCTTTCAGACGGTCATCATAGTTCGGCGCAAAATCAACAGTATCCTTGTCAATATCGGCAAGCATTTTCATACTGATTTTGCTCATTCTTGACTCGGTGTATCGGTAAGCAGCGGCAGGGTCGCCGTCTATCGTACCGAAGTTGCCGTGACCGTCAACAAGCGTGTATCGCATTGAAAACCACTGCGCAAGACGCACCATTGCGTCATAAACAGAGGCGTCACCGTGCGGATGATACCTACCGAGAACGGCGCCGACGGTGTCTGCGCACTTACGGTAAGCCTTTTCGGGATACAGATTGTTTTCAAACATCGTGTAAAGAATTCGGCGGTGAACAGGTTTTAAGCCGTCACGCACGTCAGGCAGTGCACGCTGAACAATAACGCTCATTGAATAGTCAAGAAACGCCTCACGCACTTCCTTGCTGATTTCAATGTCTGTAATTTTTTGATTATCGTAACGAATTGTATTGTCTTTTGGCATTATTATCTCTCCTTGCCAATGTAGCGGGCAGATTGCCCGAATGAATAATTAATAATGAATAGTGAAAAATGAATAATTTCGGTTTGGTTGATTGTATTGCGGGTCGTCCGCTCACCGTTTGCGGGTCGTCGAGGGTGCGGGTGTCCGGTGGACACCTCTGCGCAGCAGAAGCACCGACCGAGCCGACAGGTGAGACCGCCGCACCCCTACAAAAAAACTAAATGTAGCTCCGTAGGGCACCCCGCCCTACGAATTAACAACACATATATAATATGGTTAACGAATTTTGCCGATAACGCAGTATAAAGGAAAAAGACACAATCAAAAATTAAACATCAAGGTTTTGAACATACTTCGCATTTTTCTCAATAAAATCGCGGCGCGGTTCTACGTTGTCGCCCATAAGAATGCTGAAGGTTTCGTCGGCGTGCTGGGCATCCTCAACCGTAACACGTTTCATTGTTCTGAACTCGGGGTCCATTGTGGTTTCCCACAACTGGTCAGGGTCCATTTCACCAAGACCTTTGTATCGCTGAATATCACACTGACCGCCCATTTCTGCAATATAATTATCTCGTTCTTCATCTGAAAAGGCATAAACGCTCTTTTTGCCCTTGCTGATCTTAAACAGCGGCGGCTGAGCAAGATAAACGTAACCGCCCTCAACAATTTCTTTCATAAATCTGAAGAAGAAAGTAAGCAAAAGAACTCGGATATGTGAGCCGTCGACATCGGCATCGGCCATAATAACAATTTTATGATAACGGAGTTTTGAAATATCAAAATCCTCACCGATACCCGTTCCGAGTGACTGAACAACAGGTGTAAGTTTTTCATTGCCATAAACTTTGTCAAGCCTTGCTTTTTCAACGTTGAGCATTTTACCCCAGAGAGCAAGAATTGCCTGATGAACTTTATCACGTCCGTCTTTTGCTGAGCCTCCTGCCGAGTCACCCTCGACGATAAAGAGTTCACACTCTTCGGGATTATTTGAAATACAGTCTGCAAGTTTTCCCGGCAAAGAATTGCTTTCAAGCGGACTTTTGCGCCTTGCACTTTCTCTTGCTTTTCGTGCCGCCTCTCTTGCTCGTGACGCATCAAGTGATTTATTTAAAAGTGATTTTGCAGTCTGCGGATTTTCCTCAAAATAAGTCATCAGTTTGTCATAAACAAGTGACGAAACAAGACCTGTTATATCGGTATTTCCGAGTTTGCCTTTTGTCTGACCCTCAAACTGAGCCTCTGTCAGTTTTACACTGATAACAGCAGTAAGTCCTTCAAGCACATCGTCGCCCGAAAGTTTTTTGTCGCTGTCCTTAAGAATATTGTATTTTTTACCGTAATCGTTAAAAACACGTGTAAGTGCACGCTTAAATCCTACTTCATGCGTACCGCCGTCAACTGTGTTGATATTGTTTGCAAACGATAAAAGGTTAACATTGTATCCGTCATTATAGCAAAGTGCAACTTCGGCAGACCTATCCTCTTTTGTGGTGGAAATATGAATAACCTCTTCCTGAACAGGGTTGTAGCCTCGTGTTTTATTAATATATTCAACAAAAGATTTGATACCGCCCTCGTAACAGAATTCCTCACTCTGCTGAATCTCGGGGTCATCATCACGCTTATCACTCAAGGTAATTGAAAGACCTGCGTTAAGAAATGCCTGTTCACGCAGTCTGCGGGCAAGAATTTCATAATCATAAACAGTCGTTTCGGTAAAAATTTCACCGTCGGGCTTAAATTTTATAAATGTTCCGTGACCCTCGGCGTCACCGATAATATGCAGGTCATTAACAGGTTTGCCGCGTTCAAAACGCTGTGAATAAACGTGACCGTTCTGCGTAACCTCAACCTCAAGCCATTCCGAAAGGGCATTAACAACAGACGAACCAACGCCGTGCAGACCGCCCGATACCTTATAGCCGCTGCCGCCGAATTTACCGCCTGCATGAAGAACGGTCAGAACAACCGTTACGGCAGGAAGACCCGTTTTTTCATTGATGCCTACGGGAATACCGCGGCCGTTATCACGCACTGCGATAATATTGTCAGGCAGTATATCACACTCAATATGGGTGCAGACTCCTGCGAGTGCCTCATCAATAGAGTTGTCCACAATTTCGTAAACAAGGTGATGAAGTCCGCGCGGACCTGTTGAACCTATGTACATACCGGGGCGCTTTCTTACAGCCTCAAGCCCCTCAAGTACCTGAATACTGTTTTCGGAATATTCCTCAGTAACAACAGTGTCCATATCCTCTTCTTCAAGTATTGTTTTATTTTCTTCAGACATATTGATACTCCTTTGTCTGTTTTATATTATGTAATATTTATCTTCTGTCCATTTTTTGGCATTGTTATTTATATATTCCCAAACATTTAAATAGTCTTCTTCATTTCGGATAATATGGTCATAATATGACCGCTGCCATAACTGCTTCCCGTATTTATTGGTCGTATATGATTTCAACTGTCCAATAATACTCTGTAGGGGAGGGTCTCCGTGCCCTCCCGTTTGGTTATTGATTTCTATCAATAAATGAATATGATTGGGCATTATAATATGTTTAACGATTTTTATATTATCATAATAATCATTAATGTAATTAATTGATTTTTCAATTTCTTCGCCGATAGGATTCAAATTTATTTTCGGGAGGGCGCAGAGACCCTCCCCTACAATGTTACTTAAAATACATTCTTTATTATGCGTACATATCGTTATAAAATATGCGCCGTTTGTGTTGTAATCAAAATTCTGCAAACGGTTTTGTTTGCGCTTCGCTAATTTTTCCATAACATATCATTTTGCACGTTTATACAAGGTATTTGTATTTAACGGGCAAACGAAAATTTTATCGTTTGTAACAACAAAACTTTTCGGCAAATCATAATTTACGTAAACAATTTTTTTATTTTTTTCGGCAAGATTAAGATAATCACGTGTTGCTTTATTCACCGTTGATGTATCCATATCAAAAATGCCGATAATTTCTTTTGTATTGACTACTGTTGAGTCACCAAGATGTAAAAACATAAAAATAACCTTTTATGGATATATTATTGCATCAATTTACCATTTTCTATATGAAACGTTTTGCCCTGCTTTAATCTTAAAACAGATGCAGGGTCACAGCAGGTAATAAACACCTGCCAGTCTTTGATGTGATTCAGAATATAATCCTGCCGTCCTTCGTCAAGTTCACTCATAACATCATCGAGCAGGGCAACAGGCTCGTCCTGTGTCTTTTCCCTCAGCAAACTTGCCTCGGCAAGTTTAAGTGCCAGCACACAACTTCTCTGCTGACCCTGACTGCCGTATTTTCTTGCAGACTTTCCGTTTATCAGAATTTCAATATCATCTCTGTGCGGACCTATTGTTGTAATTTTCATTATCATATCAGCCTGACGGTTATTCTGCAAAGCAATCATCATTTTATTTTCAATTTCATCTAAAGTCAGATTTTTATAATCAAAAGCACCTGTTAAAACAAGGTCAATATCTTCTCTGCCGTTTGAAAGACCATTAAAAATTTCTTTGGCATACGGTATGAGCGCCTCAATATATTTTTGCCGCTGATAAATAATTTTTGCACCGTATTTTGCAAAACTTTTATCCCATATATAAAGCATATCGGAAAGAGAAGAATTAAATGCTATATCTTTTAAAAGTGAATTTCGCTGAGCAAGCGCCTTGTTATATTCTTTAAGAATATTTCTGTAGCCCGATTTAATCTGACACAGTGCACTGTCTGCAAACTTCCGTCTTTCACCGGGTCCGTCTTTAATCATTGAAAGATGAACAGGGCTGAATATAACTGCTTTAAGTTCTTCGCCAAGCAGAACGGGAGATTTTTTCTTCACTCCGTTAAGAGTTGCCTCACGCTTATTTTTTATCGCAATTTCAGCCGTCTGTTTTCTGCTTTTATTTGTAAAATCAATTTTCAATTTTGAAAAATCACAGCCGAATTTAATCAGTTCCTTATCTCTTACACCTCTGAATGATTTTGCGCCCGTAAAAAGATAGATTGCCTCAATCAGATTTGTTTTACCCTGCGCATTTTCGCCGTAAATAATATTAACATCATCAAAAGTGAGTGATAATTTTTCAATATTTCTGTAATTTTCAAGTTCTAAAGCGTTAATCTTCATTAATAACTTTTAAATCAATATTTCTGAAAGAAACCATATCACCGCTGCGGATTTTTTTGCCTCTTGCAATGCAAACTTCACCGTTTACTTTAATTTTACCGTCCTGCACAAGCATTTTTGCCATACTGCCCGTTTCTGCAATACCTGAAAATTTAAGCAAACTGTCAAGTTTAATAAATTCGGTATTTATTTTGATTTCTTCGGTTTTCTTTTCTGCAATTTTTAATTTATATTTCATAATTTTAATTTTTTTAATGTATCATA
>JACTVT010000068.1 GCA_014465955.1 Eubacterium sp. | reverse complement strand
ACCATCTGCAAGAATTTCAAAATATGCTTCTTTATAGTTTATTGAATCATTATTATATGTTTCTATTTTTCCTCTGATTATACTATACTGTTTATTAGTGTTATAGGTTAGAATAGCACATTCATTTCCTTGCTCAATAGCTATTGAGCTAGTTTCAGGGAAAAAGCTAAAATGAGTGTAGTCGGATTTATCAAGTTTATAATTTTCTGAGTCAGTCAAATAACTTCGTAATTTGTGCATATGCTCCTCGTATTTATAAAATGTTTCTAATTCCGAATTTGAATATTTTTTATTAGAATCATTTTTCAATGTTTCATATGTTTCTGTAAGAATTTCATTTATTTGCGTATATTCATTATCATCGTACATATCTAATGAATTAATTTGTTCCATTTGAGTTTTGGAATATTCTTGAACATAATTCGATGTATTATTTTCTGCTATGTTTCTTGATGAAGAAATTGTAATAAAACTTCCTACTATAAATATAGTAACTACAAGAGAGAATATTATTTTAGACAAAATGCTGTTTGAATCAAATTTTATACTTGCAGCAATTATAAATCCAAATATTAGTGTTAAAATACAAATTACTGAAACTATGAAAATAGAACCTAAAAATCTGCCAACTCCATCAATTAATTCTGTTTTGTGATTATGAAATTGAAGATAGTATGGTTTATAAGCCATTGATAATAAAAAACCTCCAATTATACTGCCAGATGTAATTGTAGATACTATTTGAGAAAAATAGTGTTCATTGCTTTCTAAAATTCTACGGGCATTAAAAACATTTAAAATTGAAAAGCAAATTAATAAAACCCAGAAAAAAGGAATATGCGTTAAACAATTACCGATGTCAACAACATGAAGATAAGAAGATGCCAGGGCATATATTCCCATAAATAACAAAATAAGCGATTGACCGAAAACACCCACCGAGTTATCTATTGTTCCATAATAAAGTTCTCCAATTATACTTCCGTTTTTATTTAATAAATAACCTAAAAACATATTAATTTTCATCCTTTTTAAAACAATTAAGTTATCATAAATAAAATATTAACATTTTAGGTTTATAAAGTCAACACCTATTACCTTGTTTTTAGATATATTGTGTTGTGTTATTATCAACATAATAGGTTAGGTGATAATATGGAAGATTATAAACATAATATGGGGTTGAGAATTAAAAATCAACGAAAACTATTAAATCTTACACAAGAAGTGTTGGCTGAACAACTTGACATTTCTGTTAAACATTTTAGTGAAGTTGAAAGAGGGTTATCTGGTTTATCAATAGAAAATCTGATTAAACTTAGTGGCATTCTCGGCGTAAGCATTGATTATATTGTAAAAGGTGAAGAAGACAAAGAAAAGTGGAAATGCACATTATCGACATTACAACAAGTTCCAAAAGAAAAGGAAGAACTTATTAAAGAATTGATTAATTTAGGCATTAAGTTATCAAATTAAAAATACACCACAGGGCAGATAATTCTACCTTGTGGTGTTTCGTTATTATAATTATGTATTTAAATTATTATTTACTTGTCAAAGAGCGTACCATCTTATATGTTAACGCTCTTTTTTTGAGTCAAGGACTTTAATAATGAAGATAATTATAGATGTATTAATCTTCAATTGCAGCTGCATTCAGATTTGTTTCTTTTATTTTTTTATAAATTTCATCGCTGAATTTCTTTTTGCGTTCGTAGGTGTAAAGACCGTTCTGCTCCTGCTCTATATCATAAAGTTGAGTATAGCAGAAACCGAACATCTTTTTGTTTGTAATCAGTGCGTCTGTCAGACCGATATACCGCTCTGCGAATTCATCTTCTGTTTTAACGTCTTTGCCGTAGCCCCACGATTTTACAGTATTATCTGTTTCCCATTTAATACCGCCGTATTCGCTTACAAAAACAGGCTGACCGCCGTATTTCTGCCTGCCCGGATTATCAAGCAGAACATGCTCATACAGTTCATTTTCAGTTACAAGTCTGTCATAATTACGCTTGAAAAGTGTGGCATCGTATGTATAATCGTGAACGTCGTAAATATCTGTTTTTACATGGAAGTTGCCGCTTGTATCTATGCACGGGCGTGTACTGTCAACCGCTTTGGTGTAATCATATACGGTTGAAAGCAACTCGTCATACTGCTTTCTGCCGTGATAATCCCACGTTTCATTAAACGGGCACCAGCCAATAATTGACGGGTGATTGAAATCACGGTTAACAGCCTCTGACCATTCTGCAAGAAACACGGCAAGGCTTTTTGGTGATGAATAATCAAGTCCCCAGTTTGCGTATTCACCCCATACAATATAACCCATTTTATCGCAGTTATAAAGAAATCTTGGTTCAAAAACTTTTTGATGCAGTCTTGCACCGTTAAAACCGAGTGCGGTGGAAAGTTTAATATCGTTAATTAAATCTTCTTCGCTGGGGGCGGTGTAAATGCCGTCTTTGTAAAATCCCTGGTCAAGCACAAGGCGCTGAAAAACACTTTTGCCGTTGATTAAAAATTTAAATCCGTCAAGTTTTACATCGCGAAGTCCGAAATAACTTGAAACAACATCATCTCCGAAGGAAAGTTTTAAATCATAAAGTCTGCCTTTTCCGACTTCCCACTGATGTTTTTCAGAAAGCGGAATCTGAAAAATTTTACTGCCGTTTGCTGATTTGCATTCAATACTGCCGACTTCTTTACCGTCATAATAAGCAGTGCAGTTAAAATCTGCCGTGCCCTCAAAATCTGCGCGCAAAGTAATATTGCAGTTTTCCGTATCGGGATAAATTCTGAAGTTTTTGATATAGTTTTCAGGTGTGTATTCAAGATACACGGTCTGCCAGATTCCCGTTGTTCTTGTGTAGTCGCAGTTGTGGCTTTTTTTGCGCTCACTCTGCTTTCCTCTTATAACAAGGGGATTTTTTACGCAGTCTTCACATAGAATGAAAATTTCGTTTTCGCCGTTTTCGGCAAGGTCGGTTATATCAAATTTAAATGATGTGTAGCCGCCTTTGTGTCTGCCTGCAAATTTTCCGTTGATGAGCACAGTGGTAAGGTAATCGGCAGCGCCGATGTGCAGAAACACTTTGCCGTCGTTTTTATTGATTGATACCTTTTTTCTGTACCAAGCCATATTTACAAAATTTGTATAGCCTATGCCCGAAAGCCTGCTTTCAATGCAGAAAGGCACATTGATTTTATGAGTATAAGTATTTCTTTTACAGAGTTCAACGGCACGGGTTTCATTTTCGGAAAATTTAAAACCGTGAACGGCTTTTTTAAAGTCAAAATCCCATTCGCCGTTAAGATTCTGCCAATTTTTTCGCTCAAACTGCGGATTGGGATACTCCTGTCTCATATTCATTGCGGTTTCCTTTCGGTTTATAAGCCTTTGTGATTTGAATAGATGATTTCGCCGTCTTTAAATACTACGGCAATGCCTTCATTATCTTCTGTAAATGCGATTTTTGATTTTGTAAGAACTGCAATTCTTGCAAGTGTCGGTTTATATGCCTTTTTTGATTCATTAGTTATAATAGACATTTTCGGGTTTACCGTTTTTATGAATTTGCTCATTGTGGACATTCCGTAACTGTGATGGCCTACTTTGAGCACATCGACTTCGCCGACCGTTTTTGCAATCTTTTGCTCGTCTTTGCTGCAATTGTCAAGGTCACCTGTGAGCAAAACCTTTTTGCCGTCAGTTTCAATAAGAGTTACAACAGAGTTGTCATTTTCGCCGATGCCTTTTGTATCATCATACTCAGTGTTCATAAAAGTGATTGTAAAATTGCCGAATTTGAACGGCTCGGAAGGAATATCTGAAACAATCGGTATGGATTTTGCGTTAAGTGCATTAACCATCTGGTCATAAACCTCCTGATTATCCCATTCTTCAATTTCTTTTTTTCTGATGTTTTCACTGCGGTATTCTTTAAGATAAGCCTTGCCGATAAAAATATTATCATCATTGATTATGGTGTCAAAACCGCCTATGTGGTCTGAATGGCTGTGTGTGCCGAGTATAAAATCAAGATGAACATTGCCGTCAAAATCCGAGCAGTTTCTTTTAAGAAAAGCAAGAATTTCTTCTTCATAGCCCTTGTATTCCAGTTCGGGAAAATTTCTTGGATTGTCGTTGTCCTCGCCTGCGTCAATCATTGCAAAGTGACCGTCACTCTGAAGAACGATTGCGTCGGAACTGTCTGTATTAAGAAAATATATTGCATCCTCTTTATTTACATAGAATTTCGGAAAATCGCTTCCCTTCATAATTCTGCTGTCTGTTTTTTTGTAAATTGCACCTGCAGTAACTCCTGCCACTGCAATGAAACCTGCCAAAGCGCCTGCTAAAATCTTTATGCCCTTTTTCATAGGTTACACCTCATTAATAATTATTATATTATTATAATACGCTCCTCTGATTTCCAAGTCAATACCTACATTCATAAGATAAGCTCCTGATTTTTTAAAAGTTTCATTATTTATTGTAAGTGTGTAGGTTTTATGTTCATCAAGGCCGTCAAAATACAGCGGTATGCTTTTTTTATAAAATCTTGTGCCTCTTGAAGCGATAAATGCAGCACTTTTTGTTTTTTCATCATTTACATAGTGGTTGAACAGAATTTCATCTTCATCTGCGTCCAGAATTCTGTAAAGATTGCCGAACTGAACAAGACTGCGAATTTCCTTGTAAAGCGCAATGTTTCTTTTGCAGATTTCAAGTTCTTCATCGGTATACTTTGTTAGATTGCCGCCGATACCGAGTGAGCCCTGCATTGCAATGTTAAAGCGAAAATCAAGTGAGCACGGCTTGTTGATGCCTGCAATGTCAGTTACCCATGCACGCATCGTTTTTGTTGGCTTTAAAAGGGAATAACCTTTCTGAATAGTCATTCTGTCTATGCCGTCGGTGTTGTCGCTCGGCCACGTCATATCAAAGTGAGAAAGTGCGCCGTGGTCAGTTCTGCCGCCGCCTGATGAACAACTTTCGATTGCTACGTCGGGGTGCAGTTCTTTAAGTTTATCAACAATATCATAAACTGCTTTTGTGTGAAGATGCCAGAGCATCTGCGGGCAGTCAAGATTTTCTGCACCTGCTTCGGAAAAAGGTCTGTTCATATCCCACTTAACATATTTAATATTGTAGTCTGTCAGCAAATTATTCAGACAGTTAAACAGGTATTCCTGCACGTCTTTTCTCGTCATATTAAGCACTAACTGGTTGCGCAGTTCGTTTGAATATCTTTTGTCAAAATGATATGCCCAGTCAGGATGCGCCCTGTATAAATCACTGTCACGGTTTACCATTTCAGGCTCAACCCAGATGCCGAAATCCATTCCGAGTGCGTTTACTTTGCCGATAAGTTCATCAAGTCCGTTCGGAAATTTGTCTTTGTTCACGAACCAGTCGCCGAGTCCCGCACGGTCATTGTTTCTTTTGCCGAACCAACCGTCGTCCATAACAAACAGTTCAACACCGATTTTTGCTGCAATTTCAGCCAGTGCAGACTGATTATCACAGTTTACATCAAATTCTGTAGCCTCCCATGAATTGTAAAGCACAGGCAGAATTTCATTATTGAAACTTTTCGGCAGAACTTTGTTGATTGCAAATTTGTTCATCTGCCTTGTCATTTCACCGAATCCCTGCGTGTAACCGCAGAAAACTTTAGGTGTGCTGAATTTTTCATTTGCTTTAAGCAGAAATTTAAAATCAAAGTCGCTCATACCGATGATAATTCTTGTGGTGGAGAATAAATCTCTTTCGGCATTTACCTTAAAATTACCGCTGTAGGCGAGTGTGCCAAAGTAAACGTCGCCCTGTTTTTCATCGGCATTCTGATATGCAATGAAATAGGGTGACTGATTATGACCCGAAATGCCTTTTCTGCTTTCGCTTACAAATGTGCCGCTTTCAAGTTTTGTATTTGTTTCAATATTTTCGCCGCCCCATGCGCCGTTTGTGTTTTTGAATATGTACGGCTTTTTTGACGGCAGATTGAATTCGGCACTGAAAAGTTTTTCAAAATAAATCGGTTCGGTTGAATTATTCCGAATGTCAGTCCATCGCGTAATAATATCATTGTCATCTGAAATTTCGTAGTTCAGCGTAATTGACAGGGGATACGCTTCGTCTGAAAAATTAAGTGCCAGTGTGTTTCCTTCTGCATTGTATCCGTCAAATTTCAGGCAGATGTCACGGCAGCCGTCTGCAAATTCAACCTTGATTGCACTGCCTCTGTACATCGTTTTGCCGAACGGTGTGTATTCCTGCTTTAACTCGTCAAGCGCAGGGTTCTGTGAACTCTGATCGGAAAAATCCTTTATGAAATAATCATTTTCATTGCATTTTCTGCCCCAGTGAAGGTGATGATTTGTGCCGAATTTATCAACACCTATAACGTAATGCGTGTTTTTTGTTTCGAGAATAAATATATTATTTTTACAAATTATCACTTTTTTGTTCTCCTTTGTATTGACTTAATTTATATTATTG
>JACTVT010000001.1 GCA_014465955.1 Eubacterium sp. | reverse complement strand
TTCCTATTTGTATAAATGTCAATAACAAATAGTAAAGTTTTTTGTAAACATTTAATTAATAATATGTTATGAAAAGATGATTAAAACGGTGCGTTTTGAATAACGCACCGTTAAATTGATCTGATATCACTTTTTTAAAGCCTTTAATGCACGCTGACCGATATCTTTTCTGAAATGCTTATTTTCAAAATCAATCTTATCTACGGCACTGTAAGCAGTATCAAGCGCCTGCTGCAGATCTTTGCCGAGAGCGGTAACACCGAGAACTCTGCCGCCTGCCGTTACAAGCCTGCCGTCCTTAACGGCAGTGCCTGCGTGATAAACGGTAACGCCGTCTGCCTGACCGTTTTCAAGACCCGTAATTTCAAGACCCTTCGGATATGATTTAGGATAGCCGCCCGATGCAATAACAACGCAGGCACAAGCCTCGTCACTCCACTCAATATCAAGGTCTGAAAGTGTTTCGTTATTAATTGCATCGAAGATATCCATAATATCTGTTTTAAGACGGGGAAGAACAACCTGTGTTTCAGGGTCGCCGAAACGGCAGTTATATTCAATAACCTTAGGTCCTTTCGGAGTAATCATAAGTCCGAAATAAAGACAGCCTTTAAAGGTTCTGCCCTCTTTATTCATAGCCTCAATTGTAGGAATAAAGATTTCGTTCATACACTGCTCGGCAATTTCGTCGGTATAATACGGATTAGGAGAAACGGTACCCATACCGCCTGTATTAAGACCCTTATCGCCGTCAAGCGCTCTTTTATGATCCATAGAAGAAACCATCGGCTTTACGCATTTGCCGTCTGTAAAAGCAAGAACTGAAACTTCGGGACCAGTAAGAAATTCCTCAACAACAACGTTATTGCCCGATGCGCCGAAAATCTTATCCTCCATAATCTCTTTAACGCCTTTAACAGCGTCTTCAAGATTTTCGGGAATGATTACGCCCTTGCCGAGTGCAAGACCGTCTGCCTTGATAACGGTTGGAAATTCATTCTTTTCGGTAATATAAGCGATAACATCTTCTGCCTTGTCAAACACCTTATATTCAGCAGTCGGAATATTATATTTAAGCATTAAATCTTTTGAAAAGACTTTAGAACCTTCAATAATAGCGGCATTTGCTTTTGGACCGAAGGTTGCAAAGCCTGCTTCATTCAGCGCATCAACCATACCTGCAACAAGCGGATCATCCGGTGCTACAACAACAAAATCAGCCTTTATTTCCTTAGCAAGTGCAACTACGCCGTCAATATCGGTTGCAGAAACATTATAACATTCTGCATCATATGAAATACCGCCGTTACCGGGGCAGCAGGCAATTGCATCTACCCTTGCAGACTCTTTGATTTTACGGATTAAGGCGTGCTCTCTGCCGCCTCCTCCGACAACTAATACTTTCATAGTATTCTCCTTTATTGTGTGTAAGTAACGGTGCGTCGAGGACGCCGCACCCTACGAAGTAACAATACAAATATCATCACGTATGATAAATTATTTGTTTTTGTTGATGATTCTTGTTTCTTCTTGGCCTGTTTCAAGATTGATGAAGCGGGTAAAAAGTGAAACCTTGTTATCTTCATTAAGATTTGCCCAGATCATATCTGTGAAGGCATCAATATCACCGTCAATCTCAACAGGTGTCGGCTCACCCTCAAATGACGGAATAGGATTGCCGTCGCATTTATAGGTGTGAATAAAGTGACCGAGACCTGCCTCAGCAGGATATTCAAAGAAAAATCTTAAGCACTGCGGCTTGCCCATATTTGACTTAAGAATGGAGAGTACATAATCACCGTCCGGCTTTACAACACCTGAAATTCTCGGTGTATAATTCGGCTCGTCAGGCTCAAACTCGCGTGTTAAAAGTGCGTGGCGGTAGCAATGACCGTCTTTCATACAATCGTAAATTGTGTCAGTCTGATCACCGTTTGTAACGATTGTTTTGCCGTCAAGTTTTAAAACAGGATTATAAATTATAAGTGACGGGTCTACCATCTTTGATTCATCAAATGCCTTTGTGCGAATTCCGCCACGGTCATTCTCTTCAAAAATTCTGTTTCTGCTGTTTTCGCTTCTGCCCATAATGAAGTAGGCAATTACAGCGCTTTTGCCGTCTTTTGATTTACCGAGCACAATACCTCTGCCGGGGTATGAATTCGTGCTGAGTTCCTTTTCAAGAGTAGTGATTTCCATATTTATACCTCATTATTATATGAACAGTGTGATTCTTTACACTATTCTACTGTTGCAATTTTACCGTCAACCTTAATTCTGCCGTCGCAGAACAGTGACACAGCCTGCGGAAGAATTTTCCACTCGCACTGCTCCATAACACGTTTTTGCAGAATTTCAGGCGTATCTCCGTTTTTAACTTCGGCGCATTTCTGCAGAATAATCGGTCCGCCGTCACATTCCTCTGTTACGAAATGAACGGTTGCGCCCGTTACCTTAACACCGCTTGCAAGAACTGCCTCGTGAACATGAAGTCCGTAATAACCCTTGCCGCAGAAGGAAGGAATAAGTGCAGGATGCACATTCATCATTTTAAGCGGAAAAGCCTTTACTATCTGCTCATCAAGAATTGTCATAAAACCTGCATAAACAACAAGGTCTGCCTTTTCTTCAAGCAAAGCGTCTGTTACTGCTTTTGTGTATGATTTGACATCTGCATATTCGGCACGTGGAATAACACGTGTTTTGATATCATTTTTCTTTGCTCTTTCAAGAGCGTAAACGCCGTCTTTTGACGAAATAACACAGGTAATTCTGCCGTTTTTGATTTCGCCGTTTTTCTGAGCATCAATAAGCGCCTGAAGATTTGTTCCGCCGCCCGAAACGAGCACTGCTATGTTCATCATACCAGATCCACGCCCTTTTCGCCGTTTCTGATTTCGCCGACTACTGCTGCCTGCTCGCCCGAAGCATTAAGAATTCTTACTGCCTCATCTGCTTTATCGGAATCAACGGCAATAATAAGACCGTTGCCCATATTGAATGTGTTATACATATCTCTTTCAGGAATATTGCCTACTCGCTGAATCAAATCGAAAATCGGCTTTTTAAAGCACTTATCCTTTTCAATTACTGCAAGCGTATCATCATTGAGCATTCTCGGCACATTTTCATAAAAACCGCCGCCTGTTATATGAGAAATAGCATTTACGTTAACCTTTTCCATAAGTGCAAGAAGAGGCTTAACATAAATTCTTGTAGGAGTAAGAAGTTCTTCACCGAGAGTTGTATCAAGTTCGTCATACTTATTATTAATAGTTTTTTCGTTGATGTCAAACACTTTGCGAACAAGTGAAAAGCCGTTTGAATGAACACCTGACGATGCAACTGCGATAAGCGCATCGCCTGCCTTAAGATTTTCGCCCGAAACAAGTTTGTCCTTATCACCGATACCAACAGTAAAGCCTGCAAGATCATAATCCTCATCAGGCATAAGACCCGGGTGCTCGGCAGTTTCACCGCCTACAAGAGCACATCCTGCCTGAACGCAGCCTTCTGCAACGCCTTTAACAATCTGCTCTATTTTCTCAGGATAATTCTTGCCGCAGGCAATATAATCAAGGAAAAACAGAGGCTTTGCACCGCTGCATGCAACGTCATTTACGCACATTGCAACGCAGTCGATACCTATTGTATCATGCTTGTCCATAAGAAAAGCAAGTTTAAGTTTTGTGCCTACACCGTCTGTTCCGCTGACAAGAACAGGATTTTTATACTCTTTTGCAGCAATTTCAAACATACCGCCGAAACCGCCTATACCGCCGATAACGCCGGGAATAGTTGTTCTTTTCACATGTGATTTAATAAGTTCTACCGACTCATAGCCTGCTGTAACATCAACGCCTGCGTCAGCGTAACTTTTGCTGAAACTTTTTTCCATAATTCTGTCCTCTTAAATTTCTTTAATTTTTTCCTGAAGTGCTTTATCCTTTTCAATAACTGCCTGTGCCATATCGGCTCTCATTTCAATCAACTTCTGAGAAAGTTCACTGTCGGAAACAGCAAGAATTTCAGCGGCAAGAAGTGCTGCATTTTTTGCTGCGTTCACGCCGACTGTGGCAACAGGGATTCCGGGAGGCATCATAACAGTTGCGAGCATAGCATCCATACCGTCAAGCACCTTTGCCGAACAGGGAATTCCGATAACGGGAAGTGTAGTTGATGCGGCAAGAACTCCGCCGAGATGAGCCGCCATACCGGCTGCGGCAATAATTACGCCGAAACCGTTTTCAATAGCATTTTCGGAAAAAGCCTGTGCCTCTTTCGGTGTTCTGTGGGCACTCATAACTCTTACCTCGGTTTCAATGCCGAGTTCCTTTAACTGTTTAATTGCAGGGGTTACGATTGGCAAATCGCTGTCAGAACCCATAATGATTGCAACCTTTTTCATACTTAACCTCCAAGATAAATTAAACTAAAATCGTTTTAAATATTTTACAATATACTGCCTTTTTTTTCAATAGATTACAAAGAAAAAAGCAGTAAGAATTAAACAAGAAATTTAGTTAAAATGTTTAATCCAAATAAGTTTTCCAATTATCTGAATAATAAGCGTCAAAACACATTTTTATCTGCTCCTCATTATTCTTTTCCAATGACAGTTCCGGAAGTTCATCAATACCGAAATAATCACTCTGAACAGTTTCCGAGTTTTCTTCAAATTCACCGCCGATAACCGAGCACAGCACAAAAATTTTACACACTTTATAAGCATAAACGGGAAGATTATGCTTTTCCCTGTCCTGTACGGCAATAACCATATCGGCAGTTACGTCAAGACCTGCTTCTTCCTTAACTTCTTTAATAACATTCTCTTTTACGGAAATGTTAACATCAACCCAACCACCGGGCAAAGACCACCTGCCGTTTTTCTCCTGAACAAGAAGAATTTTATCGCCCTTGAATATTGCCGCACGTGAATCGAGTTTAGGAGTCTGATAACCTGTTTCACAGCAAAACAAATCTTTGACTTTATCAGACGAAATATCGGTTTTATAAGCAACCATTTCAGATGCAATATCTCTTATTCTTTCATAACGTTCTTTATCAAAAATATCTTTTCCGTAATACAGACCTGCCTGCGCAAGACTTTGCAGTTCTACTGCCCATTCAAGCCATTTTTCATTTTTCTTCATATTATCACCTTAATATAAATACTACAGGGACGATAAAAATCGCCCCCATTAAAATTTAATTATTATTTATCTGCGCGTAAGGCGAAGTACCTGATTCTTCCCTGCCCTCACGTCTTGCCTGCAAGTCTGACTCAACAACTGCGCGCTTTTCCTTTGTGTAATTAATAAATAACAGCGGAATGATAAAGAGCACACTTGCAATTGCAGGAGTGAGAACAACAAGCGGCCAAATCCAATTATCAAACGCAGCAGTTTGAGTACCTATATAGACATCTGCATTTTCAATCGCTTTATAGCCGAGAACAGAAAGTGCAAGAGTTGCAAGTCCTGCAGTTATACCGCTTGAAATTTTTGTAAAACTGGTCTGCATTGAGAAAGTAATACCCTCTGTGCGCTTTCCCGTTTTCCACTCCATATAATCAATACTGTCGCAGAAAATTGAAGTCTGTGCAATAGAAGATGCACCTGACGGCAGACTGCCAATACCGATAATTGCCATTGAAAGCCAAAGTTTATTTCCCTCAAATCCAATGAAAAATGCAATAATTCTTGTAATAATATTCGTAACCTGAATCAGAATAAGCACATTTACATAACCGCCGAACCATTTTTTCAGTTTATCGGCAAGGAGCATACCGATAAAACTCGGAAGTCCCGTCATAGCAAAATAAATTGTAGTTAATCCAAGCGCACCGATAATTGAGCCGAGTCCCGTATTTCCGAGGAAATCGGCAGGAATTTTATACTTAAAGAAATATGTAACAAGATTTGCACCGAAGCCAAGCGCACCGCAAAGATTTGCAAGCGTTACGAGAAGAAGCATCTTATTCTGGAACAAAAGAGCAAAACTTTCACGCAGAGTTGCCTGCTGTTCCTGCTGATTTACGTGAATACGCTCCTGTGCATAAGAACAGCGGTAACTTATCATTGCACCGCCGAGGCCGAAAATAAGAGCAAAAACAAATGTAATAAACGGCATACTTACGCCCTTGGCGTTTGCAATCATTTCAAGCACCATCGGAATACCTGCGCTTAATCCGCCGTAAACAATACTGCCGACTGTTCTTGCCCACTGAACAAATCGGTCACGCTCTGCTGAATTCGGCGAAACGGCTGCCGTAATACCCCAGATACTCACATCCTGCACGGTATAAGCCAAATCCCAGCAGATATACATAATAACAAAATATGCAACACGAAGCCACAAAAGATCTTCTCTTGTTGTGAAAACAAGGAAAAGAAGAACAGTAAATATACCCACAGGAAGCGGCGTATATTTCAGAAACGGGCGCATTTTTTCGCCGTTTTTAAACGAATGTTTATCAATGTATGAGCCAACAATCGGGTCATTTACACCATCCCACACCTTCATTACAATGAGCAGAACAGACACAACAATTGCAGGAAACATTGCAATATCCGTCATAAAATAAGTAAAGAAAGATGCGCCGATAAGCGAGTAAACCATATTCTGACCGCACAGGCCGAAAATGAAATTACTCATTTCCTTTTTGGAAACATAATTTTTTTCCTGAACCGTATTCATAATTTTACCCCTTTGCAATTATCAAAATAAAACAACTGCATTATTACTATAACATAAATAAACAATGAATACAAGAACATATAAAAAAGAACAGGAAATAAACATAATCTCAATTAAACCAACAGTTTTTCCATTGTGTCATAACAAAGAAAATCGCCGTTGTCTGCTTTAATAAAATTATAATTGATTTCTTTATAACCTCTTTTAAGATAAAGACTTTTCGCAGGCAAAGAACAGTCAAGAACTGCGCAGTCATATTTTTCAGAAATCATTTTTTCGGCAAACTCAAGAAGTAACGTGCCATAGCCTTGCTTTTGATAATCGGGGTCAACATAAAGTCTTGAAATATCATTTTCGGAAATTGTAACAGTACCGATTACTAAACCATTATCGCAAATTATATAAACCTTATTTTCAGTTATATCATTTTTTATATTGTCGGGATTATGATAATTAAGATATAAATCCACAGCACCTGTCGGATAATACTTCGGATAAACAACTTCAATTGAAGAAACAACGATTCTGCATACATCTTTTAAATCGTCAACGGTCGCCAATCTTATCATAATAATCTGTTCCGCGTGATTTTTCACACTATCTCTCCTCACATTTTCATTTAATATATCACAATGGTAAACTCAAGTCAAACATCGAAATTTTTAAACGGAATATCAGTGACAGAAGCATAGCGGCGGGGTGCGGGTGCGGGTGTCCGACGGACACCTCTGCAACGCAGAAGCACCGACCAAGCCGACAGGCGAGACCACCGCCCCCTACGAAATTATTATAACATTTAAGTTTTGTGTATAGAACCATCAAAACGGGAGGGCACAGAGACCCTCCCCTACAATATTATAATTCAAACAAAAAAAGGAGGCAGTAAAAACTGCCTCCCTGATTTATAAAGCCATTATCTTATACAAGCTCAATGATGCACATTTCTGCAGCGTCACCACGACGAGGGCCTGTTTTGATAATACGAGTGTAACCACCGTTTCTGTCTGCATACTTTGGAGCGATTTCATCAAAAAGTTTCTTAACGGTATCTTCCTTAGTAACATAAGCAAGAACCTGTCTTCTTGAATGAAGGGTGTTCTCTTTGGCGAGAGTAATCATTTTCTCAGCCATAGGGCGAACTTCCTTTGCTCTTGTAACGGTTGTTTCCATCTTGCCGTTTGATAAAAGTAAAGTTACCATTCCTCTGAGCATTGCTTTTCTGTGATCAGTAGTTCTGCCCAATTTTCTGGTACCTGGCATAGAAATTCCCTCCTTTAGTCCTCTTCATGACTAAGTCCGAATCCGAGTGAAGAAAGTTTTGCGATAACTTCGTCAAGGCTCTTCCTTCCAAGATTTCTGACTTTCATCATATCTTCTTCAGATTTACCGATTAAATCTTCAACTGTATTGATACCTGCTCTCTTCAAGCAGTTAAATGAACGAACTGAAAGATCAAGTTCTTCGATAGTCATTTCGAGAACCTTTTCTTTACCGTCATCATCCTTTTCAACCATAATCTCTTTGTTGCTTACTTCTTCAGAAAGGTCTACAAAAAGTTTAAGGTGATCGTTAAGGATTTTAGCAGCCAGTGAAACTGCTTCATCTGCCGGAATAGTTCCGTCTGTTTCAACATCAAGAATAAGTTTATCAAGGTCTGTCTGCTGACCTACACGGGTATTTTCTACAGTGTAATTTACTTTAAGAACAGGAGTATAGATTGAGTCAATAGCAATTGTGCCGATTGGCAAATCCATAATCTGCTTATTGCGATCACAAGGGACATATCCTCTGCCGCCGTCAGCAGTCAGTTCCATAATTACTTCTGCACCTTCATCAAGGTAAGCAATATGAAGTTCAGGGTTCAGTATTTCAACATCGGAACTGTGTTCGATATCACCGGCAGTGATTTCGCCCTGACCGCTTGCTTTGATATAAAGCGTTTTTGCAGCATCATCATGTATTTTAAGAATTACATTTTTAAGATTAAGAACAATCTCCGTAACATCTTCTTTAACATGAGGAATTGTAGAAAATTCGTGTAAAACACCATCGATTTTTACAGATGTGATAGCGTAGCCGGGAAGTGAAGATAAAAGAACTCTTCTCATTCCGTTACCAAGAGTTGTGCCGAAACCTCTTTCAAGAGGTTCTACAACAAACTTACCTACACTTCTGCTTCCCTGGGTAGATAAATCTACAATCTCGATATTAGGCTTATCAATTTCAATCATTTAAAAGCCTCCTAAAAAATATTTTGTTGCACTAAATAAAAGAAATGATCAACTATTATTTAGAATAGAATTCGACGATTAAGTGCTCTTCAACTGGAGTTGCGATTTCTTCTCTCTCAGGAGTTCTCATAATCTTAACTTCCATTGCATCTTTGTTTGCTTCGAGCCACATTGGAACCGGGCGTGAGCCGTTTGTTTCAACAAGGGTTTTGAATTCATCTGTTGATTTGCTTGTTTCTTTAACAGCAACAACATCACCGGCAGTAAGAAGGTAAGACGGAATATCTACCTTAGTGCCATTTACAGTGAAGTGAGCATGGTTTACAAGCTGACGAGCCTGTGCTCTTGAACTTGCAAATCCAGCCTCGTAAACTACATTATCTAAACGACTTTCACAAATCTGAAGAAGATTGGTACCGGTTACGCCGGCCTTTCTCTCAGCCATAAGGAAATATTTGTGAAACTGACTTTCTGCTATGCCATAGTAGCGGCGTGCTGACTGTTTTGCACGAAGCTGAAGACCATATTCAGAAGTCTTTTTACGGTTCTGACCGTGCTGACCAGGTGCATATGAACGACGCTCAATTGCACATTTATTTGTGTAACATCTGTCACCTTTAAGGAAAAGTTTCTTTCCTTCACGGCGGCAAAGTTTACAAGCAGGTCCTGTATATCTTGCCATATCAAGTTACCTCCAATTATACTATACGCGGCGTCTTTTAGGCGGACGGCAGCCATTGTGCGGGATAGGAGTAACATCTTTAATAAGAGTTACAGTAAGACCTACTGTTTCAAGTGCTCTTATTGCAGACTCACGGCCGGCACCCGGTCCTTTAACATAAACTTCAACAGTTTTCATACCGTGCTCCATAGCAGCCTTTGCTGCTGTTTCTGCTGCTGTCTGTGCAGCAAACGGAGTTGATTTTCTTGAGCCTCTGAAGCCCATTTCACCTGCTGATGCCCAAGAAACTGCATTTCCCTGCATATCAGCAATTGTTACGATAGTGTTGTTGAAGGTTGACTGGATATGAACTGTACCACGCTCAATATTCTTCTTCTCACGACGCTTGCGAGAAGTTGTGGTTTTCTTTGTAGCCATATTTGTTTCCTCCTACAATTATTTCTTCTTGTTTGCTATTGTCTTCTTCGGGCCCTTACGGGTACGTGCATTGTTCTTAGAAGTCTGACCTCTTACAGGAAGACCCTTTCTGTGACGAATGCCTCTATAGCAGCCAATTTCTATAAGTCTTTTGATATCGAATGCAACATCTCTGCGAAGATCACCTTCAACTGTTACATTCTTTTCAATGTAATCACGAATCTTGGAAACCTCATCCTCTGACAAATCTCTGCAGCGAGTGTCCGGATTGATTCCTGTTGCGTTGATAATCTGAGTAGCTGTTGTTCTGCCGATACCGTAAATGTAGGTAAGGCCGATTTCAACTCTCTTATCATTAGGTAAGTCAACACCTGAAATACGTGCCATTTTACAGTTTACCTCCGATTATTAATTCAGGATTAGCCCTGACGCTGTTTATGCTTTGGATTTTCACAGATAACCATGACTTTTCCATTGCGTTTAATAACTTTGCATTTATCGCAAATTTTCTTTACAGAAGGTCTAACTTTCATTTTGAATATCCTCCTTAATTTACTTTGAGCGCCAAATAATACGACCCTTTGTAAGATCATAAGGTGACATCTCAATTGTTACCTTATCACCGGGAAGAATACGAATGTTGTTCATTCTTAATTTTCCGCTGATATGGGCTAAAATAATGTGATCGTTTTGAAGTGTAACCTTAAAAGTTGTGTTAGGTAAAACTTCAACCACAGTACCTTCAACTTCAATCATATCTGACTTAGACATCAATTTACCTCGCTATTTCAATACGATTTAGATGTTTATAATTTAACTGGAATCACATTGCGGCGTAATCGCCAACAATTGATTTAACTTAAAAACGGTATAACCGTTTATTTAAACGACTGTCATAATTACAGGTCCGTTAGAAGTAATGGCAACCGTATGCTCAAAATGAGCAGAAAGTTTTCCATCAGCAGTAACAACCGTCCAGCCGTCATTAAGTTGCTTTACCTTATAGGTTCCCTGATTGATCATCGGTTCAATTGCCAATGTCATTCCGGGTAACAGTCTGATACCACGACCTTCGCGTCCGAAGTTAGGTACACTGGGATCTTCATGAAGTTTCGTTCCGACACCGTGACCTACGAAATCACGAACAACGCCGTAACCGCGTTCCTCACAGTAAGCCTGAACTGCATGACCTATATCGCCGATTCTGTTGCCTGATACAGCCTGCTCAATGCCTTTATAAAGACTTTCGCGGGTAGTATCAATCAGCCGCTTTGCTTCGGGAGAGCAAGTCCCAGCCACAAAAGTTGCAGCATTATCGCCGTTATAGCCATTCTTGGCAGCACCTAAATCTATGCTGACAATATCACCTTCCTGAATGATTCTGTCAGATTTAGGAATGCCGTGAATAACTTCATTGTTTATAGAAATACATGCAGTGGCAGGAAAATCATACAGACCGAGAAAATTCGGCACAGCGCCTCTTTTCTTAATAAGGTCATACGCAATTTTATCTATTTCTTTAGTTGAAACACCGGGCTTTACAGCCTCGCCTGCCACCATTAATGCTTCAGCCGAAATCATACAAGCCTCTTTCATAAGCTCAAGTTCTCTGCTGCTTTTAAGCACTACCATGTTAATCCTCCAACGCTGCAAAAACGAGAGCAGTTGTATCTGCCACTTCTTCCTGACCCTCAACAATTACAAGTTTGCCGAGATTCGAGTAAAAATCCTTTAACGGTTCAGTCATCTCGTGGTATTCCTTAAGTCTTGCCTGAACTGTTTCGGGAGCATCGTCCTTGCGCTGAATAAGTTCACCGCCGCAGGCATCGCACACGCCTTCAACATTAGGCTTTTTATAAAGCATATGATATGAATTTGCACACTTTGCACATACACGGCGACCGGACATTCTTGCAGTAATCTTTTCATCGGGAACTTCAATATCAAGCACCTTGTCAATCACGATGCCTGCATCCTCAAGCGCCTGAGCCTGAGGAATCGTTCTTGGGAAACCATCAAGAATAAATCCGTTTTCACAGTCTTTTTCTTTTAACCTGTCTTTAATAATTCCAATAACAACATCATCGGGAACGAGTTGGCCTGCTTCCATATAGGTTTTAGCTTTAAGTCCCATTTCCGTGCCCTCTTTAAGAGCGGCACGGAGAATGTTGCCGGTTGAAATTGCAGGGATTCCGAATTTATCAACAATTTTTTCTGCCTGAGTACCTTTTCCGGCACCCGGAGCACCGAGAAGAATTAATTTCATAATTTATCCCTTTCTAAATTATTAATCAAGGAATCCTTTATAATGACGCATCATCATCTGAGATTCTATCTGACGAACTGTTTCAAGTGCTACACCGCACATAATGATGATTGAAGTACCGCCGAGGCTTACCGAGAAGCCGCCGTCATTACCGCCTTCAGTCATCGGTGGGATTGCTGCGTCACAAATAAGTGAAATAATCATTGGCAACAATGCAACTACAGAAAGCATAAGAACGCCGATAAGTGTTAATCTTGAAAGAACTCTTAAAATATAATCGGATGTCGGTCTGCCCGGACGAATACCCGGAATAGCACCGTTGTTCTTACGAAGATTATTTGCCATTTCAATAGGATTGTACTGAATTGTACTATAGAAGTAAGCGAAGAAGATGATGAGAATGAAGTACATTACTGCATACCACCACGAATCGCTCTGGAAAGCATCAAAGAACTTTTCCCAGAATGTGCCCTGATACTTATCGGATGAAATGAACATCTGAACTGTACCCGGCAGAGAAAGAATAGATGATGCGAAGATGATCGGAAGTACGCCGCTCATATTAACCTTAATCGGCATATGAGTTGACTGACCGCCATACATCTTTCTTCCTACAACACGCTTAGCGTACTGAATCGGAAGCCTTCTTTCTGCATTATCCATAAATACAATGTAAACAATCATTGCAATAAACAGTACGAATACCATAGGAACAAGGAATCTGTAAACCATACGTCCTGTGTCAAGGTACTGAATATACTGTTTAATAAGTGTTGGGAAACGAGATACAATACCTGCAAAGAGGATTATTGAAATACCGTTTCCGATACCCTTAATTGTAATCTGTTCACCAAGCCACATAATAACGGCAGTACCCGCAGTTAAAACTGTAATAATTACTACTGCCTGAAATACTGCAGCAAAACCTGTAAAAGCAGTGCCGTCAGCAGCAGTCATCAGATAATTATTTGCTCTGAGGTAGAAGAAATAAGCGATTGACTGAAGAATTGCAAGACCAACCGTAACATAACGGGTAATTGATGCAATTTTCTTTCTTCCCTCTTCGCCTTCCTTCTGAAGTCTTTCAAGAGCGGGAATTGCAACTGCGAGCAGCTGCATAATAATTGATGCGTTAATATACGGTGTGATTGACATAGCGAAAATAGTTCCGTATGTGAATGCACTACCTGTCATAAGGCTTAAATAGGTTAAGATTGTGTTACCCTTACCAACATCAATTTCATCAACGATATTAAGGAAAGGAACCGGAATCATAGAACCGATGCGGAAGACAAGCACAATAAATGCAGTAAAGAGAAGCTTCTTTCTGATGTCAGCAACCTTCCATGCATTTGCGAGGGTCTTAATCATTTAGAGCACCTCCACCTTGCCACCTGCAGCCTCAATCTTAGCCTTAGCGCTTTCGCTGATTGCGCTAACCTTAACTGTTAATGCTTTAGTGATTTCGCCGTTACCAAGAACCTTAATGCCGTCAAGTTCTTTCTTGATAAGACCGCAAGCCTTAAGGCTTTCTGCATCAACTGTAGCATTAGCATCAAATCTTTCTTCAAGAGAAGCAACATTAACTACTGCATACTCAGTTCTGAAAATGTTGTTGAAGCCTCTCTTAGGCACACGTCTCTGAAGCGGCATCTGACCGCCTTCAAAACCCGGGCGGCGGCTGTAGCCTGAACGAGCCTTTGCACCCTTGTGACCTTTGCCGGCAGTTTTGCCTTGACCTGAACCGGCACCACGACCGATTCTTTTTACTGCCTTTTTGGATCCTTCAGCAGGAGAAAGTTCATGTATTTTCATAGTGCACCTCCTCCTTAGTCTTTTACGATTTCAACAAGGTGAGAGATTTTAGTAATCTTACCCTGTGTCTGTTCGTTATCCGGCTGAACTGTTACGTTGCCGATTTTACGAAGTCCAAGTGAGTGGGCGGTGGCAATCTGGTCTTGTTTTCTGCCAATTAAACTCTTTGTGAGTTTGATTTTGATTTCTGCCATTTTTCCACCCTCCTTAACCTAAAATTTCTTTTGCAGACTTGCCTCTTACAGCAGCAACTTCATCAGCAGTGCGAAGCTGTGCAAGTCCGTTCATAGTTGCACGAACTACGTTATAAGGGTTGTTTGAACGGATAGCCTTGCTACGGATATCTGCAATACCTACTGTTTCGATAACAGCACGAACAGGACCGCCTGCAATAACTCCTGTACCTTTCGGAGCCGGCATAAGAAGAACCTCACCTGCACCGAATTTACCCTTAACCTCGTGAGGAATTGTTGTTCCTCTTAAAGCAACTTTAATTACATTCTTTCTTGCGTCTTCAATGCCCTTGCGGATAGCATCAGGAACTTCACCTGATTTACCTACACCGAAGCCTACAAGACCGTTTTTATCACCAACAACTACGAGAGCTGAGAACTTATAAATTCTACCACCCTTTACAGTTTTGGAAACACGGTTAATAGTTACAACTCTTTCTTCAAGCTCCATTGAAGATACGTCAATCTTTGCCATAAAGTATTTCCCTCCTTCGTTAGAACTCAAGTCCGCCTTCACGAGCGCCTTCTGCTACAGCAGCAACACGTCCGTGATAAACATAACCGCCGCGGTCAAATACGCACTTTTCAATGCCCTTTGCCTTGGCTCTGTCTGCGATTGTCTTACCTACAGCTTTCGCTGCCTCTACATTTCCGCCGTATTGTGTGAAGTCCTTTTCAACTGTTGATGCCTGTGCCAGTGTAACACCTGCAACATCGTCGATAAGCTGAACGTAAATATTGCTGAGGGAGCGATATACGTTGAGTCTTGGACATTCGGCAGTACCGGAAATCTTACCGCGTACTCTCTTATGACGCTTCTGTCTTGCTTTGTTAGCATCCTGTCTTGAAACCATAGTAATTCACTCCTTCCTTTATTTCTTACCTGCTTTTCCTTCTTTGCGGCGAATATGCTCTTCAGCATATTTAATGCCTTTGCCCTTATAAGGTTCAGGAGGTCTCTTTTCACGAACCTGTGCTGCGAACTGACCTACTGCCTGCTTATCTGCACCCGAGATAATAATCTGAGTTGCAGAAGGACATTCAATTTTAACACCTTCAGGGGCTTTCATAATAACCTGATGTGAATAACCAAGGTTCATTACAAGATCTGTGCCCTGAAGCTGAACTCTGTAACCAACACCGTTTACCTCAAGAACTTTCTTGAATCCTGTTGTTACACCTTCAACCATATTTGCAATAAGTGAACGTGTGAGACCGTGAAGGGCTCTGTTCTCTTTTGCGTCGTTTGGTCTTGAAACATTAATCTCGCTGCCGTCTGCGCTAACGCTGATATTTGGATGTTTATCCATTGTAAGAGTACCATTTGGTCCTTTTACGGTAACAGTGTTGCCGTTGATTGAGAAATCAACACCGGCAGGAATTGCGATTGGCTTTAAGCCTATACGTGACATCCTAACTGCACCTCCTTACCAAATGAATGCTAATACTTCGCCGCCAACGTTCTGTTTGCGAGCTTCTCTGTCTGTCATTACGCCTTTTGATGTGGAAACAATTGCTACGCCGAGACCTTTCATAACCTTTGGCATATCTTCAACATTTGAATAAATACGAAGGCCCGGTTTTGAAACTCTGCGAAGACCTGTGATAACCTGTGACTTACCCTCGCCATACTTGAGAGTAGCACGGATAACACCCTGCTTTCCGTCATCAATTACTTTATATCCTTTAAGATATCCTTCATCAACAAGAATCTGAGCAATTGCCTTCTTCATGTTAGACGCAGGAATATCTACTGTATCGTGCTTTGCTGAATTAGCGTTACGAATTCTTGTAAGCATATCAGCGATTGGGTCTGTAATATGCATTGATATTTCCTCCTTATTAATTTAGCAATCTCAGTTTCTTACCAAGAAGATTTTGTTACTCCGGGAATCTCGCCCTTATGAGCAAGTTCTCTGAAGCAGATACGGCAAACACCATACTTACGAAGATAAGCGTGAGGTCTACCGCAGATCTTACATCTGTTGTAAGCTCTTGTTGAATACTTAGCAGGCTTTGCTGCTTTAACTTTCATAGATGTTTTTGCCACGATAATCCCTCCTTACTCTGCAAACGGAGCACCTAATAACTTAAGGAGCTCTCTTGCTTCTTCATCTGTGTTTGCTGTTGTTACCATGATAATGTCCATACCGCGAACCTTGTCAATCTTATCATAGTCGATTTCAGGGAAAATCAACTGTTCCTTAACACCCATAGCATAGTTGCCACGACCGTCAAATGAATTCGGGTTGATACCTCTGAAGTCTCTTACTCTCGGAAGTGCGAGATTGAAGAATCTGTCAAGAAATTCATACATCTTATCTCCACGAAGAGTAACCTTTACACCAATCGGCATGCCTTCACGAAGTTTGAAGTTAGCAACAGACTTCTTAGCACGGCAGATAATCGGCTTCTGACCTGTAATAATACCAAGGTCATTAATGATAGCGTCTACTACCTTTGAATTTTCACGGGCTTCACCGCAACCAACATTAAGAACAATCTTTTCAAGCTTAGGGATTTGCATAACAGACTTGTATTCGAATTTCTTCATTAATGCCGGTGCAACATCGCTTTTATAAGCTTCTTTTAATCTTGCAGCCATTTGTTATGTCCTCCCTTTCTTAAAATTCGTTTCCGCATTTTTTGCAAACGCGCTTGCTGTCCTTATGTCCTACCCTTGTTGCTTCACCGCATTTAGGGCATACAAGCTGAACTTTTGAAGCATAAAGAGCAGATTCAACATCAATAAGTCCGCCCGGCTCACCCATCTTGCGAGGCTTAACATGCTTTGTTACCATGTTTACCTTCTTAACGATAACCTTGCCTTCTTTAGGACTTACAGCGATTACTTCGCCCTTAACGCCTTTTGACTTACCGCTGAGCACCATTACGGTATCACCGGTTTTAACAAACATTTTACTCATTATCCTGCACCTCCATTAAAGTACTTCCGGAGCAAGTGAGAGTATCTTCATATAATCCTTATCACGAAGCTCTCTTGCTACCGGTCCGAAAATACGGGTGCCTCGAGGAGTGTGGTCCTCTCTGATAATTACGGCAGCGTTTTCGTCAAAACGAATGTACTGCCCGTCGTCACGACGTACACCTTTAGTTGTACGAACGATGACTGCTTTAACAACTTCGCCTTTTTTAACAACGCCGTTTGGAGCTGCTTTCTTTACTGAAGCAACGATAACGTCGCCGATATTGGCATATCTTCTTCCGGAACCGCCGAGAACACGAATGCAAAGAAGTTCTTTGGCACCTGTGTTGTCTGCAACCTTAAGACGACTTTCCTGTTGTATCACAGCATTTTCCTCCTTCGTACTGCAAAATAACACTTTGCATCTTGCAGTTATTATTTTATTACTAATATATCAAGACAGTAAATCGTAACGATTACTTTGCCTTTTCAATAATTTCAACTACACGCCATCTCTTATCCTTGCTCATCGGGCGGGTTTCCATAATAAGAACCTTATCGCCGATACCGCAGGTATTTTCTTCGTCGTGTGCTTTGTACTTAACAGTACGGTTAATGATTTTGCCGTAAAGCGGATGACGAACCTTGTCTTTAATTGTTACAACAACGGTTTTATCCATTTTATTGCTTGAAACCATACCAACTCTTGTTTTTCTGAGGTTTCTTTCACTCATAACAAATTACCTCCTATCTTAAGAATTTGAGCCTGCAAGTTCGATTTCTCGCTCAACAGTCTTGATACGAGCAATATCTTTCTTGACAGCTTTTATTCTCATTGGGTTGTCGAGCTGGTTGATAGCCTGCTGGAAATGAAGATTGAAAAGTTCTTCCTTAAGTTCAGCAAGTTTCTTTGCACGCTGATCTGCACTTAAAGCCTTAATTTCTGCTGCTTTCATTACTGCTCGCCTCCCTCTTCTTTAACTACGAATTTACATTTGATAGGAAGTTTGTTAGCTGCAAGACGCATAGCCTCACGAGCAACCTCTTCGCTTACACCGGCGAGTTCAAACATAACTCTGCCCGGCTTTACTACTGCTACCCAGTAGTCTACATTACCTTTACCTTTACCCATACGGGTATCAGCAGGTCTTGCAGTGATTGGCTTGTCAGGGAAAATCTTAATCCAAACTTGACCGCCACGCTTTGTGTAACGGGTCATAGCAATACGGGCTGCTTCAATCTGAGCTGCCGTAATCCATGCAGGCTCTGTAGCCTGAAGACCGAACTGACCGTATGTTACCTTGTTTCCTCTTGTAGCCTCACCGGTCATACGACCTCTGTGCTGCTTACGATGTTTAACACGCTTTGGTAAGAGCATTACTGATTTCCTCCTTCCCTGCGATTATCTCTTCTGCGGTTGTTGTTTCTTCTGCGGTTGTTATTTCTTGACTCACGAAGAACCTCACCCTGATAAATCCATGTCTTTACACCGATACGACCGTAAGTTGTAGCAGCCTCTGCTGTACCGTAATCGATATCTGCACGGATTGTCTGAAGCGGGATTGTACCCTCTTTATATGTTTCCGAACGGGCAATTTCAGCACCGCCGATACGGCCTGAAACCTGAACCTTAATACCGCGAGCACCGAGTCTCATTGTATTACGGATTGCCATTTTAACTGCACGGCGGAATGCCACACGCTTTTCAAGCTGAGTTGCAATGCTCTGTGCAACGAGAGTAGCGTTAAGATCGGGCTGCTTGATTTCAATGATGTTGATGAAAACTTCACCTGCATCTTTGCCGAGTTTCTTAGCACATACAGCCTTTAATTTTTCGATTTCAGCACCCTGCTTGCCGATAACCATACCCGGCTTTGCGCAGTGGATGTTGATTCTTACACGCTTAGCATCTCTTTCGATTTCTACTTTAGGAACACCTGCGCTCTTGAGTGATTCAAGAAGATACTTACGAAGATTGTAATCTTCAACAAGTGTATCTGCGAAATCACCCTTCTTAGCATACCAGCGGGAGTCCCAGTTTTTAATAACGCCGATTCTTAAACCGGTAGGATTACATTTCTGTCCCATTTAACTTTACCTCCTCGCTTAGTCTTCCATTTCCTTAACGGTAATGGTGATGTGTGATGTTCTTTTATTGATTCTGTTTGCTCTGCCCTGTGCTCTTGGCTGGATTCTCTTGAGAATCGGACCTGCGGTAACATTGCAGTAACTTACATATAATCTTGATACGTCCATATTGTGGTTAGTTTCAGCGTTTGCCATTGCTGACTTAAGAACCTTGATAAGAGGCTCTGTAGCAGCCTTAGGTGTGTACTGAAGAATAGCCATTGCCTTATCACAAGGCTGGTTTCTGATTAAGTCAAGAACAATCTGAACCTTGCGGGGAGAAATACGAACGTATGTTGCTTTAGCTGTTGCTTCCATAGTATATATCTCCTTTCAATTACTTAGATGTCTTTGAGCCTGCATGGCCTTTGAATGTTCTTGTCGGTGCGAATTCACCGAGTTTGTGTCCAACCATATCCTCTGTAACATATACAGGAACGTGTTTTCTTCCGTCATGAACAGCAAATGTGTGTCCTACGAATTCAGGGAAGATTGTTGAACTTCTTGACCAAGTTTTGATAACTTGCTTGTCGCCCTTTTCATTGAGCGCTTCAACCTTTTTGTAAAGGCTTGCTTCAACGTAAGGTCCTTTTTTAGTACTTCTACTCATTTAATCTTCTCCTTTCTTCTTATTTGCCGTTACGGCGTCTTACGATCATCTTGTTAGAAGCCTTCTTCTTGTTGCGAGTCTTATAACCAAGAGCAGGTTTGCCCCAAGGTGTTACAGGACCCGGACGACCGATAGGTGACTTACCTTCACCACCACCGTGCGGGTGGTCATTCGGGTTCATTACGGAACCACGAACTGTTGGACGCCAGCCCATATTTCTCTTACGGCCGGCTTTACCGATTTTAACATTAGCGTGATCAGTGTTGCCTACAACACCGACTGTTGCCATACAATCGCAAGGAACATTGCGAAGTTCGCCTGAAGGAAGTCTGAGAAGAGCATAAGGTCCTTCAAGAGCCATTAACTGAGCGCTGTTACCTGCAGAACGAGCAAGCTGAGCACCTCTGCCCGGATAAAGTTCTACGTTGTGAACGATTGTACCAACAGGAATGTTCTTTAAAGGAAGAGCGTTACCTGCAACAATATCAGCGTTCGGACCTGCAACTACTGTTGCGCCTACTTTAAGTCCTTCAGGAGCGATGATGTAACTCTTTACACCATCTTCATACTGGATAAGAGCAATGTGAGCAGAACGGTTTGGATCGTACTCAATTGTCTTAACCTCTGCCGGGATATCGAATTTCTGTCTCTTGAAATCAATAACACGGTATTTCTTTCTGTTTCCGCCGCCGCGGTGGCGAACTGTAATTCTTCCGTATGAGTTACGGCCTGATTTTTTGCTGAGCGGTTCAAGCAAAGATCTTTCAGGAGCAACTTTTGAGAGGGAAGAATAATCTGTAACCGACATATTTCTTCTTGAAGGAGTAGTCGGCTTATAATTTTTAATAGCCATTATTATTTCTCCTTTCCGGGTAACTTTGCGAGGAGATGGCACTCCTCATACCTCATCACCCGAAATATTCTCATTATTCGCTAAAATTGATATACTATATTATATATAGGCTGATGATTACATCATATCGTTGAAGAATTCAATGTCTTTTGAATCTTCAGTAAGAGTAACGATTGCTTTTTTCCATGAAGGTGTGTAACCGCTGTGCATACCCTGACGGCGCTCATGACCTCTTACATTAATAGTGTTTACCTTAGCAACCTTAGTGCCCGGGAAAACTTCTTCAATAGCCTTAGCGATTTCAATTTTGTTTGCATCCTTTGCAACCTTGAAGGTATACTTCTTCATCATAAGACCTGTCATTGACTCTTCGGTGATGATAGGCTTAATGATAATATCGTGAGCAGTTTTCATTATGCATATACCTCCTCAATCTTCTTTGCTGCATCCTTAAGAACAACAAAATTGTTGCAGTTAAGAATATCATAAACACAAAGTGTGTTTACTGTTACAACTTTAACTCCCTCAATGTTACGAGCACTCTTATAGATTACCTCGTCATTTTCGGGAAGAACAAGAAGAACCTTTTTGCCTGTTTTGAGTTTTGTGAACATCTCAACCATAGCCTTTGTTTTGATTGCTTCAAGTTCAATTTTGTTAATAACCATCATTTCAGATTCTGCAACTTTGCTTGAAAGTGCTGACTTCATAGCAAGTCTTTTAACCTTTTTGTTGATGTTTACTTTATATTTTCTTGGCTTAGGACCAAGAGCAATACCGCCGTGTGTCCACTGCGGGCTTCTTGTTGAACCCTGTCTTGCACGGCCTGTACCCTTCTGTCTCCAAGGCTTTGCACCGCCGCCTGATACCTCTGAACGAGTGAGAGTTGACTGTGTGCCCTGGCGCTGTGCTGCAAGATAACTTACAACAGCAAGATGCATTGCGTCAGCATTTGGCTCAATACCGAATACTGAATCTGCAAGTTCCATTTTTGAGGTCTTGCGACCTTCCTGGTTGTAAACCTGAACCTGTGCCATTTCTATCTCTCCTTTCGTTAAGCTTTAACTGCGTCTGCGATTACAACTATTCCGCCCTTAGGACCCGGAATAGCGCCTTTAATTGCAATAAGGTTGTTTTCTGCGTCAACCTTTGCAACTGTAAGGTTCTGAATTGTTACTGTTTCGTGACCGTAATGACCTGCCATCTTTCTGCCCTTAAATACTCTTGAAGGACTTGAGCAGGCACCGAGTGAACCCTGGTGACGGGCATTAGGACCTGTACCGTGTGATTCACGAAGTCTTGAGAAGTTCCAGCGCTTAATTGCGCCTGCAGTTCCGTGACCCTTTGATGTGCCCTTTACATCAACGATTTCTCCCTCAGCAAAGATGTCTGCCTTAATGATATCGCCGACATTAAGTGCTGAACAATCTTCAAGGCGGAATTCCTTGAGTGTCTTTTTAGGAGCAACATCGTTCTTTGCGAAATGACCTTTCATCGGCTTGTTGACTCTGTTTAACTTAACATCGCCGAAGCCAACCTGAAGAGCCTCGTAACCGTCATTCTCGATTGTTTTCTTCTGGGTAACCGTGCATGGTCCAGCTTCAACTACTGTTACCGGAATAACTTTTCCGTCAGCACTGAAAATCTGGGTCATACCGATTTTCTTACCGATAATACCTTTTTTCATATTTTTCCTCCTTGGTTATTGGTTGGTTGCCCAACTTGACCTCGACCGGCGTGATTATAATTTAATTTCGATTTCAACGCCTGCCGGGAGCTCAAGACTTGTCAGAGCTTCAACTGTTTTGTTTGAAGGTCTGAGAATGTCGATGAGTCTTTTGTGTGTTCTCTGCTCAAACTGTTCACGGCTGTCCTTGTACTTGTGAACTGCGCGAAGGATTGTTACAACTTCTTTTTCGGTAGGAAGCGGAATAGGACCGCTTACCTGAGCACCTGTGTTCTTTGCAGTTTCAACAATCTTTTCAGCTGCCTGATCAACAAGACTGTGATCATAGCCTTTAAGTCTGATACGAATCTTCACTTTGCTTGCTGCCATTGATTTTTCCTCCTGAAAAATTTGGTGCGAGTCTTTACCGACTATTTTCAGCCACCCACCCGTGTGTTTCAACCCTGTCCTTTTAAAATCCGAATGACGCAGTATCATTCGGGCAGGACACCACAAGGCGCAAAGATGTTCGCAAGTCACCTTTTGGTGTATAAAAACAGTCAATATGATTTCGCCCGGTTTAAAATCGGACATACTCCGCCGAAATTCCCGCTTGGGTTAAGCGCCACCTCCGGCATCATCGCATATCTTGTTGTGAGAAATAAGACACACTATATATAATTATATATAATACGCCCTTTTCAGCACGCTGAATTATTATATATTATATATAAGCGCTTGTCAAGACATTTTTTGCTATTTTTTCAAAAAAATTTTTTCGTTAAATTCAACAAAATTTGAAACGAAATTTCTGTAATATTTCACAATAATATATTTTGTAAAAATAGTAGTGAATTGCGGTTTGCACCACTATATATAGACAATATGTAAATTTTACTTTTATAAGCGTTTATTAACGAGGCGTCGAGGACGCCGACCCCTACAAAGTTAAAAACCAATCATCAATCAATTCACAAAAAACAGGGAGGGCACAGAGACCCTCCCCTACATCATTTATTTACTTTTCTTCTTTTTAATAATATATTCGGCACCGCACCATGCGGCAAAAGCGAATACGCCGAAAACAGAAATTACGTTTGACATTTTCTGACTCGGGGTATGATATTCCATTTCAATCTGATGCTCACCTGCCGAAAGTTCAAGACCGATAAAGGTTTCAGACAATTCCTTATATTCAGTCTTTTCGCCGTCAACCTTAACAGTCCAGCCTTCTGCATAAGGAATCGTGAACATTACAAGACTGTCACTGTCGGTAGTGTAACTGCCCGAAATCTTATTACCGTTAATATTCAAATCAGTTTTACTGCCTGCCGACAACTTATCACACACATCATTATAAACACTTTCATTCAGTTGTGAAACATAAATAAGATGCTGCTTATCATGCTCATTCTTATTTTTTGAAACGTGCTTTAACTGAATGTCAACAGTGTCCCCTGCCTTAAAATCACCCAGATATACGGCATTAAGCAGGAAACGCTGACAGGTATTCTGAACATATTCACCGTTTACATACAGTTCGCAATTGTCGTGACGATTATCTTTGTGAATATTCTTCTTTTCTTCCGCCTTTTCAGCATCTGTGCCGTCTGTATAGAAATACATCGGTCCGTCGGTTTCCGCAACGGCAGTATACTTTTCCCATCCGTTTTTAATTTCTTTAAGTTCAGGATTTATATTCTCATAAAGCGCCGTATCCTCACCTGTAAGACTGCTTACAAACTTCTGCTGGTTTTCAAACGGATTCAGCGTATAATCAGGCATCGTCTGTGCATCAGCCGAAACATTATATGCCATAGGCAGCGCTTTTTCATTAACATACATAGAATAGCCCGACGGCATTTCGCTTTCCATATCAAAATCGCTCATACCGAAAGTTTTTTTCTGCGCAAGTTCATACTTTACACCAAGAAGTGTTTCGGTCATAATCATAGGACTGTTCCAGTAAGTATCCGTCGGAAAAATCACTTCATCCTTTGAATTCTCATCGGGAATATACGTTGAATCTGCATATCCCATAGCGGCAAGAAATTCATCAACATTTCTGTCGTAAGTTGAACTGTAATGCTCAATACTGTTGTAACCGAAAAGAAGCGGCTCACAGGTTGCACATTCACTGCCCGTTTCCGTCAGATAAGAATAATTCTTTTCAAAGCGGTAGAAAGAATTGTCTTTCTCTTTCATTTCACCGACTATACCTTTCATCTGCTCTGTATATGAAGTATAAAGATTATCGGACATATCATAATCCTTAAATGCAAGAATGGCATTTACACCGAGTTCGCCGAAAGCAAACAGTGCAATCAATGCAGTTGAAACCGCCTTTTTCAAATTGCTGTTTTTCGTACAGTATACACCAAAAAGGAAAAGTGCATAAAAAGCAAATATAAACAGATATGCATTTGCGATAAATCTGTTGTTAAACGCATTCTGCAAATCGAGAAGAAGCGTTACACCTGCAATCAGCGCAAGTGCCTTGAAAACGGCAGGCTTATCAAGCGTGTCACCGTTAAGTTTAATTGTTTCAACCGCTCTGCCTGCAAGCATTATCATAACAAAACCGAAAACGAACGCAAAGCGGTAGTTATAGGAATGACTCTGAACAAAGGCAGTCCACATCAATTCAAATTCCTTAAAACAGAAGCCGAAAATCATAAATACAAAAAGCGCTGCAGAGCAAATTTTTGTTTTGATATCAACCCTTTTATCAAACAGATAGTATGCAACAAAAAGAAGCACAATTCCGCCGATATAAAGAATCGGAGACTCTTTTGTGTTGATTGTTGAATTAATGTCAAAGCCTTTAAATGTATAAAGGAAACTGAAGTTCATAGATGCGTAAATCAGACGGAAAGCCGCCTTGCCGCCGACAAGAGACAAGAGTGCAGGCAAAAGCACGGCAGCGCTTGCCATAACGCCTAAAATCATATCTACACCGAATTTAACGCAGTCGCCGAAAGCCTTGCCGACAATTGCTTTAAAGTTTTTCCAATTGTATTTAAGAACAAATTCAAACAGGAAATAAAAGCCTGTCATAAGGCAGACCATAAAGCCTGAATACCAGTTTGAAATAATTGTAACTGCTACAGAGAAAAAGAGCAAGCCTTTTTTATTATTATGAAGCAGTTCATAAGCGCCGAGCGCAGCAAGGGGCAGCATAACCGCACCGTCAAGCCACATAATGTTTCGGCAGTAATAAATATTATATTCCATAAGGGCGTAGCAGGTTGAAAGGATCAGCACAACGGCTGAATTGATATTGTATCTTTTCTTAAGAAAATAACTTGCCGTAACGCCTGCAAATGCCATTTTTAGTATCGTTTCAACAGAAAGAAACAGCCCAATCTGAGATTTATCAAAAAAGTACATAAGCAGATTAAGCGGACACGTCAGATAATACGCTACAAGCCCCGACATCTGACCGCCGAGAGATTTTGACGCAGAATAAGACAAGCTTGCATTACCGTGCAGAACGTCCCACAAATAGCCGAAATAATCCTTGTACTGCAATTTGGAATCCCACATAAATACGGAATGATCGCCGAACGGCACAAGCCCTCTGTAAGCAAACGCAATACACAGAATAACGAAAGGTATTGCAAATGCAAGCACAAGCAACACCGCAGTATTTAATCTTTTTTTAGAAGAAGATTTCATTTTTTCACCGCCGATAGTTTTATTTACATTATTTTACATTTTAACATATATATTATCGGTTTTCAAGAAAATATATAAAACAATAAAAATAAGGCTTCTTCTTAAGTGGAAGCCTTAACTTAATGGGATTGAGATAATCATTTGCATTCATCCAGCATTGTCTGTGCAAAAATTGCGTAGCCCTTGCTCGGACTGTTTACCATAACGTGTGTAACTGCACCGATTAATTTACCGTTCTGGATAATCGGCGTGCCGCTCATACCCTGAACAATTCCGCCTGTTTTTTTTAGCAGATCGCTGTCCGTAACCCTGATAATCATATTTTTATCTTTGTCATTATAAGAAATTTTTGTGATTTCGGCAGAATAAACGGCAGGAGTTTCACCCTCAACCGTGCATATCAGTTGGCATAAACCTTTTTGAATTTCCTGCACCGATGCGACTTCATAAGCAAGCGTCTCCGACAAATCAACACCGCTGTCATAATTACCGTACACGCCGTAATTTGTATTTTTCGTGAGCGCACCGATTCGTACACTTGAAAAATCACAGCAGAGAGACCCTGTTTCACTGCCTGTTGATTTTGTAACCGATGTTACGGTAGTTTCAACCGCCTCGCCGTTAAGAATCGGCATAATCTCGCCTGTGTCCACATCTGTAATCGGATGACCGAGTGCGCCCACCATATTTGTGTTCGGATAAAAAAAGGTTACCGTGCCGATGCCCGCTGTAGAATCACGCACCCACATTCCCGCCTTGTAACAACTTTCATTAGGCACATAAACAGGCTCCAGTTCAAACGTTTTATATGCGCCGCTGCGCTTAATTCTGATTGTATATTTCTGACCGTTATTATCGTTTAAAATTTTTTCAACCTCGTCAGAAGAATACACCCTTGTGCCGTTTATGGAAATAATGACATCGCCCACCTGAAGCCCTGCACTTTTGGCAGGATTTACAATATCACCGCCTACATTAACATCTTTTGTACCGACTATAATCACACCGTCAGTATATAGTTTGATGCCGAATGACTTGCCCGAAACAAGCACTTTTTCACGTTCCTCTTTTGACACGGTTTCGGTTTTAACAGGAATAACATTCAGAAATTTAAGATCACTTTCACTGCCGCCGACAGACTCTGCGCTCTGATAATCAACGCTTCTGGCGTTATTATCGACCGAAACGCTGTAAAAATGATTTATAGTCTGCATTTTATCATCATGAACGATGATTTCATCAGGCAGTGCCGCACTGCCGTATATTACAAAAGCGTAGATAACTGTTAATACAAGTGCAATAACGGTATCCGCCGCACGAATCAAATTTTTCACATAATCACCACTAATAATTATTAACAAAATCAAGATGATTAATAAATGAAAAAATTTGAAAAAATAACGAGAGGGCACGGAGCCCTCCCCTACAAAGTTAAATTTAATGGCAAAGTAAAATGAATCCCTCCGCCTCGCAAACTCGGCACCTCCCTTTAACAAGGGAGGCATAAAAGTATAAATTAAATGGAAACTTCCATTGCAATATTATAAAGATCCTCGTCGATATGCTTTGTCATATTGAGAGCCTCGAAAATATCGAAATCAACAACCTTGCCGTTCTGTGATGCAACAACTCTGTTGCCGATACCCTTCATAAGAAGTTCTTTAACTGCATAATGACCCATACGTGTTGCAAGAACCCTGTCCTGAACAGTCGGCGAACCGCCGCGCTGAATATGACCGAGAATACAAGCACGTGATTCCACACCTGTTTTAGCCTGAATTTCTTTGGCGAGTTCGGTAACGTCAACGCCTACGCCTTCTGCAACAACGATAAGAAAATGTTTTTTATCTGTTCTTTGTGTTCTCTGCATTCTTTCGATAACGTCTTTCTGAATATCGAACTCAATTTCAGGGATAAGAATAGCAGTTGCGCCTACGGCAATACCTGCGTTAAGCGCAAGATAGCCTGCACGGCGTCCCATAACCTCAACAACCGTACATCTGTCGTGTGACTCTGTTGTATCACGAACTCTGTCTACACATTCCATAATCGTGTTAAGACAGGTATCATAACCGATAGTCATATCACAGCAGGCAATATCATTATCAATTGTGCCCGGGATACCTACACACGGAATACCTCTTTCGGACAAATCCCTTGCACCGCGGAATGAGCCGTCACCGCCGATAACAACAACGCCCTCAATACCGTGTTCTTTACAGGTGCGGATAGCCTTTCTCATACCTTCTTCCGTTGCAAATTCAGTTGAACGGGCACTGTAAAGTTTAGTACCGCCCCTGTGAATAATATCTGAAACAGAACGAAGATCCATTTCAATAAAATCGCCGTTGATAAGACCGTTATAGCCTCTGATAACGCCGAATACCTTAATACCGTTTTCGCATGCTGTTCTTACAACTGCCCTTACAGCCGCATTCATACCCGGTGCGTCGCCGCCGCTTGTTAATACTGCAATTGTTTTCATAATATCAAATCCTCCCATATACGAAGAAATATATACAATAATATAATTTTTTCTATTCAATGGATAATTTTACTTAAAACGGCAAAAAATGTCAAGTAATATAATACACAAATATTTACTCAATTACGGCAACATTTTCGTTACCAAGCAACGATTTTAACTCTTCTGCCATTTTTTTATTGTAATTAAAATGCTCTGTTTTATTCTGAAGCACATATTTTTTCTCGTCAAGATAATAAAAGTAAAGCGGAAATTCGCCGCCGTATTTGCCGATAACATTCATTGCTTTCAGTATATTTTCATCATTTTTTGATTTAAAACGGATAAACACGCCTTTTCGCTTTGCTTTTTTCGGTGCGCTTTCCGTCTTGTTTTCTATTGTTTTTACAGATGAATAGGTCTGTTTTTTGACGGGCTGACTATTATCACTCGGTGCGCCCGTAATCACGTTTGCAAGAATTTTAGCGTCCTTTTCATCCTCGCAGGAAACAGTGCCCTGCACCGTTATAACATTGCCGTTTGAAATATAGCCTGCAAACTGCTCAAGCGTTTTCGGAAACACGAGCACCTCGATTGAACCGAGCATATCCTCAACCTCAACAAACGCCATATTCTGCCCGTTTCTTGTCTGCTTAAGCGTAATATGCGTAATAATTCCGCAAAGCGTTACTCTGCTTTTATCCTGATAAGCCGATACATCGATCTTGCCGATTTCAAGAAGATCAAGCGTTTTGGCATAACCGAGTTTTTCGATAAGCGCATCATACTTATCAAGCGGATGACCCGAAAGGTAAAGTCCTGTCATTTCCTTTTCCATTTTAAGGAGTTCTGCTTTCGGGAATTCATCAACGTCGGGCATTTCAAACTCAAAACCGAAACTGTCCTCATCAACGCCGAGGTCAAAAAATCCGACCTGCCCATACATCGTTTTGCGCCTGTAATTTTCAAGATTGGTTACAAGCGCAGGAAGTGCCTGCAGCATTTGGCGTCTGTTGCCGCCTATTGAATCAAGTGCACCGCACCTGATAAGACTTTCAACTGCACGACGATTAAAATGCCCCGACTGAAGCCTTGAACAAAAGTCAAACAAATCCTTATATCTGCCGTTTTCACGTTCTTTAATAATTTCATTGATGAATTCCGAGCCGAGGTTTTTGATGCCCAAAAGTCCGTAATTAATCACCCTGCCGTTTGCGGAAAAGCCTTTCATAGATGTATTAACATCAGGCACTGCAAGGCGCAGACCGAGCCGTTTGCACTCGGCAATATAGCGTGCCACTTTATTTGAAGAATCAAGCACGGAGGTTAAAAGCGCAGCCATAAATTCGGCAGGATAATATTTCTTTAAATATGCGGTTCTGTAAGCCACAAGCGCATAACAAGCGGCGTGAGACTTATTGAATGCATACTTTGCAAATTCGCTCATCTGATCAAAAATGGCGTTTGCAACACTGCTGTCTATATTATTCTTTGCACATCCCTCAATAAATGTTACTCGTTCAGCCTCCATAACATCTTTTTTCTTTTTGCTCATTGCACGGCGGACAACATCTGCCCTGCCGTATGAATAGCCTGCAAGCGAGCGAAAAATCTGCATAACCTGCTCCTGATAAACCATACAGCCGAACGTATCACCAAGTATAGGCTCAAGCATCGGAGTACTGTAGGTTACATTCTGCGGATTGTGCGAATTGCTGACAAAGGTATCTATCTGCTTGGCAGGACCGGGTCGGTAAAGCGAATTGGCGGCAATAAGATGCTCAAGCCTCGTAGGCTTTAAATTCATAAGCATCTGCTTCATACCGCTTGATTCAAACTGAAAAATGCCCTCCGTCTGCCCCATTGCAAACATTTTATAAACGGCAGGGTCTTCAATTGAAATACTTTCAATATCAATACCAGCCTGTTTTGAAGCATCATTGATAACAGTCAGAGTTCTCAGACCGAGAAAATCCATTTTCAGCAGTCCGAGTTCTTCAAGAGTGGTCATAATATACTGCGTAACAACAAGATCGTCATTCGTTGCCAGCGGAACATAGGACATAACAGGGTCGTGCGTAATAACAACGCCTGCTGCGTGGGTGCTTGTATTTCTCGGCATGCCCTCAACTTTTCTTGCCGTTTCAATCAGTTCGTTTATACTGTCATTTTCCGCCATTGCCTCACGGAGTTCCTTTGACTTTCTGACAGCCTCATCAATCGTTATTTTAAAATCATTCGGCACAAGTTTTGCCACACGGTCAACTGCGTTATACGGCATACCCATAACTCTGCCGACATCACGGATAGCGGCGCGGGTCTGCAGGGTGCCGAACGTAACAATCTGTGCAACATGGTCTGCGCCGTATTTTTTTGTAACATAATCTATAACCTCGCCCCTGCGCTCATAACAGAAATCAATATCAAAATCGGGCATAGACACTCTTTCGGGATTTAAAAAGCGTTCAAAAAGGAGGTTATATTTCATAGGGTCAACATCTGTTATCCCTATACAGTAAGCGGCAATTGAGCCTGCACCCGAGCCTCTGCCCGGGCCGACAGGGATACCGTTATTTTTAGCGAACGAAACAAAATCGGCAACGATAAGATAATAATCCGTATAGCCCATTTTGTTTACGGTTTCAAGTTCGTATTCAAGACGTTCCACATACTCATCAGGCGGGTTTACATACCGCTTTTTCAGTCCGTCATAGCAGCATTTTCTGAAATACTCAAAATGATCCATATTATCGGGCGTTTCGTAATACGGAAGTTTTGTATTACCGAATTCAAAATCAAAATTGCATCTTTCGGCAATCATCTGCGTATTTGACACTGCCTCGGGAATATCGGGGAATGCTCTTAACATTTCATCTTCGCTTTTGAGATAGAATTCGTTTGAATGAAATTCAAGCCCCGTATCCTCGCCGAGTACATGATTTGTGGCAATGCATATCAGCACCTGCTGAATTTTACTGTCCTGCTGCTCTATATAGTGAACATCATTTGTAGCAACAAGAGGAATGCCCGTTTCACGTGACAGTCTTTTAAGACCGTCATTAACAATTTTCTGCTCGTCAAGACCGTGATTCTGCACTTCAAGAAAATAATTATCTGCGCCGAAAACATCACGGTACCAGAGTGCAGTGCGCTTAGCCTCGTCATAATCACGTCTTAAAAGTGACTGCGGAATTTCACCTGCAAGACAGGCAGAAAGGCATATAAGACCCTCGTGATATTTTTCCAGAATATCGTGGTCAACACGGGGTTTATAATAATATCCCTCTGTAAATGCCATTGACACAAGCCTTATCAGATTTTTATAGCCTGTTTCATTTTCACAAAGCAGAATAAGGTGGTTATAATCCTTATCAAGCACCTTTTCCTTATCAAACCTTGTACGAGGTGCAACGTAAACTTCACAGCCTATAATCGGTTTAATGCCGTGCTTTTTGCAGGCTTTATAAAAATCAACAGCCCCATACATATTGCCGTGGTCGGTAATAGCAAGGGACTGCATATTAAGTTCTTTTGCGCGAAGAACAAGGTTTTCTATTCTGCACGCACCGTCAAGCAGTGAATATTCAGTGTGTAAATGCAAATGTGTAAACATTATTATAATTCCTTTGATATTTCAACAATACGTTTAAGCCTGTGATTAAGACCGCTTTTGCTTAGCGGCGGATTGCAGAGTGATGCAAGTTCGGCAAGACTTAAATCGGGATTTTCATATCTTGTTTCGGCAGCCAGTTCCAAATTTTCAGGCAGATATTCCCTGCCTTTTTTACTCCATATTTTTTCAATGGCAACAATCTGTTCAGACACGGCGTTTACCATTCTGCTGATATTTGCCGTTTCGCAGTTCGCCTGCCTGTTTGCCTTATTTCTGAAATCCTTAACGATTTTAATATTCATCATCTCAAACATTGCATTTGATGCACCCATAAGGTAAAGGCAGTCCTCTATCGATTCACTGCCCTTAAAATAAACAACGTTATACCCGTTTCTGTTTACATATTTGGGCTTCAGTTCAATTTCATCAAGCAGAGTCAGCAGACTTTTTGAAAGATTAAAATAGGGCACTGAAAATTCAAGATGATAATCCTTTTCGGGTGACGATACAGTGCCGCAGGACAGAAAAGCACCTGCAATAAACGCATTACGGCAGTTTTCACAGTCAAAAACTGAATGATTAATCTTTTTACTGCCCTTTTCAATATGGTCAAACACTTTAAGAAGTTTTACACAATCCTGCTTATCACAAACAGAAACGGTATAATTTCTTCCGCCGACTGACTGCTTTATCTCATTTTTAATATTATAAAGGCTTAAAAGCAGATCGGAATAGAGCCGTGCAATATTTTCATTTTCAGTCTGCAGGGAAATGCTGTTATAATCAAAAGTTTTACCGAAAAGAGACATACCGTAAAGCAAGGACTTTTTGCAGCAGAAAGATTCATATTCAGTTTTTACAAGTTCATCTTTTACACTTTGAGAGAAAGACATTACAATACCTATTTTCTGTTTATATCTCTGTGATTAACCGTAACATTATCCCATTTTCTCTGGAAATGATGCTTAAGTGCCTCGGCAATTGCAACAGAACGATGATTGCCGCCCGTACAGCCTATTGCAAAGACAATCTGGCTTTTGCCCTCTTTTATATAAAGCGGATTGAGAAAATCCAGCATATCAATCAATTTTTCAAGCAGTTTATTTGACTCGTCAAACGAAAAAACATAATCTTTAACTTCATCGTCAAGACCTGTTTTTGTTCTGAGATTTTCTACCCAGTAAGGATTCGGCAGGCAACGGACATCAATAACAAAATCAGCCTCGGTGGGAATACCGTGCTTAAAGCCGAACGACATAACGTGAATATTCATAACATCGCTTTCATCACCGAGAAGAAGTTGCGTAAGCCTGTCCCTTAACTGATTGCCGTTCATATCGGAAGTATCAATAATATAATCGGCTTTTGATCTTAAAGGAGCAATCGTTTCACGCTCATAGGAAAGCGCCTTTGCAATATCGCCGTTAAACCTGTCTGCAAACGGGTGCTTTCTTCGGGTCAGTTTATATCTTTTAAGCGCAATATGTGTTTTAATATCAAGATAAACGATTTTAATATTATAATCTTCTTCGTTAATGTCTTCAAGTACCGGAATAATTACATCAAAATTTTCCGTTGAACGGATATCAATAACTATTGCAATTTTACTGTGCTCTGTCTGTTTTGTTAAAAGCCCTAAAAAGGAAGATAAAAGAAGAGGCGGCATATTATCAATGCAGTAATAGCCAACATCCTCCATAAAACGCATGGCAGTTGATTTGCCTGCACCCGAAAGTCCTGTTAAAATTACTAATTCTTTTTTCTCAATATGCATATCTGATACCCTTATTTATTTGTGATTATATTTCGGGAGGGCACAGAGACCCTCCCCTACGATATTCTAATTCAATTGCGGGAGGGCACAGAGACCCTCCCCTACGATATTCTAATTCAATTGCGGGAGGGTACGGAGTCTCTCCCCTACAATGTTTATTTCACAACTCTGATTTCCATTTCAAGCGAAACGCCTTTTTCTTTCATAACGGTTTCACTGCAAAAAGCGCATAAATCAACAACATCCTTACAAGTTGCGCCGCCTTTGTTTATAACAAAACCTGCGTGTTTCTCGCTAACCTGTGCACCGCCTACCGATTTACCTTTAAGACCGCACTGCTCAATAAGTGCGCCTGCAAAATAGCCCTCGGGGCGCTTAAAGGTTGAGCCTGCACTCGGAAATTCAAGCGGCTGCTTATCCTTTCTTCTTTGCAGAAAATCGTCCATTTTCGCTTTAATTTCAGTTTTATCGCCTTTTTTCAGTTTAAGATAAAGCCCCGTAACGACACAGCCATTGTCATAATAAGCCGAATGGCGGTAGGAAAGTTTCAAATCTTCTTTTTCAAGAATGCCGACATTGCCGTTTTTGTCAATATGGCGGCATTTAACAAGCACATCTTTCATTTCGCCGCCGTATGCGCCTGCATTCATAAATGCAGCACCGCCGCACGAGCCCGGAATTCCGAAAGCGAATTCAAGCCCAGACAGACTGTTTTCAAGTGCAAAGCGGCAAACCTTCATCAATGATGCGCCGCTCTCTGCAAAAACAGTTTCTTCATCAACAAGCCTTACATCGGAAAAACTGCTGTCAAAACAAATAACGCAGGCGTCAATTCCGTCATCATCAACAAGCAGATTTGAACCGTTGCCCACTGCCATATATCTAACATTTTCAGCATTGCAGCACTTTATGATTTCAGCCGCATCGCTTTCCTTTTCGGGAAACACCATAAGACGTGCTGCCCCGCCTATTTTAAAAGTTGTATGCTTTTTCATAGGCTCATTTTCTAGAAATTTAATATTTAATTTTTTTGAAAGTTCGATTATATTTTTCAAGAAATCACCGTTTACTTTGAAGCCTCGCCAAGAAGTGCGGCACCGATAATACCTGCATCATTTCCAAGTTGTGCTTTCATAATTTTGGTCTGAATTTTACTGTAAATTGAATATCTCTCAGCCTGAACAAATCTTCTTAAAGGTTTCAGCAATGTTTCGCCTTCGTTGCATATACCGCCGCCGATACAAATAATCTCAGGCTGAAGTGCATTTACAAGATTAATAAGTCCGCAGGAAACGTACTTTATATAATTATTTACAACTTCAATTCCGCCTATATCGCCCTTACGCATAGCATCGAAAGCAGTTCTGCCCGACACTTTACCCTCTTCTTCTGCAATCTTATGCATAACAGAATCAGGATATTTTTCCATAGCCGCTTTTGTCTGGCGGATAAGTGCAGTTGCAGATGCATAAGCCTCCCAGCAGCCCTTTCTGCCGCATGTGCACTGCTCACCGTCAACGTTAATAACCATATGACCGCATTCACCGCCTGCACAGTTTACGCCTGTTACGATTTTGCCGTCAATAATAATACCCGAGCCAACGCCTGTGCCGAGTGTTACGGCAACAAAGTTTTTAGAGCCGTTGCCACAACCTGCATAAGCCTCTCCGAGTGCGGCGCAGTTAGCATCATTCGCAACATAAACAGGCACATCGCCGAGCCTTGCTCTTATCATTTCCCTTGCAGGCACATTTTCAAAGCCGAGGTTATTTGCAAATTCAATAACACCGTCATCATTTACAGTACCGGGTGTACCGAGACCGATTGATGAAATCTGCTCGATTGAAACACCTGCTTTATCCATAGCCTCTCTGCAAACTGCCGCAATATCATCAAATATTTCGTCTGCACTTCTCGGTGTTGCAGTAGGTGTTTTGCCCGTACCGAGAATCTTATATTCACTGTCAACAACAGATGCAACAATATTTGTTCCGCCCAAATCAATTCCGATATTATACATAGTTTATACTCCTTTTTCACCAAATAATTTCAATTTCTTTATCGTTAGGTACAGTATCCGTCATACCGAGACCTTCCATAAGTTCCGCTGCCGCATTGTAGCCCATCTTTTTCTGGCGGTTGTTCATTGCCGCAGTTTCAATAATAACCGCAAGATTTCGGCCGGGGTTAACGGGAACTGTTATTATAGGTATCTGAACATCAAGAATTGTTGTATATTCATTATCAAGTCCCAGTCGGTCATACGCCTTTGACGCGTCCCACGGCTCAAGTTGAATAACAAGATTAATCTTTTCAGACTGCTTTACAGCGCCCATACCGAACAAACGTCGGGCATTAATAATACCGATACCGCGAAGTTCAATAAAATGACGGATATTATTGGGAGAAGTACCTGTTAAAGTATGAGAGTCAATACGCCTGATTTCAACGGAATCATCAGCAATAAGACGATGACCGCGCTTGATAAGTTCAACTGCAGTTTCGGATTTACCTGCACCGCTTTCGCCTATAATCAGCACACCTTCACCGTAAACCTCGCACAAAACACCGTGGCGCGTTATTCTCGGGGCAAGGCTGGTATTTAAAAACTGAATAAGCGCTGCAAGAAACGGCGATGTTTCATCAGCGGTTTTCAAAAGAGGAACACCGTATTTTTCACAGCAGTCAAGAAAATACTGAGGCACATCAAGCCCTCTTGTAACAACTGCGGCGGCAGGCTTTAAACTTAGCCAGTAGCCGAGTGCTTTTTCCTGTTCTTCCCTTTTCATACTCTGAAGAAAACCGATTTCAGTCCAGCCAAGAATCTGAATACGGAGCGGATCAAAATAATCCACATAGCCTGTCAGAACAATGCCGGGTCTGTTTACCTCACTTGAAGTAATCAGAATATCATTAGCGTCCTTCGGCAAATACATTACCTCTAATCCGTGAACGTCTATGATTTTCTGCAGTGATACCGAGTATGCAGCAGGCATAAACTCACCTCCCATAGTAATACAAGTATATTATATAATAATTATAAATTCAAAGCAATATAAGAAAAAGAATTTTTCATATAAAAAATAAATGAATTATTAATATTTTGTATAAAAAAATTTTTTCGATTTACATTAACCGTTTTTTGTGATATAGTGTTTGTACATTTTATTTAAATTTTATTTCAGGAGAAACTATGAAAGAAGATTTAAAAATAGCAATAGGCACAGACGCCTTTCCGCCTACTACCGACGGAATAAGCAATGTTGCCCAGAGTTATGCTGCGGTGCTTAATAAAAACCACTGCAAAGCAACTATAATAACGCCGAAAAATCCCAATCAGCAGGACAGTAAATACCCTTATGAGATATTCAGATATAAAAGTTGGTGGGTTCCGACAAAAGAAGGATACAGCGTGGGCTGGCCTTTTAAAGACAAACTGCACTACGAAATTATTAATCGCAGTTTTGATTTGCTTCACAGCCATGCACCGCTTGCCACAAGTTACTATTTCAGGTGTGTGAACCGTAAAAAAAGAATTCCTACCGTTCTGACATACCATACAAAATATGAATTTGATATTCAGAAAAGAGTACCTACCAAATGGGCAAAGGATTTTGCAAGGCGGTTTATTCTTAACAATATTAACAGTGCCGACGAAGTATGGGTTACAAGTGAAGGCACCGCTGAAAGCCTCAGAATTCTCGGTTACACAGGTGATTATGTTGTTATGCCGAACGGCTGCGATATGCCGAAAAAAGATTTTTCCGACGATGAAATAAAAAACATAAAAAAAGATTTCGGCGTGCCCGAAAACGTGCCCATTTTTATATATGCAGGCAGAATGATATGGTATAAAAATATTAAGCAGATTTTTGAGGCATGCAGAATTTTAAAAGATAAAAATCAGGATTTCAGGCTGATTCTGCTCGGTTTCGGCGCAGATGAGCACGCCATAAAACGGCTTTACAGAAAACTCAATCTGAAAGACAGAGTAATCTGGACAGGCAAAATATTAGACCGTGAAAAAATTCAGAAATACTATGCCGTTTCGGATTTGCTGCTTTTTCCGTCAACATTTGATACAAACGGGCTTGTAGTCAGAGAGGCGGCATCGTGCTGCACACCGTCACTGCTTATTGAAAATTCCTGTGCTTCCGAAGGTATTGATGACTGCATAACAGGTTTTCTTTGCAAAGACAGTGCCGATGATATTGCAAAAAAACTTAAAAGTATTATGTACAGAAAAGACCTGTTAAAACATGTTGGTAAAAATGCGCAAAACAATATTTACATAAGTTGGGAAGATGCTGTTGCAAAGGCGTATGAAAGATACAAAATTGTAATTGACAATTTTTACAAAAACGGCAAAGATAAAGAAGAATATAAATATTAACAAAAAAGGTTTGTGAGCAATCACAAACCTTTTTATTTCATGTCGATGAGGGCATCGACCCCTACATTATTTATTGAAGTTTTGAGATTTCCTCGATAAACGAAGATGCCGAATCAAATGCTTTATAAACAGACGCAAATCTGACATAAGCAACTTCGTCAATTCCGCGAAGTTTTTCCATAATGAGTTCACCGATATAAACGCTTGAAACCTCTCTGTCTGTAGCAGACTGAAGTGTAGCCTCAATCTGAGTTATAGCCGTTTCGAGTTCATTGGTAGAAACAGGTCTTTTTTCGCAGGCACGAAGCATACCCTTTAAAACCTTGTTGCGGTCAAAAACTTCCCTGCTTTTATCTTTTTTAATAACAATAATCGGAACATCTTCAATTATTTCGTATGTAGTAAAGCGCTTGCCGCAGTCAATACATTCACGGCGGCGGCGTATTCTTTCATTTTCGTCGGTAGGACGGGAGTCTATAACCTTACTTTCTTCACAACCACAAAATGGACATTTCATAAATAAAAATCACCTTTCAGATTTTTCCAAATGTCATTGTACCACAATATTTTCAGAAATGCAAGTATTTTTACTTTACACTATATATTGTGGGTGAATTTATTGGGTAAAAAAATAAAATACGGGAGGGCACAGAGACCCTCCCCTACAATTCAACAATTATGATTTTCAAGTTTATTGTTATAAATAAACATCCAAATTGCCATTGCGCAGATTACAAAATAACCGACAAATGACAGAATATCGGGCACATCGCCGAAAACAATAAAGCCAACTATTGCGGCAAACACTACCTGCGAATAATCGTAAACCGAAATTTCACGGCTCGGCGCATAAGTATATGCCGCAGTAATCGAAAACTGACCGCCTGCCGCACAAACGCCTGCAAGAAGCAGAAAAATCCACTGCTCTGCCGTCATATAATGATAATTGAAAATAAGATACGGCGCTGTTACGATTGTTGAAAAAGCAGAGAAAAAGAACACAATCACCTTGCCGTTTTCACCCTTTATGCCGAGCCATCTAACGCATGTATATGCGGCACCTGCGCACATTCCGCCGATAAAGCCTGCCATTGACGCAATCAGATTTTCATTGCCGAAAGTCGGTTTAATTATCAGCAGAGCGCCTGCAAAAGCAACAGCAATCGCCACTGCCTGCTTGGGCTTTACCTTTTCTTTAATAAAAATCGCAGAAAAGATAAGCGCAAAAAACGGGCTCATTTTATTGAGCATTGACGCATCGGAAAGATCTATTTTACCAAGAGCATAGAAATTGCCGAAAACGCCCGTAAGCCCTGCAACAGAGCGAATGATAAGATATTTCATACTGCCTTTTTTCGGTTTGAAACTTTCTCCTGCTTTTAAAAGCGCAATGGCCGCAAAAATCATTGCAACAAAGTTACGGAAAAATACTTTCTGAAAGGTCGGAATATCACCCGATAATCTTACAAAAGTATTCATTCCCGTAAAGCATATTGCCGAAAGCAGTATGAATATAACACCTTTTGTTTTGTTGTTTGTATTCGGCATAATTATCCGAGTAATTTTTCGATAGCGGCAATCTGAACACAAATACAAAGCAGTTCTGCCGCAAGATTAAGTTCGTCAACAGGCGGATAACTCGGTGCAATACGGATATTGCTGTTTTCAGGATCATTGCCGTACGGATAAGTTGCACCCACTGTTGTAAGCACTACGCCTGCATCTTTGCAAAGTTCACCTACACGCTTTGCAGTACCCGGCATAGCCTGAAGGCTAATGAAATAGCCGCCCTTAGGATTAACCCATTCAGCAATGCCTGTGCCGCCGAGTTCATTTTCAAGATGCTTTAACACGATATCAAACTTAGGTTTCATAATCGCCGCATGCTTTTTCATATGTGCAAGAACGCCTGCAGTATCTTTAAGAAATTCAACGTGGCGGTGCTGATTCATCTTATCATAACTGATTGTCTGGGCATTAAGGCGTTTTTTGATTGCTGCGATATTATTATCGCTTGCAATAATTGCAGAAACGCCTGCACCCGGGAATGTGATTTTTGATGTTGAGCACACCTCAATAACCATATCCTCATTGCCGTATTTCGGAAGAACATCAAAGATATTAAGAAGTGTATCGCCCTGCTCTTCAATTTCATGAACGCAGTAAGCATTATCCCATATAATTCTGAAGTCCTTAGCGGCAGGTTTCATAGCGGCAATGCGCTCTACAACCTCATCACTGTAAGTGATACCCTGCGGATTTGAATATTTAGGAACGCAGAACATACCTTTAACGCTTTCGTCCTTGATATATTCTTCAACAGCGTCCATATCAGGACCGTCTTCCTTCATTGCGATGTTAATCATCTTAATTCCGAAATATTCAAGAATTGTAAAATGACGGTCATAACCGGGAACAGGGCAAAGGAATTTAACCTCGCCTGCCTGGCACCACGGCTTATCACCTGCACCGTGTGTATAACACTGTGAAATATAGTCAAACATAAGTGTAAGACTTGCATTAGGGCCGATAATAACATTTTTTGTATCAACACCCATTAAATCCGCAAATAATTTTTTGCAGGACGGAATACCGTCAAGAAGGCCGTAGTTTCTCAAGTCAACACCGTCTGAAAAATAATCATTGCAGTCAAGCATATCTGCCGACAAATCAAGTTGATCTGCACCCGGCTTTCCTCTGCTCATATCAAGTTTAAGGTTCATAGCCTTAAAATCATCATATCTTTTCTGAAGTTCAGCCTGTTTTGAGACTAACTCTTCTTTAGTCATTTCTTTAAAAAGTTTAGCCATTATGTTGCCCTCCTAAAAATTCTGCAGATATTTTACCACTTTTCACACAGTATTGCAACAATAATCTATACAGCCTATACGGCAGGCTCAATAAACCACTTCGTTTCCTCTAAAAACAGGTAACTCATAACGCCGTTTATACTGCATTTATATCTTATCCCCGCTCCGCCTGATTTAAGCGATGCGGCAGGTCTGATATCATAAACCCTGTCAACATAAAATTTTCCCTCTTCCATTCTTACAACAAGCGGTGTTATATTGCCGTCTGTATCAAACTTTGCAGTAACTTCTACGTATTCTTTCATTCCTGCGCCTCCTTATAATTTTTAAAATACCCTACAGGGTGTATATTATGGTCATCGTGCGGATTAAAACGGCTCAGTTTTTCATCTTTTAAGAGTGACGCACGCTGAACGGCGTAATTGCCGAACCGCTGTCTGATATTATCAACTGCCTTTTCAAGCCGTTCAAGTTTTTCCCTTTTTTCGACAGTTCCCGACAAATCATACTGCACGCCCTCATCAACATTAAAATCGGAAACGGCAACGCCGATACTTCTTATCGGATTATTCCACACATAATTTTCACGAAAAATCTTCATAGCCGCATTGATTATTTCAATCGAAACATCGGTCGAATTCTGCAGTTTGCACTGACGGGTGAAATGATAAAGATTTTTATCACGAACGGTTATGGTAACTGTTTTTCCACGAACGCCCTGTTCTCTCATTCTGCGTGCAACGCTTTCGCCGAGAACAGTTATAACCGATTTCACATCATCGTCGGTTACCATATCACGCGGCGTAGTGGTGGAATTGCCTATGCTTTTCAGCGCCCTTTCATCATCCTTGTGTGACACGGCAGACGGATCAATACCGTTTGCAAAATTATGAATAACAACACCGTTTTTACCGAGAATTGATTTTATAAAGCCGATATCTGACTGCGCAAGATCGCCGATTGTATATATGCCGTAGCCTGCAAGTTTTCTTGTTGTGGCAGGACCTACAAGCAGCAAATCACTGCACGGACTTTTCCACACAATGTCCTTATAATTATCTTTTGTAATAACTGTTACGGCATCGGGCTTTTTATAATCGGAGCCGAATTTCGCAAAGGTTTTATTAAAGGACACACCTATACTTACGGTAATGCCGAGTTCTGATTTAACCCTTTCTTTTATTTCCAGGGCAATATTCTCGCCGCCGCGCTTATCACCCGTAACATCTATCCAGTTTTCATCAAGACCGAACGGCTCAATATAATCGGAATAATCCTTATAAATATTGCGTGCCATATTTGAAAAGCGGACATAAAGCGGAAAATTCGGAGGCACAACAATTAAATCAGGGCATTTCTGATAAGCCTTCCACAGCGGCTCGCCGACTGTTATTCCGTATTTTGATGCAATTTCATTTTTGGTTAAAATAATACCGTGTCTCGTTTCAGGGCTGCCTCCGACGGCAACAGGCTTATTTCTTATTTCGGGGTTATGCAGACATTCTACCGACGCATAAAACTTATTGCAGTCTATATGAAGAATTACCCTTTCCATCGTTTTTACCTCTATCGAACATTTGTTTTATTATAACCTGAATAAAGCAAAATGTCAACACTTGACGGAAAAATTTTTTTAATTTATACTATAGATAGTAAATAGAAGGTACTCAGTCAGGAGAAAAATATATGAGCATTTACAGTATCGCCGGTTTAACGGTAAATATGAAAAACCCTAAGGGACGAACAAAAAAACAGGCTATTCCCTATCTTGCCGAAAACCAAAGCGAAAATCAGAAAATTGATATTAATATAGAGGTTACGGAAAAGCGTATTAACGATTACGTCAACGCCCACCCCGAACTTGATGCCGGCGACTGGGAATATATGCTCAGCGGTATGGATTTTTATACAAGACTGATTGATTACAGCGGAATACTTCTGCACTCCTCCTGCGTTGTGGTAGACGGCTGTGCCTACACCTTTTCGGCAGACCCGGGCACAGGCAAATCAACACACACCAATCTTTGGCTGAAGCATTTCGGTGAGCGTGCATACATTTTAAACGATGACAAACCTGCGCTCAGAATTATTGACGGCACCGTTTACGCCTGTGGAACACCGTGGAGCGGCAAATATGATTACTCCACACCGAAACTTGTACCGCTTGCAGGAATCTGCTTTTTACAGAGAAGCGAAACAAACTGGATAAAAAAAGCGGAAACGACCAAAGCGGTTTACAACATATTTTCGCAGACATCAAGAAAAATAAGCGCCGAAAAAATGGAAAAGTTGTTTGATGTTCTTGAAGAAATTTTCAGCAAAGTGCCGATATATGATTTCGGCTGCAACATAAGTGATGAGGCAGTTTCGGTATCATATAATGCAATGAAGCAAAATCACAATTAAGGGAGAAAAAATATGGCTAAAAAGAAAAATCACAGTCTTTTCATAATTCTTATCATTGCAGTACTGCTTATTGTAATGAGCGTTTTATTTTTTTAATTTGACAAATCACAGCCTGAAACCACTTCGGCTATACAAAAAAGCGAGCAGTATTCCGAAACACAGACGGATAAGAACGAATTGCAGGGCGAAGAAGAATCCGAAATAAGAGCATATACCAGCACAATATGCAACACAAACCTCGGCAACCGACTGCCCGAATTCAGCAACATAAATGGCGCATACAAGCCTTGGATATATGCACACATCACACGTGACGACAGCACATTTTTTATGACCGAAAACGAAATAAAAGAAAATCTTAAAGAAACCTTCGGTGACGAACTGATTCTTGACGTAAAAAAAGATACCGCCGAATATGACGATATCTCCATGCCGTCTTTTGATAAAGAAAACGGCGATTATATTTTACCTGCTTTCGGAATGGACAATATAATATGCTACGAGGTAAATTCAATTCAGAAGTCAGGCAATATCTATACCGTAAATGTTATTGAATACAACGTTGCAACCGACTTTAATACAAACGAACAGATTATTTCGGCATACAATAAAAATGATGATAAAAAAAGAACTGAAATTTTCAGAGTTTCGGAAGATGAAAGCGCCGACAAAATCAAAGAAGAAGTAATGAAACAAAAAGATAAATTCATTTCATTCGATATAACGATTGAAAACACAGGCAATCAATTCATATTACAAAAAATAACCGCTGATTAATTCAGCGGTTATTTTAATTAGAACAGGCAAATACTCATTAAATAAAAAACGAGCCTTCCCCTCTAAATATCACTATTTATTTAAAATACATATAATATTGGCATTTAATCATACCGTTATAGAGTTTGCGGCGTTTATCGGCTTTTCTGCCGTAGCATTTCTCAAACTCTTCATCAGGCGAAATGATGCCGTAACTCCAGCCCTTCCGAGCGATAAATTTTTCGCCCATAATTCTGTAAATTCGCTCTGCCTCTTTAATATCAAGCATTCTTTCACCATACGGCGGGTTAGTAATAAGCGTGCCTTTTTCAGTTGTCGGATTGAAATTCTTAATATCCTCAACACTAAGCCTTAAGAACTTATCAGCCTTAATGCGCCTTGCATTTGCAAGAGTCAGTTCAACTGCGTGACTGTCAATATCACTGCCGAAAGCAACAAAATCCGTATCTGTTTTAATGATATCATGGCATCGTTCACGCTCTGCTTTCCAGACTGCTTCGGGCACAAAGCCCCATCTGTCCACAGCAAAATTACGATTGATACCGGGAGCAATATTATTGGCAAGCATTGCGCCCTCGATAAGAATTGTTCCGCTGCCGCAGCAAGGGTCATACATTGTATGATAATGGCGAAGCCTTGAAAGACTGCACATTGCTGCTGCAAGCGTTTCTCTTATTGGAGCATCGTTTGACTCGGGTCTGTAACCTCTTTTATGAAGTCCCGTACCCGAAGTATCAATCATAACGGTGACATCATCTTTAATAATTGAAAACTGAATCTGATGAACAGGACCTGTTTCCTCAAACCAGCTTATGCCGTAATCCTCTTTCAGGCTTTCAACAACGGCTTTTTTAATAATTTTCTGGCAGTCGGGCACGGAATAAAGCGCCGAATTAAGGCTGTAGCCTTTAACAGGGAAGGTATCACCGCTGCCGATAAAATCACTCCAGTTAATCAGTTTAACGGCATCAAATAGTTCCGTAAAAGTTGTTGCCCTGAACCTGTCCATAACAATTAAAATTCTTTCGGCAAAGCGGCTGTTTATATTGGCACGGGCAAGAATACTTTCATCGCCCTCAAAAAACACTCTGCCGTTTTCAGCGCAGACATTTTCTGCACCCATAAATTTAAGTTCATCTGCAACAAGCGCCTCTATACCGAAAAGGCACGGCGCAACCATATATAAATACATTCTTTAGATCTCCTTAGAAGCGTGACGTGTTACGTGGCAGCCGACATTGACTGCAACAGGCAGTCCTGCAATATGTGTAGGGTAAGTCTCAATGTTTACCGCAAGTGCGGTTGTACTGCCGCCGAAGCCCTGTGGTCCGATATCAAGAGCGTTGATTTTTTCAAGCATTTCTGCCTCCATATCGGCATAAAAACTGTTTTCATTACGGGAAGAAACATTCCTGCAAAGCGCTTTTTTTGCAAGAATTGCACTGTATTCAAAGTCACCGCCGATACCGACGCCGATAACAACGGGCGGACACGGATTTGAGCCTGCATTTTTAACTGCCTGCACAACAAAGTTAACAATATCTTCACGCTTAGCGCTCGGTGTAAACATTTTGAGCGTACTCATATTTTCACTGCCGAAGCCTTTCGGAGCAGCAGTGATTTTTATTTTATCACCGTCAACAATTCGTGTATGAATAATTGCAGGTGTATTATCATTCGTATTCACTCTGTCATAAAACGGGTCACGCACTACGGATTTACGCAAAAGCCCTTCGGTATATCCAAGACTCACACCTTTATTAACGGCGATTTCAAAACTGCCGTCTGTTATATGTACATCCTGCCCAATTTCAGCGAAAATGACTGCCATACCCGTATCCTGACAGACGGGGATATCAAGTTCTTTTGCGGCGTCAATATTAGCCTCCAAATCGCCGAGAATAGACTTTGCGGTAGGATTATTCTCTTTCTGCTTTGAACATCCTATACACGAAACAAGGTCGTCAGGTAAAATTTTATTTGCCTTTATGACAAGTTCTTTTACACACTGTGTAATTTCATTTGTGCTGATTTCTCTCATTTTACACCTCTTATTATTAAAAACGGGAGGGCACGGAGACCCTCCCCTACAATAAAATGTTCTGTTTTTGAACGGATGATATACATACGGGCGGATAATATCCGCTCCTACAGTAACAATTACATTTTGTAAATAAATTCAGACCCGTACATATCAAAATTCAATTACTGCCTGCGGCATCATAAAAAACGTCTTCATCAGGCTTTACATAACCTTTTTCACGTGCTTTCTGTTCAATATAACTGTCTTTATCATCGGATTCAAGCACACCCTGAAGTTCATCATTTTCAGCATTCTGCTCTTCAAGTTGTTTACTGTAGGCTTCCTTTTCCCTGCCTAATCTGCTTATATCCGCACTTTGTGAAATAATAAAACCCGCACAGCAGAAAAACACCACCGCCACAAAAACCGCAATAATTGTGGTGCGCAGTTTTTTATTCTGCTTTAATTTCTGCCACAACGCTTTCATTTGTCTGCTCCTTTTTCTTTTTATTCTTCTTATTCTTTTTATGCTTAGCAAATAAATTATAGTATACTTTCTTGTTAAATTGCAACACCTTTTTTAAACTTTTTCTTATTATTAACGAAACAGGCTTTTCAAATTTTTCGGTAAGCCGGAAAACAGTAAAAATATAAAACAAAAAGCCGAGAAATGATAAGGCAATAAAATAATATCTTACCATACCGTTATTAAACCCGAGCAAATTAATAAAAAACATCAGAGAAATAATTATCATATAAATAAAATCGAGAATAAAACAAACAATTTTATTTTTAAAAAGCAATCTGAAAAAACGAAAAAAATCATAAATTGCACCAAAAATCACACCTGAAACAAAAAATGTAATTACTGTATCAAGCACTGAAAAGCCTTTTAAAAATTCCTTTTTCTTTTTTGGTTTTACTGCTGTAAACCATTGCCGTTACCTCACCTGTTACTTCAAGAATACCCGATTCAAGATTCAATTCTTCAACGTGAAGTTTTGAACCCGACACAGTTATCATACCGTAATCGGTAAATGCAGTAACCGTTTCCTCGTCAAAAAAATCAACATCGGTAACACCCGTAAGTTTTAAACCGTTTCTGTTTTCAAGATGCAGACTGTGCGTTTTTTTAAATTTTTCGTCCATAAAAAAATCACCCGATTAAAATATATGAATCAAGTGATTAATTAATGAGTTTTATATTATTATAATACTTTAAACATCTTTGATGCATCTTCTTTCAGCGCATGCTCGCTGATTTCAAGCACCTCATATTTACGGCTGTTTGCTCCCATATTGACTGTTATAATATCACCGATTTTAACATCATATGAGGCACGCTGAACCCTGCCATTTATCTCTACTCTTCCCGCATCGCAAGCCTCGTTAGCAACGGTGCGTCTTTTTATAATTCTTGAAACCTTTAAAAATTTATCAAGCCGCATTTTATCACCCTTTATGTAACGCATAAACACGCCGTAGAATTAAAATAAAATACGGGAGGGTACATAAACCCTCCCCTACAGTTAAAATAAAATCTTATTTTACAGCGTCTTTAAGTGCTGAACCTGCCTTGAATGAAGGAACCTTAGCCTCTGCGATTTCAATCTTTTCGCCTGTGCGAGGGTTCTTACCTGTGCGTGCTACACGAGTCTTAACATCAAATGTACCAAAGCCTACAAGAGCAACTTTGTCACCGTCTGCAAGTGCTTCTGTAATAGCGTCTGTTACAGCCTTTACTGCTGCTTCTGCATCTTTCTTTGAAAGTTCTGCCTTAGCAGCAACTGCTGCTACAAGTTCTGTTTTATTCATTTAAATTTCCTCCGTTTTTGCCTTTTCGGCTATTATTTCCTTTGCTTTATTCCAAAGACTGTCAAGCGTATCAATTGATGATGTGCGCATATCAATCCCCTGCTCATCTGCAAGTTTTTCAACCAAAGCATAACGATTCATAAATTTATCGGTTGATGCAGTTAAAGCCTCTTCCGAATCAACATTTATAAACCGTGCAATATTCACACAGGAGAAAAGAACGTCGCCGAACTCATCTTCAACATCGCTTTCAGAGCCTTGTGCCAAAGCAATTTTCAACTCATTAATCTCTTCAAACAGTTTATCAAAAGCACCGTCTTTATTATCCCAGTCAAAGCCTGCTTTTGCCGCTTTTGACTGAATTTTCTGTGCACGCATCAAAGCGGGAAGTTCACGTGCAACCTTTTCCATAGACTCGCTCTGTTTTTTTATACCTTTTGTTTTCAGTTTAATGTTATCCCAACTGTCAAGCGCTTCTTTTTCATTTTCAGCAGTTACATCACCGAAAACATGCGGATGGCGGATAACAAGTTTATGGCATATATCATTTACCACATCAGTGAAATCAAAAGTACCCCTTTCACGCTCCATCTCACTGTGCAGGGCAACTTGAAGCAAAATATCACCAAGTTCTTCCCTTAAACCGTCAGTATCTTTTTTATTGATAGCCTCAATAACCTCATAGGTTTCTTCAATAAAATTTTTTCTGATGGATTCGTGCGTTTGCTCTCTGTCCCACGGACAGCCGTTCGGCGCTCTGAGTACAGTAATAAGATTAATGAAATCATTGATATCATATCTGTCTTTAATTTCAAAATCAACTGCCAATAAGTGCGCCTTCCTTCAGATTAACTTGTTTATACTAATCATACTATAAAGTACAGATTTTATCAAGCAAAAAAGGTTATTTTTTACAGTATTTTAAGAATTTAATTTCAGAAAAGCATATAGTTTTTGACAGTATAAGCAAAATTGTAAATATCACGGCAAATAATGCCGAAATCACTGTCAGATTAAGTATATCACCCATATCGGTAAAAATACCCGAAAAAATCATTTTTGCAAAAAAATATGAAAAAAGCGAACATATAAACGGCTTTATCACTATATTGAGATAATCGTATTTTACGCCTGTGTACTTTTTAAAAATCACCATATTGCACACCATAATCACAAGATAGCCGACTGCACCCGAAAGCACAGTTCCGTAAATATTTATCTCGGACTTTGAAACAAGAAAGCAGTTAATGCCTATTCTTAAAACGGCAGAAATAAGAATTGCAGGTATGCCTGATTTTGCTTTTCCTACCGCCTGAACAGCATAAACGCTGACGCCTGCAAGGCAGTAAAACAGCATTGTAAAACCGTAATATTCAACAAGACGGGCAGTACCGAAAACTATATCTGAATTGGAACCACCATACAAAACTGAGAGCAAATGCCGTGCAGTAAGCGAAAGATAAACACCGCCTCCGAAAGCGATAATAGATGTATATTTAAAAATACTGTTAAGAAGTGACGACAGCCGTTCTTTGTTGCCCCCCTCAAAACCGGAGGAGATTGCAGGTACGGCACTGACACCGAGAGCCATCGTAAAACCGGGAAGAAGATTTTTAAAATCCTGTGCAGATGAAAACAACCCGTAAATATATGTAACAATATCATTATCCTGAACACGGCTTATCTCAATGCAGGTTTTATAAGCATTTTTCAGTTCGCCGATATCACAATAAGACAGACAAATCTGAACAGACGAATTATCAAGAAATGTGGAAACGCTCTGAATAATTGTTGAAACAATAATCGGTGCGGAGAAAACTGCAATCTCTTTTAAACTGCCAATCATTGTATACTGCCTTGATACAGTGAACGAGTTATATTTTACCGAAGTGTAAACCGAAGCATAAACCATACTGAAAAATGCCCCGACCGTGACCCCGCCCATTGCAGCCGCCGAAGTAAGCGGATATATAAGCGACAGTGCAGACTGCTCTGTTTCGCAGGCAATGCCGAGCACTGAGCCGCTGTTTAAATACATATCATAAAGCAGGCTCATAGAATATTTTGCAAACAGCAGACCGAAAACGAGTTTAAAAACCGCCTCAATAATCTGGCTTACAGAGGTGGGAATCATATTCATAAAGCCCTCGGCAAGGCTTCTGCTTCCAGCACATAATGCAGAAAAAAACACTGTAGGCGCAATCACATAAATTGTGTAAATGCTTTTATCAGAGCCGACCATATTTGCATAAGGCTTTGCAAGAAGAATAATCAAAGCAGTACCAAGAACGCCGGCAATAAAAAACAAAAACTTTCCTGCTTTTTTCAGCGAATAAATTTTTGCGCTGTTGCCCTGCTCATTATATTTACTTACAAGGTGTGAAAGTGCAATCGGAAAAGCGCCCATAATCACGGCATGAACAGGCATATAAAGATTATAGGCAATATTGAAATAACCTCTGCCCGTTGCCCCTATATAAGCAGTTAAAGGGATTTTATAAACTGCACTTATAAGTTTCACCACAATTGATGATAAGAGAAGCAAAAGTGCCGAGCCAATATATTTCTGCTTTAAATTATTCAAAAAAACCACCACAAAAAAGGCAATGCAAAAATTTGCACTGCCTTAAAATTCTCTTTAGTATTCTTTTTTGAACTTCCGAAATTTATTCTTCACTGCTGTCGGCTTCATCTGCCTCAACAGGCTCAACATCTACCTCAACAGGCTTTTGAGCATCACTGCCGGCATTCATTTTATCAACGGCATTCTGAACGGCAATCATAGCCTCTTTGGCTCTGACCTTAAGCACCTCAATAGTTTCCATAGAGGCATTCATCATTTCCTTTTTAAGTTCTTCAGCCTCTTTTTTTATATTGTCCGACTCAAGTTCTGTTTTAGCCTCTTCAAGTTCTTTTTCAAGAACATCCATTCGTTCACGGTAAGCCGTAATCTCTGCAATAAGCTGATCCATTTCAGTTTCATCTACTTCATTGCCGAGAAGAACTTCAAAATTAAGATTGCCGAATTTTTCATTGCATTTTGCAAGTTTTGACTTAGCATCAAGATATTCCACTCTTTTGCGTGAAATTTCAAATGCCTTTGCACTTTTTTTGTTAATACTTTCCGAAACGGTTTTTGCCCTTGCAAACACATCTTCTATATTTGAAATTTTAGCGCCGCCGAAAGCGTCTTCAAATTTACTCATAGGAATACTCCTTGTTAATATATTAATTATTGAACAATTATATTACATTTCGTTGTTCTTTGCAATACAAAAAGTATATTTTTAACTTATATTTTATAATTTGCATAAAACTCGTTAATTTTTTTCTTTCTTTTAAGAATTTCATCAAAGCGGTCTATATACTCATAAGGATATTTATAATTATAAATTCGTTCGATTTTGCCGCTGCTGCAGTTTTTAAGTTTAATTACTGCGCCTGCGCCGACGGCAAAAACAGAATGGGTTTCATCCATCATAAACACGTTATAAAGGCAGTCTGCACCATCCTTGCACCAACCGACATTCTCAAGATTACCGAGGCTTTTGCCCTGACGGTACATATAGTATGGCTTATAGCCTGCTGCGTAAAGCGCTTTACCTGCGTAATCAACCATCTTTTTTGCAAGAATTTTATCGGTTAAATCAAATGCCCTATCCCTTGTTGCCATATATGCGCCTGTTTTTAAAGACAGCGTGTGAACAGTGATTGACGGCACACCGAGAGCAATTGCTTTGTCAATACTGTCACAAAAGGATTGTTTGCTTTCGGTAGGAAGTCCTGCAATGAAGTCCATGTTGATATTGTCAAAACCGACTGACCGTGCATTTTCAAGCGCATCAAGAGTCTGTTTTGTTGTGTGATGCCTGCCGATATATTCACGCACATCATCATTGAAGGTCTGCGGATTTATACTTATTCTTGTAATGCCTGCATTTTTCAGTGCAAACAGTTTATCGGTTGTAATCGTATCGGGTCTGCCTGCCTCAACAGTATATTCACGGACAGTGGATAAATCAAAACTGTCTGCAATTGTATCAAAAAGCAAAGTAAGTTGTTCTGCCGAAAGAGTAGTAGGTGTTCCGCCGCCGAAATAAATGCTTTCAAGCCGTAATCCGAGGTCTTTTGCATACTGTGCAGTATTCTTAATCTCATAAGTTAAAAGTTTTACATAATCATCTATCAACCTGTGTGTATTCTCTATACTGTGCGACACGAAGGAGCAGTAAGAGCACCTTGTGGGGCAGAACGGTATTGACACGTAAAGCGAAAAACTTTCGGGTTTTGAAAGAGCGATAATTTTGTTCTCGCTTTCCATAACTGCGGCGGTAAGATTAATTTTTTCATCTGTTACAAGATACTGATTTTTAAAAATACTGCGTGCAGTATCTTCACCGAACCTGTCTGTTAAACTGTGCATAAATCTTGCAGGGCGCACGCCGTATAAAATCCCCCACGGATATTCTATTCCGAGAAGGCGTGAAAGCACACTGTAAAAAAGAACAGACAGTTCTGATTTACCGTCTGATTCTTCTTTGATAATAGCGCTGTCCTTAAGTTGCTTATCGTAAACAACAGCGTCAACCGTTGCCGTATTTCCGCAGATTTCAGTCACTACTCTGATATTATCTTCAGGTGCTGAACCGTTTTCAATCATTTTGATTTTTTCATAAGGAAAAAATATTTCGGCAATATTCTCTATATCATAACTATATGAATGATTTTTAATTTCAATAACCATAATTTATCTCATATAAGGATTATTCTGTCTTTCAAATGCAAGTGTGGTCGTTCTGTCATGACCCGGATAAAGTTTATAATCACCGTCAAGATTTCTTAATCTGTTAAGACTTTCCTTGATTTCTTTATAAGAGCCGCCCGGGAAATCCGTTCTGCCGCAGGAGCAGAAGAACAGTGTGTCACCCGTAAAAATATTATCATCAGCAATATAGCATACGCCGCCTTTTGTGTGACCGGGTGTTGCAATCACCTTGATTTCCGTTTCACCGAGAGTAATAACATCACCCTCTTTAACAATAATATCGGCAGTTGTGTTATTCTGCTTTGCTCCGCAGAAAGCGGCAATACTCAGTTTGCCCGAAGAAAGCATAGGTGCGTCTTCTTCGCTGATAACAACCTTTGCGCCGAATTTTTCCTGAATTTCCTTAACGCCTCCGATATGGTCAAAATGACCGTGCGTAAGAAGAATATACTGCAAATCGGCGTCGCCGATATAACTAAGCATTTTTTCATCTGCATCGGTACAGTCCACAAGAGCGGATTTGCCCGTTGCTTCATCTGTAATCAGATAGCAGTTATTGCCGAGTTCGCCGAACACGGCGCATTTTATTTTAAGCATATTATCACCATAATGTATTAATTTTTACGGCGGGGTGAGGGTGCGGGTGTCCAGTGGACACCTCTGCATCGCAGAAGCACCGACCGAGCCGACAGGTGAGACCACCCCGCCCTACGATGGCGTTATTGATATTTTGTAGGGTACGATGACCACATCGTACCGTAATCAATAAAGCCAATAATTGGCAATTCACGAATTAGCCGTTTCACTGCATCATTTAAGTTCTTTACTGTCAAGAACAATTGTAACAGGACCATCGTTTATCAAAGATACTTTCATATCTGCGCCGAAAACGCCTGTTTCTACCTTTGAAACGCCTGCCTTTTTCAGTTCATCGGTAAAATACTCATAAAGGCTCTCCGCCTCATCGGGCGGTGCGGAATTTGTAAAACTCGGGCGTCTGCCGTGAGAACAGTCTGCGCACAAAGTAAACTGAGAAATGACAAGAATTTCACCGCCGACATCAAGGCAGGACAGATTCATTTTGCCGTTTTCATCTTCAAAAACACGAAGATACGGAATTTTTTTAATCAGTTTGTCTGCATCTTCTTTTGTGTCACCTTTAACAACACCAAGAAGAATCATAAAGCCTTTTTCCACACTGCCATGAACCTCACCATCAACGGCAACGCTTGAGTTAATTACTCTCTGCAAAACTGCTTTCATCGTATTACACTTCTTTCAATATGGTAAACACCGTCAATTTTTCTGATAATTTTAACTATATTATCAAGGTGCTCTTTACTGTTTACGGCAACGGTGAGCGTTGTAAGGCAGTTGCCGTCATTAATCGGTCGGGCATTAATGGAATGAATTTTAACGTGAAGTTTCATAAGTGTGCTTGTAATATCAAGCACAACGCCGTCTCTGTCAATTGCATAAACATCGAGCGTTGATTTTGACTCAACCTTAACATTTTCGTCCCAATATGCATTAATCCAGCGCTCAGGCTCGGCACAGTGCTTTAAATCCTCGGGCACATTCACACAGTTTCTTTTATGAATTGAAAGCCCGTGACCTCTTGTGATAAAGCCGACAATTTCTTCACCCGGCAGAGGGCAGCAGCACTTTGCCATATTGATAAGGCAGTTGTCTATTCCCTCAACTATAACGCCGTTGCCTGACGGACGGCTTCTCGGCTTATCAACAATATTCTGCGGCTTTTCAGGCTCTTTTTCCTCTTTCCAGTTACGGTTGTATTCATCTTTAATACCGGGCATAAGCCTGTTGAACTGAATACCGCCGTAACCGATAGCGGCATAGAATTCATCAACCTTTGCATAATGCTGCCTTTCGGCAATCTTTTTAACAAAATCATCATACTGCTCGGATGTAAGGCGTATAAAGTTTCGGCGCAGTTCTTTTTCAACAACTGCTTTGCCCTCTTCAATATTTTCCTCACGCTTTTCTTTTTTGAACCACGAGCGGATTTTGTTTCTTGCCTCGCCTGTTTTAACAATCTGCAGCCAGTCACGGCTCGGACCTTTGCCCTGCTGATTGGAGGTAAGAATTTCTATTCGCTCGCCTGTTTTGATTTTATAATCAAGCGTAACAATTCTGCCGTCAACCTTTGCGCCTATCATTTTATTGCCGACCGCAGAGTGAATAGCATAAGCAAAATCTATAACGGTTGAGCCTGTAGGCAGACTTTTAACATCGCCCTTGGGCGTGAAAACATACACTTCTTCAACAGACAAATCGCCCTTAATATTCTGCACCATATCTTCGGGAGAAGATGATTCCTCGCCTGTTTCAAGAATCTGATGAATCCACGAAAGACCTGCATCAAGATTATCCTTGCCGCCCTTTCCGATTTTATATTTCCAGTGTGCGGCAATACCGTATTCAGCCGTTTTATGCATATCCCAGGTACGAATCTGAATTTCAAACGGAACGCCCGTGCTTGAAAGCACTGTGGTGTGAAGCGACTGATACATATTCGGCTTAGGCGTTGAAATATAATCCTTGAACCTGCCGGGGATAGGCTTGAACATATCGTGAACAATGCCGAGTGCATTATAGCAGTCTATCATGGAATCAACTATAATTCTGACGGCATAAATATCATAAATTTCTTCAAACGATTTACCTTTTATATAAACCTTGCGGAAAATGCCGTGAACTGATTTAACACGTGACGTAATATTAGCGTTTTCAATAACGGTGCTGAGACGTTCACCAATCTGCGCTTTTATATCATTAAGAAACTTGAGACCCTCTTCATTTTTCATGGAAAGAGAGTTTTCAATTTCTTTATACGCAATCGGGTCAAGATAATAAACCGCTAAATCTTCAAGTTCTTCTTTAAAGGCACGAATACCGAGACGGTGCGCAATAGGAGCATAAATCTCAAGTGTTTCAAGGCTCTTTTCCCTCTGCTTATACTCGGGCATATGCTGAAGGGTGCGCATGTTATGAAGCCTGTCGGCAAGTTTAATAATGATAACGCGCACATCCTTATTCATAGCCATAAACATTTTTCTGATGTTTTCAGCCTGAACCTCTTCTCTTGTAGAAAGAGAAATCTTACCGAGTTTTGTAACGCCGTCAACAAGCAGTTCCACGTCGGGACCGAATTGCTCTCTGATATAATCAAGCGTATATTCCGTATCTTCAACAACATCGTGAAGCAGAGCGCTTATAATGCACTCATTATCCATTCCGAATTTAAAAAGAATTTCCGCTACAGCAACGGGGTGCATAATATAAGGCTCACCCGAGCGCCTTTTCTGATCTTTATGTGCCTCTCTTGCAAGGTTATAGGCACGCTCTATTTTTTTGTAATCATACTGTGGGTTTTGCTTTACTTTTTCAAAAAAATCATAAAACCCGTCGTTATATTCACTCAATGCCAAGCCGTCCTTTCAAATTTTTCATAGAAGCCGTATTCATCAAGTCAACTTTTGATTTAACATTTAAAACAGATATCTGTTTATTTTCGGTTTTAATCAAACCGCTTTCCTCAAACGCCTTTAAAGCAAACATCATCTGACCGTAGGTAATATCGCCGAGTTTAAAATAAAGATAATCAACATCACCCTTAAAGCCGCCGTTTGCCTTTAAGGCTTTATAGACAACAGTGCATTTTTCCCTGTTCGGAAAAACGGATTTACTATTGTTTCTGCCGAGCAAAAACTGCTCGTAAATCTCTTTTTCTGCAAAATATTTATCGTCATTAACCTTTGCAGGGCGTATATCAACCGCCTGAACAGACAGATAAGTTTTGCCGTTATAATAATTATCCGAAATTCTGACGGCAGCATCAATAACCTCTCCCTGCTTAAAAGGGAATTCCTCTGCCGCTGTGCCGAATTTAACAATTCTGAGTTTTTTGCCTTTTTTTATACATTCAAGCCTTATATGCTTACCGTTTCCCATAGAGGAAACAGACACTATAGAAAGTCCCATCAATGCAAAAACTGCCTGCCTGTTGCACTCGCCGTAAGGCTCTAAAACGGAAAGATTTTTAACAAGTTCCAAATCAAGATAAAATGGAGACAACTTGCAGTCTATTTCAACACACTGTGCAGGCATAATTTCAAACTTATTATAAGCATATTCGTTGATTTTTTCACGAAAAGCGTCAATATTGCTTTCATCAAGCCCCATTCCGCCTGCTTTCGGGTGGCCGCCGAACTGGGTCAGCAAATCAGAACAATACGAAATCGCCTCAAAAATATTAAAACCTTCTACACTTCTTGCCGAGCCTCTCGCTCTGCCGTTCTCATTAATGCCGATAATAATGACAGGCTTGCCGTATTCCTCCAGCACACGTGAAGCAACAATGCCAACAACGCCGTGGTGATAGCCTTTGCCTGCAATCACAATGACACGCTTCATAACAAGATCAGGATTTTCGGCAATCTGCCTTTTAATATCGGTCAAAATATCCTGCTCAAGTTCCTGCCTGTGAGCATTATCAATATTCAGTTGATTTGCGATAAATGACGCCTTATTTCTGTCTTCGCAAAGCAAAAGTTCTACGGCTTTTGACGCGTCGTCAACACGTCCGCAGGCATTAATTCTCGGGCAAATCTGAAAAGCGGTTTCAATCGAGCCGAAGGATTTCTCCTCACCCGAAGCGATTTTTTTTAGTTCTGCAACACCGACTCGGCTTTCGGAATTTATAAGTTCAAGCCCCGCCTTTACAAAACCTCGGTTTTCACCAAGCAACGGCACAACATCGGCAATCGTACCGATTGCAACCAAATCTGCATACTGATAAAGCATATCGTCTGTATCGCCGTAAAGGGCACAGGCAAGTTTAAAAGCCACACCCACGCCGCATATATCACGGAATTTGATATTGTTTTCCGTTCGGTAAGGATTAACAACTGCAAGCGCTTTCGGCAATTGTTCCCCAATCTGATGATGGTCGGTAATTATCAAATCCATTCCCAAATCGGAAATATGCACTGCCTCGTCTATTGAAGCAATGCCGTTATCCACCGTAACAATCAAAGAAGTTCCCGACTCTTTTATTTTGTCTATCGCATTTATATTAAGACCGTAACCCTCATTTGCTCTTGACGGGATATAATAATCAACATTTGCGCCCATATTTCCGAAAAGAGAAACAAGCAGAGCGGTAGAGGTTATGCCGTCACAGTCGTAATCGCCGTAAACCGTAATTTTTTCGCCGTATTCAATTGCCGTTTCAATTCTTTCCACGGCAATATCCATATCCTTAAAGCAAAATGGATCTGAAAACTCAAACGATGATGAAAGAAAGTCGGAAAATGCAAGTTCTGTATCAATTCCTCTTTCAACAAGGAGAAACGCAATAAATGGATCAATATTAAATTTTTCCGATAAAACAGACGCTTTTTCCTTGTCAGCGCCTGCGATAATCCATTTTTTATACGCCATTACGAATTCTTATCCACCTGATGAAATTTTTTAAGATTGCCTCTTTTTTCTGCCCTTTTCTGCAGTTCAGCCTCTATATCTTCAGGAGTAATTCCCTGATAAGCCATCATTACAAGGGTATGATAAATCAAATCTGTTATTTCGTAAATCGTTTCGTCTTTATCATTGTTTTTAGCGGCAATCACCGTTTCTGTGCATTCCTCGCCGACTTTTTTAAGAATTTTATCAATTCCCTGTTCAAAAAGATAAGCGGTGTATGACCCCTCTGCCTTTTCGTTTTTTCTGTCTATAATTACCTGATATTCGTTTTTAATTAAATCCATAGTCCTGTTTATCCTTACTTAATTTTATTGAAAAAACAACTGTGACTGCCCGTATGGCAGGCAGCACCCGTCTGAATTACCTTAATTAATAATGTATCATCATCGCAATCGCCTGCAATGGACACAACCTTTTGAAGATGACCGCTTGTTGCGCCTTTGTTCCATAATTCCTGACGGCTTCTTGACCAGAACCAGGTATAGCCTGTTTCAAGCGTTTTTGCCATCGACTCTTTGTTCATATAGGCAAGCATTAAAACTTCGCCTGTTGACTCCTCCTGAATAACGGCAGGAATCAAATCAGATTTTACAAAATATTTATCTAAGTTCATATTGTTAATCCTTATTTCAAATTATTATGTAAAAGCGGTGCGCCGTAGACGTCGCACCCTACATTGCCTTTATTACAGCCTCTTCAAGGCTCAATGTTTTATTGTAAATGCTTTTGCCGCAGATTGCACCGTAAAGACCGGCATTTTTCAGCGCGATAATATCATCAATATTCGTAACGCCGCCCGATGCGGTAATATTACACGAAACAGCATTATTAAGTTCAATCAACTGCTCAAGATTAGGACCCGACAATGTGCCGTCCTTTGAAATATCGGTATAAATAATCGTTTCTACGCCGATATCCTCCATTCTTTTTGCAAGTTCAATAAAATGAACGTCTGATGCCTCTGTCCAGCCTTCTGTTGCGGCAAAGCCGTTTTTTGCATCTATTCCAACTGCGATTCTGCCGCCGAACTGCTTTACGGCATCTTTAACAAGTGCAGGATTTTTAAGAGCAACAGAACCTAAAATAACTCTTTCAATACCGCTTTCGATATAAAAATCAATATCCTCAACCGTGCGGATGCCTCCGCCGATTTCAACCTTAAGCGTCGTTTCATTTGCCACTTTAATAACAGATTCATGATTTACTCGCTCTTTTTTCAAAGAGCCGTCAAGGTCTACCATATGAATCCACTCGGCACCTGCCGAAACAAATTCCTTTGCAGTTTCAAGTACATCGCCTGCCACCTGACTTGCAGTTGAAAAATCGCCTTTATAAAGCCTTACAGGTTTGCCGTCTATCATATCAATTGCAGGAAAAATAATCATTACAGAACTCCTTTTGTGGAAAGAATTTCACTGCCGTTTGGCGCCACGGCAATTTTCAAAGCATGTGCAAACGCCTTGAAAAGCGCCTCAATCTGATGATGCGTATTTGAGCCGTAAAGTACATTAAGATGAAGCGTAATACCGCTGTTCATTGCAAAGGCACGGAAAAATTCTTCAGTGCAGCAGGTTTCATATTCGCCGCAGCGTTCCTCGTGAAAATTCGCCTTAAAAACAAGAAACGGGCGGTTGGAAATATCAAGCGCACAAAGAGCAAGGCTTTCGTCCATAGGGATATAAAACGAGCCGTAACGATTAATGCCGCCCATATTGCCGAGTGCCTGCTTAAACGCCATACCGAGAGCAATGCCCGTATCCTCAACAGTGTGGTGCGTATCAACCTTCAGATCACCTTTAACGGTAACTTTAAGTCCGAATCCGCCATGAACAGCGAAGGCATTAAGCATATGATCAAAAAAGCCTATTCCCGTGGAGATTTCAACATCTCCGCCGTCAAGATTCAGTTCAATTTTAATCTGTGTTTCCTTTGTGTTTCTTTCAACTACAGCGTATCTCATAATCAGTCAGCCTTTCTGATTGAACAGAGCGTTCAATCTGTTTTGCGCATTTTCTTTTCTTGTATTTTCTTCAACCGTGTTTGGTGTAATATCGTACACTCTGCCCTCTTTCAAATCGTCAAAAAGTTCGGCAGGCGCATTGATTACACTGCCGTTTTCAAGGCTGCACACAGCAATATTTTCTTCAATTCTGTCTATAACAACTCTCATATTTTATCCTTTCGGATTGCAGGATTTACAACAGGTATAGCCCTGCTTTTCAAGTTCTTCTATCGTTTCATTTGTTGTCTTTTTATTCTGCGGTGAAATATTTGATGCAGACGGGCAGTCGCTCAAATGTATCTTTTTTGAATTTGTATTCAGAATATATTTTACATCTTCCGCACTGCTTTCGCTTTCCGCATCATCTGTCGGTGCGATACCGGCGGACTCCATAACATAATTTGTTATATCCGAAAAACTGTAACCGTCTGTTTCCAGTACAATTGTTCCCAATTCATCTGTTCGTAGAATTTCAGCACCGATATTTTCATATCTTTCAATTATTTCAGCATTCGGATGGCCGTAGGAATTATCTTCACCGACCTCAAACACTGCATATCCCGGCATAACACGGTTTATAAAGGATTTTGACGATGAGGTTTTTGAGCCGTGATGACCGACCTTTATAACATCGGCACTGACATCATCTGTAATTTCTTTTTCCGAAAGTGTTTCGGCATCACCCATAAACAGAAAAGATTTTTCAATATACGTGATTTTCAGCACTGCCGAGTAATTGTTTAAATCATCATATTCATCATCAACAGGCGCTAAAAAGCGTGCATTAAGATTTTCATCATCGAAAATGCTTACGCCCTGCTTTGCCTCAATCGTTTCACAGCCTTCTGCCTCAATTTTATCAAGCAGAAGTTCAAAAGAATAGGAATTTGAAACGGCATTCGGCATATAAATCGTTTTAATATCAAAAGCGTCAAACACGGCAGGTAGACCGCCGATATGGTCTGAATGAGGATGTGTGGCAACAACAAAGTCTATTGACGAAACATTGAGTTTACTTAGATATGCTACAACATCTTCGCCCGCGTCCTGCTCACCTGCATCAATCAGCATAGTTTTGCCGTTAGGGAATTCAATAAACTCACTATCACCCTGACCGACGTCTATAAAATGAACAACAAGCGTATTACTGTCTTTCGTGTACCCCTGCCCCGAAACATCTTTAACTTCAGCATTTTCGGCACTGCAGGAAACAAAAGAAAACATAAATAACAGCGATAAAACAATTGCAGTAAATTTGGATTTCATTTAAAATCTCACCTTAATACTGTTTGCGTGAGCAGTCAGACCCTCCGTATCTGCGAGGGTTATAATTTCATCTTTAACTTTTTTAAGTTCTTCCTCGGTATAATAAATGAAAGAAGATTTTTTAACAAAACTGTCTACCGAAAGCGGACTGAAAAATCTTGCTGTGCCGCTTGTAGGCAGAACGTGATTCGGACCTGCAAAATAATCACCGAGCGGTTCAGGACTGTAATTGCCAAGAAAAACAGAGCCTGCATTATCAATCATACCGATATATTTTAACGGTTCTTCAACGCACATTTCAAGGTGCTCGGGTGCAAGTTCATTTGCAAAATCAATTGCCTGCTGAAGATTTTCACAAACAATTATTTCGCCGTAATCATTAAAGGACTGCTCAATAATTTCCTGCCTTTCAAGAAATTTGAGTTGTTTTTCAATTTCTTTAACAGTAGCCCTTGCAACCGTTTCCGATGTCGTTAAAAGAATGGACGACGCCATTTTGTCGTGCTCTGCCTGACTCATTAAATCAGCCGCAAGAAATGCGGGCTTAGCAGATTTATCGGCAACGATAAGTATTTCAGACGGACCTGCAACCATATCAATATCAACTACGCCGTAAAGCAGTTTTTTAGCAGTTGCAACAAAGATATTGCCGGGGCCTACAATTTTATCAACTTTCGGGATTTTCTCAGTGCCGTAAGCAAGTGCGGCGACTGCCTGCGCACCGCCGCAGAGGAACACTTTATCAACGCCTGCAACGGCAGCAGCCGCCATAATATTAGGATTCGGTGTGCCGTCTTTTGACGGAGGCGTTACCATAATAATTTCCTTAACGCCTGCAATTTTTGCAGGAATTGCATTCATTAAAACAGAACTCGGGTATGCCGCCGTGCCGCCCGGCACATAAATACCTACCCTGTGCAGTCCGCGAATACGCTGACCCATTATAACGCCGTTTTCTTTTGTAGTCATCCACGTCTGCTGCGCCTGCCTGCTGTGAAAATCATAAATATTATTTTTCGCATCTATAATTGCTTTTTTGAAATCATCATCAACAAAATCAAGATATTCTGCAAGTTCAGCCTTTTCGATAACCGTTTTCTTAGGCACACTGCCGTCAAAACGAACAGTATACTCACGAACTGCCTCATCGCCGCCCTGCTTTACACCCTCTATAATGGAGGTTACAATTTCAACTATTTTTTTATCGGTTTCGCCGTTTCTTTTTTTCAGATTTTCAATAAGTTCATATTCGGCTTTACCGTTTGCTTTTGTAATCTTCATCGTTACACCTCATCACATTTCCGATTTGCTTGCCTTTTCCATATCGGCAAGTAATGCCTCAATTTCATCTTTTCTGAGTTTCATTGAAGCCATATTTACGATAACTCTGGCTGAAATCGGCAGAATTTCTTCAACGACCTCAAGCCCGTTTTCTTTAAGTGTTGAACCTGTTTCAACAATATCAACAATACCGTCTGCAAGTCCCAAAAGCGGAGCAAGTTCCACACTGCCCTCAATTTTGATAATATCAACATCCATACCCTTTGATTTGAAAAATTCTTTTGCAACCTTAGGATATTTTGATGCAACTGTTTTGCGCTTATGACCCGAAAAGAAATCAGTACCCTTCGGGCAGGCAAGCGCAAATCTGCATTTGCCTATATTCAGGTCAATAACCTCATAAAACGAACTGCCGTGCTCAACAATCGTATCTTTGCCGACAACGCCTATATCACACACACCGTGCTCAACATAAGTAATTACATCAGGCGCTTTGGAAAGGACTGCCTCATATTTGCCTACAGGAAGAATAAGCCGTCTGCCTTTATTTTCAAGTTCTGTTGTATCAAGACCCATTTTTTTGAAAAGTGATACAGAACTTTTTTCAAGTCTGCCTTTTGTAAGAGCAATTCTTATCGGGCGCTCAACATTGATTACTTCATTAATAACGTTTGTAAGCGCCGTAACATCAACACCGAAGCCGATGGCAGGCGCATCAAGACCGAATTCGGAAATCAGATTATCATATCTTCCGCCTGTAAGAACAGTAAGTCCCGAGCCTTCGGCATAACCTCTGAAAATAATGCCTGTGTAATAATTTGAGCGGTTTACAAGTCCTAAATCTATCATTACACAATCGGCAATACCCATTGCCTGCAGTTTTTCATAAACGGTTTTAAGATAATCAAGTGCCTTGTCCGACTCATCATTACGATAAAGTATTTTAGCCTCATCAAGCACCTCAACACCGCCGAACAGCCTCGGCAGGCGGTGAAGAACGGCCGTTTCAGCCGTTTCGCCTATTTTATTGAGCAAATCGCTCAAAGTCGAATAATTCTTACCCTCAATCAGATTGCAGATATCCGCTCTTTCGGTAGAACTGATATTCATATTACCCAGCACGGCATTGAAAAAGCCTGCGTGACCGATTTCAATTTTAAAGGAATTGATTTTAACCCTTTTAAGTGCCTCAACCGCCATTGAAACAGCCTCAAGGTCTGCATCAAGTGAACCGTCACCGATAAGTTCAATACCGCTTTGTGCGATTTCATCTGTTCTGCCTGCAAGCGCCTTATTTCTTACAAAAATATTCTGGTTATAATAAAGCCTTACGGGAAAATCCTCTTTCGTAAGCCTTGTTGCAACAAGACGGGCAATCGGCATTGTGTTATCGGGGCGAAGAACGGTTGTTCTGCCCCAACTGTCACTGAGTTTGTACATTTCATCTGCCTCAATGCCTGTATTATCGCTTTTAAAAACATCAAAATATTCAATTGTAGGTGTGATTACCTTACGGTAATTATTTTCTTTATAAAGTGACGACAGTGTGGTTTCTATTTCCTTTTTATCGTCGCACTCTTCAAAAAGCAAATCTCTGCTGCCTTCTGGAGTCAGTTTTGCATATCTTTTCATTCTGTATTACCTCTTTCACTTTATCGTGCTAATGTGGTAATATGCTACCATAATAAATTGACTATGTCAACACTAAATTAAATCAGAAAAATGTAATCTGTGTCGATTCGGGCATATTGCCGAGTGCGCCTGCCTCTTTAAGCGAATCAACAACACTTCTGCCGATACCTGCACGAGCCATTAAATCATCATAGGAAATGAAATCCCCGCCGCCGTCATTTCTTGCATCTGCAATAGCCTTGGCAGCGTTTTCGCCTATACCGTCGATTGCGCAGAACGGAAGTCTGATTTTGCCGTCTTCAATACGGTAAACACGTGAATCGGACTTATAAATATCAACGGGCAGAAATTCAATGCCCCTTGCGAGCATTTCAATAACAATCTGATTTACAACATAGGTTGATTCTTCCTTAGCCGTAATCGGCAGATTATTTTTCTTTTTGGCATTAAACTCGTCCATCTTCTTTTTAACGGCCGCCTTGCCCTCAACAGCGGCAACTGCATCAATCGCACCGCCTCGAACGGTAAAATATGCCGAATAAAAATGAATCGGATAATAAATTTTATACCACGCAAGCCTCAAAGCGGCAATAACATAAGCGGCCGCATGTGCCTTAGGAAACATATACTTGATTTTATAGCAGGAATCAATATACCACTGCTCAACACCTACTGTCTTCATAGCATCTTCATAAGCAGGAAGTTCCTTAGGGGCTTTACCTTTTCTGGTATACTCCATAATTTTAAAGCAGTCTTTTTTGGAAAGCGGCGATTCTTTACCTGTCTCGCTTTCGTATTTTTCTGTTTTATGAATAAGATAGGTCATAATATCATCACGGCAGCCGATAACCTGCGAAATCGTGCACGTGCCGTTTTGAATTAATTCCTGTGCATTACCGAGCCAAACATCAGTACCGTGTGACAGACCCGAAATCTGGAGCAAATCGGCAAATGTTTTGGGCTTTGCTTCTTCAAGCATGCCGATAACAAACGGCGTGCCCATTTCGGGAATGGCAAGCGTACCCGTATTACAGTCAATATCCTCAGGCGATACGCCGATAGGCTCTGTTGATGTAATCAATTGATATAATTTGGGATCGCTTAAATCAACATCCATAACAGGAATACCCGTTGAATCCTCAAGGTATTTATAAAGCGTCGGATTATCATGACCGAGTTCGTCAAGTTTTAAAAGTGTATCATGAAGTGAATTTTTAAAGTCAAAATGCGTTGTGTATGTACCTTTCGATGCGTCGTTTGACGGATACTGAATCGGCGTGAAATCCTCAACCGTATATTTATCAGGGACAACAACCATACCGCCGGGATGCTGACCCGTTGTTCGCTTAATGCCTGTACAGCCTGCGGTAAGCCTGTCCTCCTCGGCACGGGAAACCTTTAAGCCTCTTTCTTCAAGATACTTTTTAACGTAGCCGTATGCCGTCTGATCGGCAACTGTTGCCATTGTTCCTGCCTTGAACACGTATTCCTTGCCGAAAAGTTCTTCCGTATATCTGTGCGAACGCGACTGATATTCACCGCTGAAATTAAGGTCGATATCAGGCTCTTTATCACCGTCAAATCCAAGGAACGTTTCAAACGGAATTTCGTGACCGTCACGCTTCATAGGTGCACCGCATTCGGGGCAGTTTTTAGGCGGAAGATCAAAGCCCGAACCATATTCACCGTGCAGGAAAAATTCACTGTGTTTACAATTTTTACAATAATAATGAGGTGCAAGCGGATTAACCTCAGATATACCGCCGAAATGAGCGGCAAGCGAAGAGCCTACGGAGCCTCGTGAACCGACAAGATAACCGTTTCGCTCGCTTTCCTCAACAAGTCTTTTCGCGATAACATAAAGTACGCCGAAGCCGTGACCTATAATAGAATCAAGTTCACGCTGAAGTCGACTTGCAACATATTCGGGAACGGGATCACCGTATAATTCCTTAGCCATATTCCAGCATTTTTCGGTAAGTTCTTCATTTGCACCGTCAATATGCGGCTGGAAAGTACCCGGCGGAATAGGCGGAATATTATCCATAATCATATCGGCAATTTTATTCGGATTGTCAATAACAAATTCCTTTGCCCTATCGCCTGCCCACGCAAAATCAGAAAGCATTTCATCTGTAGTTTTAAAATAAAGCGGCGCCTGTTTATCGGCATCGTCAAAGCCTTTTGACGCCATAAGAATTGCACGGAATTTAGAATCCTTTTCGTCAAGAAAATGAACGTCGCCTGTAGCAACAACAGGCTTGCCGAGTTCATCTGCAAGTGCAATAATTTTTTTATTAATGTCTATCAAATCCTGCTCGGTATGGATATTTTCGTGAATATCTCTTTCAGAGCGAATCATAAATGCATTATTGCCGTTTGGCTGAATTTCAAGATAGTCATAAAACGAAGCGAGTTTTAAAAGTTCCTCGTGATTTGCACCGTTTAAAATAGCTTGATAAATTTCGCCCTGCTCACAGGCAGAGCCTATAATAATTCCGTCACGCTTTTTAGCAAGCATACTTTTGGGAATAAGCGGGCGTGACTTGAATGTATTGATATTTGAAGAAGAAATAAGTTCATACAAATTTTTCCTGCCGTATTTACGTTCTTCTTTCGGAATAGACTCGTCCATAGACGTATCTTCTTTTACAAGCAGAATTATATGATGACGTTTGAATTCTTTAAGTTTCAAATCCATAAAATCAGGATATTTTTCATCATCAACAACATAACCCTCCATACCGAGGATTAATTTAATCTTGCCTTTTGCCGCGCCGTAAGCCTCAGGCAGAGCCTGCACAACGCCGTGATCGGTAACAGCGATAGCCTTATGACCCCACTGAATTGCACGGTTGATAATTGACTTCGGCGATGACATACCGTCCATATCGGAAAATGAAGTATGCAGATGAAGTTCTACTCGCTTTTCATCGGCATTATCTTCTTTTTCGGATTTCAAAACAGTTGCAATATCATTAGGGCGAAGAACAAATTCATTGGCAAATTTATCGTACTGATAACCGCCTTTCACAATAAGTGTTTTGGCATTGCTGATTTTATCAATAACAGGCTGAATAACCTTATTGCTATCAAACATTTTGCAGGTTACAGACGAGGTATAGTCGGAAATATCAAAAGTAAAAATCTTACTGTCGCCCCTTTTGGTATCTCTTACATCTGTTTTGAGAACATCGCCCCAGACGGTTATAACGCCGTCGTCAATATTAACGTCGCTCATCGGCTTCGGCGTTTCTTTAATAGTTCTGCCGAAAATTGTTTTTGCCGTATCTATATAAATAGGAAGATTGCCGAGCAGAGTGTGTTTAACATTCTTTTCATGTTCTTCTTTGATTTTCTTTTCTTCTGCCTGCTTTTCGGCAACAGCCTCTTTTACCGCCTTTTCAATATCAAACGTTTCAACCTCGTTAAAAGAAACCTTGACATCAATGCCGAACAAATCAAGCATAACATTTTCTATATCTTCATCAACCTTCTGGACGGATAAAATATCCTTGCCGCCTTTTTTCAGGTTAATCGTGAGCCGATTATTATTAAATTCTATGTCAGCCCCGTCAAAAAAACCATTGGCGGCGGAATTTTTCTTTTTAACAAATTCCACAACAGACGGGAAGTAATTTATTTCAAAAAGGCTGCTTATGTACCTTGGTTTTATAGTAGCCTTTTTTAAATTCATATTATTTTTAATGCTGTTTTCAGCCGCTTTAAAAACCGAATATTCAACAAGTTCATCAAGTGCAAGAACCACAAGCAGTTCTCTTTCCTCTTTTTTTACGGCAAACCGCACAATCTGCCCGTTTTCAAGGCTTGAAAGCTGAAAAGCATCAACATATGCGGAAAAATAATCTTTAAACAAATTCATTATAATTTATCTATCTCTTTCATCAATTCATCAAGTAATTTATCTTCGGGCACTTTTCTGAGGATTTTACCCTTTTTAAATATAAGACCATTACCATCGCCGCCTGCGATACCGATATCAGCCTCTCTTGCTTCACCCGGTCCGTTTACAATACAGCCCATAACAGCAACCTTTATCGGCTTTTTGCAGTCCTGCAATTTTTCTTCAACCTGCTTTGCAAGACCGATTAAATCAATCTTTGTTCTGCCGCAGGTAGGGCAGGAAATAAGATACGGGCAGTCCTTTTTAAGACCGACTGCCTTTAAAATATCAAAGCCTGCAAACACCTCTTTAACAGGCTTATCAGACAGGCTTACACGGATTGTGTCGCCTATACCTCTTGTTAAAAGAGAGCCGATGCCGACAGAGGATTTAATAATTCCCATACGCTCCGTTCCTGCCTCTGTTACACCGAGATGAAGCGGATAACTGCATTTTTCGGATGCAAGTTCATAAGCATTTATCATTGTATTAACATCAGATGATTTAATTGAAATTACGATATCATCAAAATCAAATTTTTCAAGAAGAGATGCGTGGTAAAGTGCAGACTCAACCATAGCCTCGGGAGTCGGCGCACCGTATTTTGCAAGAATTTCTTTTTCAAGACTGCCGCTGTTTACACCTATTCTGATAGGCAGTCCCTTTTGCCTGCACATATCTGCAACTGCTTTAACACGTGATTCATCGCCGATATTGCCGGGGTTGATTCTGATTTTATCAATGCCTCTTTCTGCTGCGCCGAGCGCAAGTCTGTAATCAAAATGAATATCTGCAACAAGGGGAACATTAACTGCATTTTTAATAGGCTCAATCAAATCGAGCGCATCTTCATTCGGAATTGCAAAGCGGATAACCTGACAGCCTGCCGCAGCAAGTTCTTTAGCCTGCTCAACCGAGCCTTCAATATTTGATGCAGGAATGTTGAGCATAGACTGCACTAAAATCGGAGCGTCACCGCCGATAAAGGTATTGCCGAGTTTGATTTTTTTTGTTTCTCTTCTGTTAATCATATTTTTCACCACTTAATTAGATTATTTAAAACATTAAAATAATTTTGTTATATCCGAAAAGGTTACAAATGCCATTAAAGCAAGCAGCAGTGCAAGACCGATACCGTTTATGGCGTATTCCCATTTCGGCGGAAGTTTCTTTTTGGTAATGCCCTCTCCTATCAGCAAAAACAGCCGCCAGCCGTCAAGCGCAGGAATCGGGAACAGATTGAAAAGCCCTATATTAATGGTAAGCAGTGCCATCATACGAAATGCCGACGAGCCATTCGTTTTAACGGCGTCAGACACAGCGCTGACTGCTCCCACAGGTCCGCTTAAATCGGACACTTTATACACGCCGCTGATTAAATCGTGAACGGACAGAAATACCATTCTTGTATACGAAACAAAGACCTTTCCTGTGTTTGAAATCACACGGGCAGGCGTTTTATCAACACCGAGCAGCCAGAAATCCATATGAATAACAGGCATACCGTCATAATCGTCCATCGAAAACTGAATATCAAGCGTAACGGGTTCGCCGTCCCTCAAAACAGTCATCTGAACCTTGCCGTCTCTTGAACGTGAAAGACCCGTTTGCACATCGGTTGAAGTATAAATACGCATACCGTCTATGCTTCTGATTTCATCACCCACCTGAAGTCCGTACTGTGAACTCGGTGCATTATCCTCGAATTTGGCAACGGTAGGCGTACCGATTAAATCCTGACTGCATATAAGGCAGAAAATGATGATAAAACCAAGTATTAAATTCATAACTGCGCCTGCTACAACAACAAGCATTCTTGCGCCGACGCTTTTTTTGGAAAATGAACCGTCTTCATCGGAATCTTCGCTTTCACCCTCCATAGCGCAATAGCCGCCGAACGGTATAGAGCGGAGCGAATATTTCGTTTCGCCCTTTGTGAAAGAAAAGATTTTAGGCCCCATTCCGACTGCAAATTCATTAACCTTGATTTTCATCAATTTTGCGGCAAAAAAATGACCGCCCTCGTGAATAATAATTATAATTTCAAAAAATAAAATTGCGATAAGTATAGGAAATAATTTATTCCATATCGTGGTAAATATCACCGAATCCGCCCCTAATAATTCATAATCACTTGCCTTTAACTGTCGTTCTTACATACTCACGTGCAAGTCTGTCTGTTTCAAGAACATCGGCAAGTGTAAAGTCTTTTTTATCGTCTGCTTTTAACATTGCTTCCTCATTAAGATATGCAATATCGGTAAATTTAATTTCACCACCGAGAAAAAGTTTTACGCTTTCTTCGTTTGCGCCGTTTGCGGCAGCAGGGTGAAGTCCGCCCATTTCAATGGCATTTTTGCAGACGTTGATGCATTTGAATGTTTCATAATCGGGTTCAAAAAACGTCAGTTTGCCGTAATCTGCAAGAGAAAGCGGAGCAACGGGGCTCGGTTCTCTTTCGGGGTAAGTTAAAGCATACTGAATAGGAATTCGCATATCAGGCACGCCGAGTTGGGCAATCATTGAATTATCCTGATAAACGATTGCAGAATGAACAACCGATTCACGATGAACAACGATTTCAATATCATCATTCGGCATATCAAAAAGCCATTTTGCCTCAATGAATTCAAGACCCTTATTCATCATCGTAGCAGAGTCAATGGTAATTTTTGCGCCCATGTCCCAGTTCGGATGCTTCAGAGCATCTGCTGCGGTAACGTTTTCAAGTTCTTTCAGAGTTTTGCCGAAGAACGGTCCGCCCGATGCAGTTAAGATAATCTTTTTAATTGCCTCTTTTCTCGGACTGCCCTGCATTGCCTGAAAGATTGCAGAATGCTCACTGTCAACAGGCAGAATTGAAACGCCGTATTCTTTTGCAAGATTTGTTACAAGATGACCGCCTGCCACAAGCGTTTCCTTGTTTGCAAGTGCAATAGTCTTTTTGGCTTTGATAGCCTCAAGCGTTGGCTGAAGACCAATCATACCGACAACGGAATTCAGCACGGTATCTGCACCGCCGTATGTTGCACATTCAATAAGACCGCTCATACCGCAAACAACTTTAGTATCTGTATCGGCAATTTTTGTTTTCAGTTCGCCGGCTGATTTTTCATTCATCATACAGACAAGTTCGGGTTTGAATTCCCTTACCTGCTGTTCGATTATATCAACTCTTGTATTGGCAGTAAGGCATTTAACGCTGTAGCCATGCATTCTGCAAACATCAAGCGACTGCGTACCGATAGAGCCTGTTGAGCCAAGAATAGAAATGTTTTTCATATTTTCTCCTTATCAGCAAAATGCGATTAATGCAATAACATATGTAAGCGGCAGTGTGAAAAGTGATGAATCAAATCTGTCCATAACACCGCCGTGACCCGGGAAGATTTTGCCGAAATCCTTTACGCCGAAGTTCCTTTTAAGAACAGAAGCGCTTAAATCGCCCATCATACCCATAAATGAAATCGGCAGGCTTGCAACAAGAAGTATTGTTATTTCATAACTGCCGAGCGCCGCTTTTGCAAAATGATTATAAAGCAGAATTGCAACGGCATTAAGCAGAACCGAAAATGCAATTCCGCAGAATGCGCCCTCAACAGTCTTTTTCGGGCTGATATTCGGGCTCATTTTATGCTTGCCGAATGCCATGCCACCGAGTTGAGCACCGCTGTCTGTACCGAGTGCACAGATAAGAGCGAAGAAAATAAGGTAAATGCCGAACTGCTCGTTAATATCAAACATATCACGAAGCCTCGGCAGAACCGAGAAGCCGTAAGGCACAAGCACGCTTGCAAAGACGGACACTGCCACATCTTCAAACTTCGTATAGGCATAGCCCTTGAGCATTGCCAGGAGAAAAGATAACACAAGCAGAATAATTGCCGCTGACGGCGGAACATAATCAATAACCCTGCCCCAGATTTCTTCACTTACAAGCGGAAGCAAAACCTTACTGCTTGCAAAGAAAGGAACAACTGCCGCAAAAGCCGTACCCACAATTAAAATAAACTTATTTTCAACCTTGGCGCACCTCATAATTTCATTTGCCGCTACGGCTGAAAGGAATGCTATAACCGCTATGAAAAGCGGTGTATTAATCTGCCACACAACAAGGGCAAGAATTAAAAGTAAAACTACTGCCGTAATAACTCTTTGTTTCATAGTTATCCCCCAAATCTTCTATTACGCTTTTCAAAATCGGCAAGCGCACTGTGCAAATCCTTTTCGCTGAAATCAGGCCAGAGCACATCACTGTACCAGAATTCACTGTAAGCCGCCTGCCACAAAAGAAAGTTTGAAAGCCTTTGCTCGCCGCTCGGTCTTATAATCAGATCGCACTCGGAATTTGTATACATCAGACCGCTGATATCATCTTCGGTTATATTGGTTTTGCCCGAGGCAATCAGTTTGTTAACTGCCGAAACGATCTCCTGCCTGCCGCCGTAATTCACGGCAACATTTATCATAGTACCCGTTCTTGCGCTTGTAGTTTCAACAGCCTCGTCCATAAGCGCCAGAAGTTCTTCGCTGATGCCTTCTCTTTCGCCGACAAAGCGGATACGAAGATTGCCGCTTGCCTCAAGGTCAGCCTTAGCCTCAAGCAGATAATCCTTGAAAAGCCTCATAAGTGTGTCAACCTCTTCTTTAGGGCGTTTCCAGTTTTCGGTTGAAAAGGCATAAAAGGTTACTTCTTCAATACCGATTTTCCCACATTCTTTGGAAATCTTTTTAAAAACATCTGCACCTGCTTTATGACCCATCGTTCTCGGCATACCGCGCTTTTTAGCCCATCTGCCGTTGCCGTCCATAATAATGCCGAGGTGCTTCGGAAGCACGGAATAATTATAATCAAATTCGTCTTTTTTGCTGAACAAAGCCATTTTCTACGCTCCTTTAAAATGACAGAACGGCGGAGGCAGTTTCAATAAATCGTTAAAATGATAAGCGTTACCAAATAACACCTCATCCACCGCAAGCGGTCCCCCTTCCCCTCCAGGGGAAGGCAGAAATAATACCATCCAACAATTTATTAAATATGCCGTCCGCCAAAAGAATTAAAGTTAAATCGAAAGAACCTCATCTTCCTTTTTCTTAACCATTTCTTCTACCTGCTTAATGTAACTGTCTGTAATATCCTGAAGTTTCTTTTCGCCGTTTTTCTGGTCATCTTCAGTAATTTCATTGTCTTTTTTAAGTTTTTTGATATCGTCCATAGCATCACGGCGAACATTACGGACTGCAACCTTTGCCTCTTCGCCGCGCTTTGAAATATCCTTAACAAGTTCCTTACGGCGTTCCTCGGTTAAAGCAGGAAATACAAGGCGGATAACCTTACCGTCATTACTCGGGTTTATACCAATTTCAGCGGTGTTGATTGCTTTTTCAATATCCTTGAGTGTGCTTGCGTCCCAAGGCTGAATCATAAGCATTCTCGGCTCAGGCACACTGATTGCCGCCATCTGATTAATCGGAGTAGGTGTTCCGTAATAATCAACCGTTACTCTGTCGAGTATTGCAGGATTTGCTCTGCCTGCGCGAACTGCCTTATAATCTCTGTTTAAAGCGTCAAGGCATTTTTCCATTTTTTCTTTTGCTTTAGTAAATACTGCGTCCATTTTTAATCCCCCAAAAATTTAATTAAATATTTTTTACTACTGTTCCGATTGCTTCGCCCATAACTGCTCTGACAACATTTTCAGGGTCTTCTTCAAGATTGAAAACAACAATCGGCATATCATTATCCTTGCAGAGTGAAAATGCTGTTGAGTCCATAACCTTCAAATCTCTGCTGATTACCTCTTTGAATGACACTGTGTCAAACTTAACTGCATCATCAAACTTATTCGGGTCTTTATCATAAACACCGTCAACATTAGTGGCTTTAAGCAAAGCGTCTGCATTGATTTCAACACTGCGCAGTGCAGCGGCAGTATCTGTTGAAAAGAATGGCGAGCCTGTGCCGCAGCCGAAAATAACAATTCTGCCTTTTTCAAGATGACGAGTTGCTCTGTTTCTGATATAAGGCTCTGCAATCTGCCTCATTTCAATAGCAGTCTGCACTCTGACATCTGCACCAAGCTGCTCAAGAGCATCGCAAAGTGCAAGTGAATTCATGGCAGTTGCAAGCATGCCGATATGGTCTGCCCTTGTTCTGTCCATACCATCGCTTGTTCTGCCGCGCCAGAAATTGCCGCCGCCTACAACGATTGCAACCTCAACGCCTAAGTCAGAAACCTTTTTAACAGATTTACAGATATTAACAACAGTTTCGTTATCAATACCCGTTCCCTTTGCACCTGCAAGCACTTCACCGCTTAATTTCAGCAGTATTCGTTTATACTGAGCCATATTGAACCTCCGATGGAATTTATCTTTTATATATAATAATATAAATTAAAGATTATGTAAATAGTTTAAATGAAAAAATTCCCTGAAGAAAGATTTTCAGGGAAGAATTTATAATTTATTCATTTTCTATCATAGTGCCGAGATTTTTTTCCATAAGGTCAAAAAATCTGTCCACTATTTTTTTATCTTCATCATTACCCCGAACGCACATGGAAAGCGTTACTTCGTTACGCATTGAAGTGGCGGAAAGCAGAACATACGGCTTATATTTAACTGCGCCTGTCATAAAACCGTCAGTCGGCTCGTGACCTGCAAGCGCAAGTTTGTCAACCTCTAAAATACCGATATTGCTCATAGCAAGAAGCGGGTTTGAATAGCCGATTTTGATAATTTCCTCAGAAGCCGTATGAGGCAGAATACTGTAACCGAATTTAAGCAGAGGAAGTCCGTAAAGCCCCATAAACTTATCGTGCTTATTCTTATTAGAACTGTGAACAACATACTGCAGAGTTTCAAAAATATCTCTGCCGCGCCTCGGAACGGAACACTGCATAAACGCAGTATGATTTGTAATGCCTTTATCGCTTACATCTTTCATATGACGGCGCAAATCAATGGCGCACGAAATCGTTACACTTTCATTTTCGCCGTATCCTGCAAGTTCATACAAACTGTAAAAATAAGCGGTAAGCAGCACATCGTTAATCGTTGCACCGTGCTTTTTGCCCACTGATTTAATTTTTGCAAAACGCTCGGAATCAATCTTTCTTCTTGCGATAAACGACTTATCACGGATGCTGTCACTTGTAAGCGGAAACCGGTGATCATCCTTTGCGCAGACATTCTTATAAAGATTTTTTGCCATTCTTTTTTCAGTCTGCGAAAAGCCGGAGTACACCTCTTCATAAGACCTTGAGCCCTGTCTGAGTTCAATAGGACTTATGTTTTTTTCAACATAATCACTATAGTTTTTGCAGAGTGTTTTCATAAAGTATTTGAGGTCTCCGCCGTCCATACACATATGATTTTCAACTACGCAAAGTGTTGATTTTCCGTCTTTATTGAACACGGCAACCTTCATCTGAAGTTCGCTTTCAGGCGGAATATACTGAGTTAAAAATTCATCAATTGCAAGCGGCAAATCATCAGGCTCATTGATTACGGAAAGCACATCATCAATATGATACGGCATAACTTCCCAGTGCGTACTGAGGTGATTATCCACAAATTTGGAGTGAAGAACAGGCGCTTTTTCAAAAAAGCAGATAAGAACTGTTTTAAGCGCATCAATGTCTATTTCAAAATCGTAATGGAGTTCCACGTGCACCATTCTGTCGTTAAAATCACGAAAAAGATAGTGCATTTTATCCCAAAGTTCAGCGTTTAATTTTCGTTCCATACATCTTCCACCTCCTGATGATAATGATACCTTGAATTCTCGGCAGCGATTGACATCATAATCACAGCATCAATGATAAGACCGAGAATTATAAGCAACCAGCCCCAGCGCCACGAAACAACCGAAAATGCGCCGAGAATTACAAACAGCATTGTGAAAATTGAAGGAATATACAGGAAATAATTAATTATATATAATTTCTGTTTTGTAACTGTTGCAAACACGGCGTCTGCAACGAACATGGCAATAATACCCATTAAAACAATCGTCCACGCTTTAGCCATATGAAGGAAAGCCAGCGCAAACAAAAATACAAAAACGGTTACCATCATAATACATATTGCCGTTAATATCCGTGCAACAGGATGGAAGATTTTTTTCATTGTGCAAAGTTTTTTAATTGCAAATGAAAGCCAAAGAATAATCAATCCGAAAATTCCGCCAACGATTATAAGCCATGAATTTGACCAACTGTGAGTTGAAAAACTTACTCCGAAGTAAGCAATAAACATAATAATAAAAGTAAAAACCGAACCGATTGCAGTTAATTTTGTGCGCCTTTTTTCACGCAGTTTTTTCGTTTTGGCATCATAGTAGCTTTTGTAATTTTCTTTGATATTCGGGTATTCATCACGAATCAAATCATCAAGCACTTTTTCGTCTTTAAGACCGCTTGCCGTTATCTGATTTGCCCTTTCGGTAATTTCATCATAAAGCATTCGCTTGTAATTATAAAGAATTTTATCATCACGAAGTCCTGCGCAGGACTCTTCAATGTAATCAACAAAAGAATTCATATACAATCCCCTATCAATAATTTGCAGCCATATTATACCACAAAATCAACAGTCTGTAAAACAATTTATGATATCCATTCAAAAATTCAACAAAATGTTTTGCAAAAAGAAAACGGTGTCAAAAAAAATCATTCTACATATTCTAAAAATAATTTCTTATCAAAAGAACCGTTTTTAATTGATTTTTTTATTTTTAAATTCATAACTTCATCAAGGCTGCTGCCCTTTGCTTTGGCAAGTGCCTCAATTACTTCAAGAATGTCTGCAAGTTCAACAATTTCTTCACTTTCAAGAAACTCGTTTGTTTCCTCAAGCAGTTTTTTCCTTAATTCTTTTAAATATGATGCATCATCAAGAAATGAAATATGTGCTGTTTCACCGCTATTTCTGATAATTTCGGGAATATTATCCCGTACCAGTTTGTTGTAAATTCTCATTTTATCACCAAATTTATATTAACATAAGCAATATTTTATTGCAAGAAAAACGGGCGGATGCTATCCGCCCCTACGAGAACATTATTACAATTTTGTAGGGGCAATTCACGAATTGACCTAAATATAAAATACAAGAGAGCACAAGCGTTTTCCCATACAAAATGATTATTAAATTCGGTGCGTCGAGGACGCCGCACCCTACGGTAGTTCTTTAAGAAATCTGATTTGCATTTTTTCGTTATTATATCCTGCATTTCGGTAAAAAGTATGCGCATCACTGCGTGCACTGCCCGAATTAACACGAACATATTTTGCGCCAATACTTTTTGCCCAGTTTTCGCATTCATTCAGAAGCATTCTGCCTATACCGTTTTTTCTGTATTCCCGTGCCACGGCAAGACCTAGAAGATTAACAACTGTTTCAAAATACAGAGCATCGTATTTTTCAGCGTGAATAAAGCCTGCTATTTTGCCGTCAGCACAGGCAACAAAAACCTTTTCACGCTCATTATCAATCGTTTCAAGTCTTACTTTAACCAATTCAGCACTGCAATTATACCCCAAATCATGAATGCAGATTTCTGCTATTTCCTTATAATCATCAACAACTGCTTGTTTTACATTGATTTCCATTTTTATCACCCGTTTTCATAGTAATATATACTGCAAGAAGAATACAATTGCTCTCCCTTGCAAAATTACAGTCGTTGAATATAACCTGTTTTTTCAAAACTGTTATAGCCGTTTTTTCTGTAAAACTTATGTGTACTGCGTTTTTTTGAACCCGTCAGCAGCATTATTTTATAACAATGATTATCAAGTGCAATCTGCTTTGCATAAGAAAGACACGCAGAAGCAAAACCGTTTTTTCTGTAATTCTTATTAGTAACAACATTTTCAATCAACGCATAAGGCTTCTGATTATGAGTCAGATTAGGAACAACAACGCAAACACACGATGACACAATTTTACCGTCAGTCTCTGCGACAATAATATGATGATTTTTATCTGCAAGAATTTCATTGAACAAACTTAAGTTCTTATCATTCTTTTCAATCGGCTTATTGCTGTGCAGATGTGTATACAACTGACTTAAACCCTCAAAATCGTCTGCATTCATTTCACGTATAACATAATCCATAACCATCACCCGTTTTCATATTAACATAAACAATATTTTATTGCAAGAAAAAGGAGGGCAGAAAGCCCTCCATACAAATTATAATTTCACCGTTATTTCTGCGTTGCCTGCTGTTTTCACGTGAACAATGTTTAAATTCTTATTATACTTTATTTCTTTTTTCAGCAATCTGATAACAGAACAGATATTTTTTAATCTGATATAAACGCCTATTCTTTTAAGAAAGCAAAATATCAGAAATGCAGTAAATATATTTACGAGTAAAAAATACGGCAAATAAAATTTCAGTTTAAAGTTGTTATATAAAAATATTATTTTCACGCTATTCACACTCTGCAAACACATCTATTACATCGCCGTTCTGGGAAACAACATTAACAATTTCACCAACGGCACCCTGCTCAACCAGTTCAAATATCATATCAAAATCAATTTCACTGAGATCAATTCCGCCTGTCATTGAATCAGTAAGTTTAATACTTCCAAGCAATCCTTTTACAGCCTTGAGCAAAGACAGCGGCAGTTTTACATTAACTATATCCCCCTGCCTTGAAACAACATTCACCTTCAAAAACATTTTTCTTTTATCACTGCCTGCTTTATCTGCAAACAATTTTTCAGGCCGTTTTGGAATTTCATTATCCTGATGTTCCTGTGCATCACTGTTCTTTTCAAAAATTTCGGAATTAACAGTTACAGATGAAACCTCAGAATAATCCTGATTTAAAAGTTCATCAACAGATATATTATATATCTGTGCTATACGTGGCAAAAGCATAATATCAGGGCATGATAAATCATTCTCCCATTTTGAAACTGCCTGCGGCGAAATGCCAAGTTCACCTGCAATTTCCTCCTGCGTTAAGCCTGCCTTTTTTCTCATTAAATTTAACTTAGAACCAAATGTCATAACAAATTTCCTTTCCTCAACAAATCATTTATGAAACAACTGCAGTGTTTTCAACACCAATTTAACACAGAAATTCGGTTGATAAAAGCAACTTACAGTTGATTTTTTGCTTTACAACTATTGGTTTAATCAATTCAACCAGCAGTTGAACATAACATCTGTAAATCCAATGAGAAAAGCATATATTTTTGAAACCTTATAAATTAATTTTAACATACTAAGTATCTCAATACAAGAAAAAACAGGCGGATACATCCGCCCATGGTTATGAATTCATTTTGTAAATATGATAAAGTCCCGTAAAAATAAGGTTTTCATCGTAATGTATTTTATGCGTGCAGAGCGGAACTAAATCTTTTGAAAAGCCGCCTGTTGCAATAACATTTACCGATGGCAGGTGAAGAGACTGCACTGTTCTGTCTATCATACCATCTATCATAGCGGCATGAGCGGTTACAGTGCCGATATTAATACAATCGGCAGTGTTTGTGCCGATTACTTTATCAGTAACTTCAAGACGTGTGACAGGCAATTGAGCCGTCATAGATGCAAGCGCCTTCATTGAAGTTACGGGACCGGGAGCAATAAGACCGCCGAGGTACTCTTTTTCGGCACTGATAACCGAAAAAGTAGTTGCCGTGCCGACATCGACAACTATTGCAGGTGCACCGTATTCACAGACTGCACCGACAGCCACGGCAATCAAATCTGCGCCGAGTTTCTGCGGATTATCATATTTAATATCCAGACCTGTTTTGATTTCAGAACTTACAAAAAGCAGATTTTCATCAAACAAATCACGGCACGCAGTTTCAAGAAAAGCACTTATTTCAGGCACAACAGATGATATAACAATACCCGAAACGCCTTGACTTTCTGTAAATAAAGCAATATTATTTTTGTGATATTCAACCGTTTTTTCTGCCTTTGAAGAATATCGATGTGTGCTTGAAACTACGCCGTTTTCTTCATTCAATAAAGCAAGTTGAGTACTTGTATTGCCGACATCAATTGCAAGAATCATCGCATTCCCTCTTACTTTTCAGAAGTGATAACGCCGCGTCAAGTATCTTCTCGGCTGTTTCTTTTTTTGTCATAACGTCAAGACTGTCAGCATTATTTTCGGTGATAATTGTAACCTTATTTGTATCCACACCAAAGCCTGCGCCGTCATCTTTCAGATTGTTTGCAATAATCATATCGCAGTTTTTGGACACAAGTTTTTTCTTTGAATTTTCAATCAGATTGCTTGTTTCCATAGAAAATCCACAGATAATCTGCCTGTCTGTTTTACGCTCTCCGACCGCCTTTAAAATATCCTTGGTTTTTGAAAGAGCAAGGCTTAAATCATCATTTTTTTTCTTGATTTTTTCATCGCTTGCATTGGGCACGGTATAATCCGCCACCGCGGCGGCTTTAACAAGAATGTCACAGTCGGAAAGGTTATCCATAACTGCGTTATACATATCATCGGCAGACTGAATGTTAACCGTTTTCACAAATGCAGGCGGTTCAATATGAACAGGACCCGAAATCAGCGTAACATCGGCGCCTCTTTTTGAGGCAATTTCAGCCACTGCGTAACCCATTTTGCCGCTTGAATGATTTGTAATATAGCGCACGGGATCAATTTTTTCAACAGTAGGTCCTGCCGTGACGAGCACTTTAAGACCTGCCATATCTTTCGGAAACTCAATTTCACGGCGGATATAATCAAGCAGAATATTCTCACCCGGCAGTTTTCCTGCACCGACGTCACCGCAGGCAAGTCTGCCTGCCGCAGGCTCTATAACCTCAAAGCCGAATTTTTTCAGTTTATCTAAGTTATCCTGCACGATTTTATTTTCATACATATGCGTATTCATTGCAGGCGCAACAATAATTTTGCAACTTGCGGCAAGCGCCATTGTGCTGAGCATATCATCAGCAATACCGTTTGCAAGTTTGCCGATTATATTGGCAGATGCAGGCGCAATCATAAACACATCTGCCTTTTGCGACAAAGACACATGTGCTACGTGAAACTGAAAATTCCTGTCAAAAGTATCAACAAGGCATTTGTTATTTGTAAGTGTTTCAAAGGTTATGGGGTTAATAAAATTAGTGGCATTCTTTGTCATTACAACGTGAACGTCGGCACCCTCTTTAACGAGGGCACTTGCAACATTTGCCATTTTATAAGCGGCAATGCTTCCCGTAACACCCAGAACCACCGTTTTTCCATTCAGCATAATATTCACCTACATATCCTGCAACAAGCCGTGCTTTTCGTATCTTGTGGTGCGGACAATTTTGTTATTATCATCAACAAAAACAACTTTCGGCGGATTGGCTTTGATTTCCTTCTCGTCCATAACGGCATATGCCATAATAATAATTTTATCACCCGTCTGCACCTGACGTGCGGCGGCGCCGTTCAGGCAGATTAAGCCACTTCCCCGCTCGCCTGCAATAGTATAGGTTTCAAAACGACTGCCGTTATTGATATCAACAATCTGCACCTTTTCGTATTCATGAATTCCCGCAGCATCAAGCAAATCCTCATCAACAGTAATACTGCCGACATAATCAAGCTCTGCCTGCACAACCTTTGCACGGTGAATTTTACCTTTAAGCATATTAACTAACATAGCACTAAATTTTCTCCACAATAAAATTATCTATAAGCCTTGTTTTGCCGATATAAACAGCCATTGCAACAAGCGTATTATCCGAAATCTCATCCTTGATTGAAATATCGTTAAAGTCAACTACCTCAACATAATCAATCTTTGCAAGCGGCTCTGTTTCAATATTTTCTTTCATCAGGCGGACAAGTTCTTTTGCATCTGTCAGACCGTCTTCAACAAGTTTTTTACCCATAAAGATAGTTTTGCTGAGAATGAGCGCCGCTTTGCGTTCTTCATCATTCAGATATGTATTTCTTGAACTCTTTGCAAGTCCGTCATCTTCACGGATAATCGGGCATCCGACAATTTCAATCGGCACATTCAGGTCAAGAACCATTCTTTTGATAACTGCTAACTGCTGAGCATCCTTCTGACCGAAATATGCCCTGTCAGGCTGAACGATATTGAAAAGTTTGCTTACAACAGTGCAGACGCCTCTGAAATGAATAGGTCTGCTTTTTCCGCAGAGTTCAGCGGTAGGACCAATCATATCAACAAATGAGCAGAAACCGTTTTTATACATTTCTTCAGGCTCGGGATTGAAAATAAGGTCTGCGCCTGTTTCGGTACAAAGTTCTGCATCTGCATTCAAATCCCTCGGGTAACTTTCCAAATCTTCGGTAGGAGCGAACTGCATCGGGTTTACGAAAACGCTTACAACCGTTTTGTCGTTCTGCTCAACCGATTTTTTTATAAGGCTCTGATGACCCTCGTGAAGATAGCCCATAGTAGGAACCAAACCGACTGATTCACCGTTTTTTCTCCACTCTTTTACCTGTGTTCTTACTTCTTCAATTGTGTGTACTATTTTAATCATATTTTCACCTATTTATATATTTTTAAAAACGGTGCGTCGAGGACGCCGCACCCTACAAAATTATCAATACAACTTTTCAATCACTTCATCATCTATTTTATATGTATGCTCGGCTGACGGAAAAGCAGTGCTTTTAACCTCTTCGTCATACTTTTTGAAAGCCTCTGTCATCATTTCGCCGATATTTGCATAGCGCTTAACAAATTTCGGCGTAAAATCGGAAAACATTCCGAGCATATCCTGATAAACAAGCACCTGACCGTCACAACCGTTTCCTGCGCCGATACCGATTGTAACAATATCCAGTTTTTCGGTAACAAGCGTTGCAAGTTTTTCGGGCACAGCCTCGATAACAACTGCAAATGCGCCTGCCTGCTGAACAGCAAGGGCATCATCAATCAGTTTCTGCGCCGTTTCCTGTGTTTTGCCCTGAACTCTGTGACCGCCGAAAGCATTGACGGACTGCGGCGTTAAACCGATATGAGCGCAAACGGGAATTCCTGCATCCACAATTGCCTTAATCTGCGGGCAGACCTCTTTGCCGCCCTCAAGTTTAACGGCGTTTGCCCTGCCCTCCTTCATCAGTCTGCCTGCGTTTACAACTGCATCATAAACAGACGTCTGGTAAGACATAAACGGCATATCGGCAACAACAAGAGCATCTTTTGCGCCACGTGATACTGCCGCAGTGTGATGTATCATATCCTCCATAGTTACGGAAACAGTGTCCTCATATCCGAGCACAACGTTGCCGAGCGAATCACCCACAAGAATAGAATTTATACCTGCATCATTAATCAGTTTTGCCGTTGAATAATCATATGCCGTAAGCATAGAAATTTTTGTATTTTCCTTTTTTGCCTTTGCAAATGTTAAAACTGTATTTTTCATATGTTAACTCCCAAGTAAATTTTCCAAATCGCTGTAATCCCTGTCAGGATATTTCTGCTTTGCAATCTTTATCAACTCGCCCGACAAAAGGCGGTAAACAGCAAGCGTATCATCATCAAGAACAGACAAATGCTCATGCACGGTGGTTATATCATTTCGGTCTACAGCGCCCGTCAGCGCATTTTTGCAGCCTATTTGGCAAATGTTCTTTGCATTGTTCAGAAAGAGCGGATTAAGCACGCTTTGAGCCGTTTCATCCGAAAAGCCGCAGTCACCGAGCAGATTTTCGGCAATGTTATAAAGTGCGGCAACGCAATTGCTTGCCATAGTCAGCGAGGCGTGATATTTATACTTATTCTCTGCCGTGATAACCTGATACGGATTGCCGAGAATATCAAGAATTCCCGTTATCACAGGCATTTTTTCACGATTGCCCTCAACAGTAAAGAAAGCACTGCCGAGTTCTTTATAAGAATTCCATTTATCACCGAACGCATATGCAGGATGCACGGAAAAGCCGTAAGCGCCCGTGCTCTCAATATCTTCAAAAACCTTTGCAGACATTGCACCGCTGCAGTGACATAATATTTTATTCCGAATATCGTATTTTTTCAGGTCTTTATATATATTATATATCTCACCGTCAGGAACGGTTATAAAAATAATATCACTATTGCCTGCAAGTTCTTCGGCAGTGCGAAAAGCACGGCTGTGTGTAAAATTGCCCGCCTCTGCCGCATGCTCAAAAGTTTTGCTGAAATAACCCGAAACAGGCAGTTTTTTCTCATAAAAACAGCGGCCAAGAGTCACTGAGACCCTGCCCGCACCAATAAACCCGATTGACAGATTTCCATAATTCATCATACCACTCCCATCTGCTCAAAATCCCACGCACAAACGCTGCAGGTTTCAAAAAAACTCGGTATGAATAAAATATTAAGCACGGTACGGTTTCATCAGAATACCATCCGCCAATAATATACAATATAAATTTCGATTTGTAAAGTAAAATGTTAAAATTTTATCAAATTATTTTATTACCACATTCTCTGAAAGCCATTTTGCAACTCCGTCATCATCATTACTTTCTATAACACCTGTTGCAAGTGCTTTTAATTCATCTTCAGCATTAGAAACCGCATAACATTCATCTGCAATTTTAAACATATCAATGTCATTAAGTCCATCACCGAAAGCAACAATTCTATCACAGTTCAAAAACCTTTTCAACCGAAGAACTCCATCAGCCTTAGATGAATTTTTCGGCATAAATTCAAGCCAGTACGGACCGCAACAAATATCCTTTTGAAAAAAGCAATCATACTTTTCTTTATACTTATTATAAAACGGAAAAAGATGCTTTTTCTCGCCGATACAGGAAACATAAAAAATTTTACCGCAAAACAAATCTGTTTCACTGCAAACTGGATTATCACGCTTATCACCTTTGCGTGACTCAATAAAACTTTTCTGCCCGTCACTGCATTTATTCTTAATGTAAGAAAATTTTTCCTCACCGTTAATAATACTGTATACCACTGGGTATATACCACAGGAAAGCAAATCGGAAATAAGATTTTTTATATCATTTTCAAAAAAGTTTGAAACAAGCCTTTCTCCGGTTAAATTATCCGCTATAAATGTGCCATTATAAACTGAAATCGGTATACTGACTGATATTCCGCCTGCAACCTTGCCGACAGTGGAATGACTGCGTGCAGTTGCAAAAGAAAAAAGAACGCCTTTTTCGACCAAACTATTTATTACAGTATTGGTGTAATCAGAAGTTGTCTGACTGCTGTTTAAAAGTGTTCCGTCCAAATCCGATACATAAAGCGTTCTCATAAACTTCTCCTTAAATCTTTTTCAGTTCCTTCTGCTTATACTTCGGCAGTTTTGAAACAACATAATTATAACTGTTATCAATCATTTCTTTTATAACCGTATCATCAAGTGTGCCGTCAAGCGGAAGTGTATTAAAATAAGGCTGCTGAACAGGCGGGCAGTGCCACCCTCTTACCACTGTATTCGGGTACTGCGCTCTGTAAAATTCGCTTGTCAACCTGTCAGCATTAAATGTTGCCGTATCCTTGCCGTCAAGTTTAAAAAACTGCGCAAAAATTTTGCCCTCAACCTTTATTATTGTGGTTTCAAGACCAAATGGATAATCCTCATATGCGCCTGTTTTTAAAAGGCAGTAATCTATAAAATCACGGGGAGTCATACAGTTCACCTATTTTAACACTTTCAAAATTTCATCTGCAATAATCTTATGCCCCAGATTTGTAGGGTGCACACCGTCAACGGCAAGTTTTGCAGGCGGAATCTCCCGCTCGGCATCATAAAACACTGCCTGTAAATCTATTATTTCGGCGCCGTTATCATGCGCCATATCTGCAAGCACCTGCCTGTATTCATCAAGAATTTTATGAAACGGTGCTTTTTCAGGCATTGTGTCAATCAGAAACGGCAAAAGAACAAGCAATCGTGTATTCGGAAGTTCTGCTTTCAGCCGCCTGTATATTTCACGCATATGCGGTTTCATAGGTCTTACAAGAGGCGGATACTGATCGGGCACATAATGCTCCCACGCATCGTTTACACCAATCAGCATAACAATTATATCGGGTTTCAGATTTATGCAGTCTTTGGTCAGTCTGTCATAAACAAGATATGTTCTGTCTGACGCAATACCTTTATAAAAAAATTTTAATTTTTTATGTTTCTTTTTAAGGCTTTTCGCTGTTTGAAGAGCATAAATATTTGCGCCGTGAATTTTATATGAAAACTGTCTGTTGAATTTTATATCCGTTATACTGTCACCCAAAAATAAAATACTGTCACCGTCTTTAATCTCAATCATCTTTATCCTCAGCCTTTAAAACATTTTAAAATTCAATCAATTTACCGTTTAAATATCAAAATGATATTCATAATCGGTCCATTGATGGGTTACGAAATTGCGTATTCTTACAACTAACTGTGTATCATAAACCTCAACCTGCAAACCCATTCCCGTGTCCTGAACATCTGCGTCGCCGTCGTCATTTTCCGAGCCAAACGAAGGCACGTTGATATATGTAATTTTACCGTCTTCCTTAATGCCGTAATCATTTTCAAAAATGCCCATATGAAGATGACCCGTAAAAAGAAAAATTCTGCTGTCATATTTTGTCAAAACCTGATGAAGGCGTTCGCTCTGCTCACCTACGTGACCCTCTGGCCAAACCTGTGAAAAAATGTCGTTCATAGGCCAATGGTTAAAAACAAACACGGGATTTCCGCTTTCAGCCGCCGTTTTCAGTTCATTGTCAAGCCACTCAAACTGCTCGTCTGAAATATACTGTTCAACGCCCGAATTGCGGTCTGTTGCAAGAATTATAAAATGGTAACCGTCAATCACCTGACTGTGATAAAGTTTATCAATTTTATGTTCAAGAAAAGCATTGTTATATTTTATAAAACGCTTTTCAAGTTTTTCAAAATCAGTATCATCTCTGCAAACCTCGTGATTGCCGACAGCCATAAGCACATTTTCAATCTTATTATATTTATTCATAAGACCGTAAAGCATAGCCTCTTCAATGCCCTGACCGTTCATAGTATTATCCCCTACCATAACAAGCGCTTTGCTTATTTCTTCGGCACTTGCCATATCACAAAACGCCTCACCGTAATTTTTATGCCTTTGGGAATTATTGCCTTCTATATGACCGTCTGAAATAACCGTAAAATTCAATTTAAGATTATCACTGTCAAGAGGTTCATATGACGCAATTTCACCTGATGAAGAAAAAATAAACACTGCCAGAACTGATGCTATAATTTTTAAAATACGGCTCATAACTCAGCACCCTTTTCTAAATTTTTAATAAAAAATATCTGCTACTTCATATATAGCATAACATGCACCGAATTGCAACAAAAATTAACGATTAAAACCAAATGCACTGCCGTTAATAAGAACTGCTTTCATAAATACTCTGCCTTTATTAAAACGGGTCGTCGAGGACGCCGACCCCTACTTAATTCTTACTATAAAAAAACGGCTGTCTTTCGACAGCCGTTAAATATTAACCATTTATCTGAATTGCAAAAAAAATTTCAAATTCGGCTTAAACTCGGTGTGTCCGCAACATTTAATTCATCGGCTGCCTCAATTTTGACTTTGTGTGTTTTAAGTGCAGATTAAATGCATCTCATTTTCATTGCCTTAAAACTTATTTTGCCACATTATGATATCATAAATTAACAACTGCTGTCAACAAATACCGTCAGCAATTATGAGACTAATCCGAGTAAGTCCTCACCTTTCATTTTTTCCATATTGGACTTATTTTCTAATATATGAGTATAGGATAATGTTGTACTGTAATTAGCATGTCCCATAATCTTTTGAACAAAATACGGCTCCATCTTTTTCTCAAAACATCTTGTAGCAAAAGTGTGTCTAAATGCGTGTGGATATATATTATCAATAAATCTTGGCTCTCGACCTTCATTTTGAGCATTATATCCTTCAATAGCACGCATATTCTTAACTATGAGTTGTGTAGTGTGAGCTAAAGCATATCTTGTTAAGGGAGAGCCATATTTTGTAGTGAAAACCAAATCACCGAATTCTTCTTTGGCTCTCCATCTCTTTCCCATTTTACTTTTACAAATACTTTGCTTATCTCTCCAATCCTTAAATAATTGTTCCACATTACTAAAGAATGGTATCGTTCTGAAGCCTGATATTGTTTTAGGAGAAGTTATCTCTTCATATTTTATACCATCTATATATGCAGTTGACATCGAGCGTTTAATATAAATTTCTTTTTTATAAAAATCTATATCACTCCATCTCAATGCAGAAAACTCCCCTATCCTCATTCCTGTAAGCATCAGAATCATATATGGCTCGTAATAAAATGTTCCTTTAATCTGAGATATAAATAAATCCTGTTCCCAATGTTCAAGGACTCTACGCTCGGCAATAGGTTTAGCATCTTTTACACATACACCAAGACACACATTATGCTGCATTATTTTATTAGCAATAGCAGCATCTATACATTGTTTGATGGCACTTAAAGCCTCCTCCAATGTTCTTTGAACATAACCTTTTGCTATAAGTTCATTAGTAGCCTGTTGAATATCTAACTGAGATAAATACTCAAGTTTTTTCTCACCAAGAATAGATAAATATGTATTCTTGATTTTTGCATCATACTTTTTTGCACATAATTCATTTTTTAATTGCGGTGCTTTACATTTTTCAAACCATTCATTATACCAAGATAACAATGTTTCATTTGGTCTGTAATTACATTCATCTCTTAATGTTTTTGCTTTTTCTTCTTCAAATATTTTTCTTAAAGCAGTTATACTTTTATGACAAATATCTATGGTTTTTCCATTAATCTGTGCTCTCGCCTCATATCTGCCGTCTTTTCTTTGATGAAGACCTTTACCTATTTCCTTTCCTTTTAAATCTTTTCCCATAAAGAATTACCTCATTTCTAAAAATTTGAAATATCGATATTACA